>CAZBWV010000092.1:0-10255 GCA_964495805.1 uncultured Calditrichaceae bacterium
ACCCCTCAATGAATTGGGGGTTAACTTCATCCCATCCCCGGCGGGATGGTTATTTGTTAATCCGGTAAAATCCTATTCATCCTGTCTAAAAAAATTTTCTTAATGAGATTCCTCCATTCCGCTCCTCACTCCGTTCGTCGCTCCAGTCGGAATGACAGCAAGCTGTTGTACTACATCAAAGGGTGTCGAAGGGTCTCAAGAGATTCCTCCGCTCGCCTCGACTCCGTCGCGGCTCGGTCGGAATGACAGACTGCTTTTTGTCACCCCGAGCGGAGCGTTAGCGGAGTCGAGGGGTCTCATTTCCCTCCGGTTTGTTCGGAAAAAATAATTATTGGACAGGATTTACAGGATGAGACAGAATTTTTTGATGGTTTTTTATTTTATCCGGTAAAATCCTGTTCATCCTGTCTAAAGACCACACATCCCGGAGGGATGCTCCCGAATTTTGCCGTGAAAAAATGTTCGAAAAAACCAGGGACCAAAAAAGCATTTTTTATTTCCCGCTTGCGTAAAAACGTTTCCATTCCCATATTTTTCCGATAGTTAAAGATGAGACGACCCATGCGAAAATTTTTCATTTTATTGACGGGTATTTTCCTCTTCAGCGGTTGTAGTATTCAGAAAATGGCTCTGAAAGCCACTTCCGGCCTGTTTTACAGCGGAATGGATGCCATTTACCAGGAGACCGATCTGAAAATTGCCGAGCAAGCCATCGCCTCCGATCTGAAATTGCTGGAAGGCTTTTATCTTTCCGACCCGCATAATCAGGATATTCTGTTCATGCTCACCCAGGGTTATGCCAGTTACAGCCTGGGATTTGTGGAGGACCGGGAACCCGGTCGGGCGAAGTTATTTTACCTGCGAGCACGGGATTACGGGCTGGAACTGCTCCGATTTACTCCCGCTTTCAAGGATAGCATTCCGACCCGAGAAGAAGCCTTTATTCAACAACTCACCCGACTCCGTAAAAAAGACGTACCCGCCCTGTTCTGGACGGCTTTTGCCTGGGCAGGATGGATTAATCTGAGCAAAGACGATCCGCAGGCTGTATTCGATCTGCGCAAAGTGAAAGCCATGATGAAGCGGGTGATTGAGCTGGACGAAGGTTACTTTTTTGGCAGTGCCCATCTGTTTTTCGGCAGCGTGTACGGTTCGCTTCCACGCATGCTTGGCGGCGATCCGGATAAAGCCCGCGAACATTTCCAGCGCTGCCTGGAACTCTCCAACGAAAAGTTCCTGATGGCGTACGTGTACATGGCACGCTATTATGCTCAACCCACTCTGGACGAAGCCCTTTTCGACAAATATCTAAAACATGTTCTGCAGGCACCGATGGATATTTTACCGGGTTACCAGCTCATCACTGCCATCGCCAAACAAAAAGCCCAGCAGCTCATCACCAAAAAGGAAGAGTTGTTTTAACCAGCAATCGGTTCGGATAAATAGATGGGATATTTTTTCAACCTTTCGCGTTCAATCACTTTCGGTATGTGAAGGTGAATAAACAAATAGGAGAAAAAAAGTGAAGAAAATTCTGCTGATTTTTGTTGCCGTATTATTTACCATTCAACTGGGCTGGACTCAAAAGTACAAAATCAAATTTGCCACCCTGGCACCGGAAGGCTCCACCTGGCTGAAGGTGATGGAAGAATACAACCAGGATGTACAGAAGCTGACCAACGGAGAAGTGAAATTTAAAATCTATCCCGGGGGAATCCAGGGCGACGAAAAGGACGTGCTGCGGAAAATCCGATTGGGACAACTCCATAGCGCCGGTTTCACCGGTGTGGGTTTGGGCGAAATCCTTCCGGAAGTTCGCATCCTGGATGCACCCCTTCTGTTTCATAATTATGAGGAAGTGGATTACATCAGCAACATGCTGTACGACGATTTCTCCCGCAAGTTTGAGAAGGTGGGATATGTGCTCATTGGCTGGACGGAAGTGGGCTTTGTGTATGCTTTCGCCAACAAGCCGGTGCGGGCTCTGTCCGATATGAAAGGGGTGAAGATGTGGATGTGGGAAGGCGATCCCATTGCCGAAGCCACATTTACGGCGCTGGGAGTCAGTCCTATTCCGTTAAGCATTACCGATGTGTTGACCTCCCTGCAGACCAATCTAATCGAAGCTGTGTACACCTCACCGCTGGCGTGCGTGTCCCTGCAGTGGTACACCCGGGTCAAATATATGATGGACCTGCCCCTGGCCGATGCCTCCGGTGCAGTGCTTATTTCCATGAAAAAATTTAAGAAACTGCCACCGGAATATCAGCAGATTTTGCGCGATAAAGGTCGAGAGTATATGCGCAAGCTGGTTCAACTGAGCCGCCAGGACAACGCCAAATCCATTGAATTAATGAAGCAAAACGGCATCCAGGTTGTGCACGTACCGGAGAGTAATTATCCGGAATTTGAAGCGGCGGGTAAAAAAGCCCGGCAGAGTCTGGTGGGGAAGCTTTATAGCCAGGAACTGCTGGACCGGGTGGAAAACGCCCTGGCGGAGTTCAGGCAAAAGAACGAAGAAAAAGGGAAATAATCCCCTTTACGGTGGAATAGCAAAAAATATCCGTAAAGCAACGGCGAAAAGACAAGACCATCGGGATGTCCGGCGATCCGTTTTAACTGCGGATCTCCGAAAAGAGAATTGAACCTGCTATTCCCGTCGGGAAAGAGATAGGAGAAGCCATGCAAAAAATCATTCGTAAAATCGATGCGGGAATTTTTGCGGTGGAAAACGTCGCCATTATTCTCCTGTTAGGTGTGATGGTGTTTATGGCTTTTCTGCAGGTGGTGCTGCGAAACTTTTTTGACACGGGAATTCTGTGGGGCGATATTTTTTTGCGCCATCTGGTGTTGTGGGTGGGATTCATCGGTGCCTCCATTGCCACCCGCGAAGAGAAGCATATTAACATCGATATTTTAACCCGTGTGGTAAAACCCGCCTGGATTCCCTACATCCGGGTCGGGGTTTATCTGGTAACTTTGATCATCTGTGCCGTGCTTACCAAAGCCGGATATGTATTTTTAAGTTACGAAAAAGAAGCCGGAACCATTCTGTTTAAAAACATCCCTGCCTGGTACTTTCAGCTGATTATCCCGGTGGGATTTGCCCTGATCGGCTTTCGCTTCTTCCTGAAAATTGTGGAATTACTCACTTCTTCCCGGGCCCGACAAACCGTGTCATCAACGGAGAATGAGACGTCATGACCACCATTATCATCGGACTAATTCTGCTCCTTCTGGCACTGTTTGGGACACCGCTGTTCGCCATCATCAGTGCCATTGCCCTGATTGCATTTCACTTTGCCGAAATTGACTCCTCTGCGGTGATTGTGGAACTGTACCGGCTGGCGAATACGCCCATTCTGCTGGCAATTCCCCTGTTCACATTTGCGGGTTACCTGCTGGCAGAGAGCAATACACCAAAACGATTGGTTAACTTTTCCCGCGCATTTTTCGGCTGGATGCCCGGTGGACTGGCAGTGGTAACGCTGGTTTCCTGTGCTGTGTTCACCGCTTTTACCGGTGCCTCCGGAGTCACCATCATTGCGCTGGGTGGCTTACTTTACCCGGTGCTGCTGAAAGAGAAGTATCCGGAAAAATTTTCCCTGGGGATGCTCACCGCTTCGGGGAATTTAGGACTGCTTTTCCCCCCCAGTTTGCCCATCATTCTATACGGCCTGGTTAGCGGTGTCAACATCGATCGCCTGTTCCTGGCCGGGGTCATTCCCGGAATTCTGATGGTGGTGCTGCTCTCCGCTTACAGCGTATTTTTTGTCAAAGATATGAAATTGCCCACCACACCGTTTTCCTGGCGTAATGCCTGGCAGGCGACCCGCGAAGCCGTGTGGGAAATTCCCCTGCCCATCATTATTCTGGGTGGTATTTACGGCGGCTTCTTTACCGCCACTGAAGCAGCCGCCGTCACCGCTTTTTACGTGTTTGTGGTGGAAGTATTCATCTATCGGGATATCAAAATAAAAACCGATTTGCCCAGGGTTATGCGCGAGAGCATGGTTCTGGTGGGTGGGATTCTGGTTATTTTAGGCGCTGCACTGGGACTGGCCAATTACATGATTGATGCCGAAATTCCCATGCAAATCCTTAATTTCATGAAGAATTTCATCACCAGCAAAGCGTTGTTCCTGGTTACTCTGAATATCTTTTTGCTCATTGTGGGGGCGTTAATGGATATCTTTTCCGCCATCATGGTGGTGGTCCCGCTGATTATCCCCATTGCCACCAACTTTGGCGTGGATCCGGTTCACCTGGGCATCATCTTCCTGGCCAACCTGGGAATCGGCTATTCCACTCCCCCGGTGGGCATGAATCTGTTCATCGCCAGCTTTCGCTTCAATAAACCTATCGTCAAACTTTATACCGCAGCAATTCCGTTTCTGATTATTCTGCTCATTGCCCTGGTACTGATTACCTATATCCCGGATCTCAGCCTGTGGCTGGTGCGGGTATTCATGGCACCGGTGGCGGGACAGTGACGGACGTTTGACAGAGGACCATAAATTTAAAATGAAAAACAGGAACACGATACCACTCAGAAAACCCTGATTCGCCAATGAACGGAAAAATTCGCATCCGCGTAGCCAATCGCGAAGATGTTCCTTCCATTTTTCGGCTGGTGGAAAAACTGGCTGAGTACGAAAAATTAACCCATCAGGTTACCGGCACCGAAGCCGATTTTTTGCGTTTTGGCTTTGAGAACCAGCCGTATTTTCACGCTTTAATGGCGGAGTGGGTTCAGGAGTCGCAGGTTCAGACGGTAGGATTTGCCCTGTACTTCTTTACCTTTTCCACGTTTCTGGCACGTCCCACCCTGTACCTGGAAGATTTGTTCGTGTTACCGGAATTTCGCGGGCGGGGTGTTGGCACCGCTTTGCTGAAAGAACTGGCCGGAATTGCCCTGAAGCACGAATGTGGTCGCATGGAATGGGCTGTGCTGGATTGGAACGAACCGGCAATTCGGTTCTACCGTTCCATTGGTGCCCGACCGCTGAGGGAATGGACCACCTTTCGGCTGGACGGTGAAGCCTTGCAGCAGTTTGCCCGGGGAAAATAATCAAGCCGATGAGAATGAACAAATCGGAGCAAGAAAATCGCCCTGTTCGGAAGTGCTTGCCACCAACCCCAATGAGTCTTTCGTAAATTCGCTTTTTACCGAAATATTTCCGGTGAATTGGTTTGCTGCCGGTGCCGTAAACGCTTCCCCCAGAATGTGCTGTTTTGCTGCAATTTCTTCCAGCGGTTACAAATCACTCTTCCCCCTCTGTTGGGTGATGACGGAAATTTTCGGGTGATTGGGCATCCTGTGGTTGACCGCTGGATGGTGTCGATCGGTCCGATTCCGGGAAAAACCGTCGGTCAGGTGCTCATGTTCGGATTCCCCCGAATAAAATGATTTCCCCAATCCCATCGAAAAACCTCTCTCCTTGTATCTGATCCAATATTGTGATTAAATTATTTTGGTTTTCCCGGGTAGTATCGGTAACGGTAAAATGATTGAAACAGGAAAGGAGCCTTATGGAAATTATCAGCGTGCAGAATATCTCCAAGTCCTACGACGAATTTCGTGCGGTGGATGGAGTAAGCTTTGCAATTGAAGAGGGGCGGATGTTCGGACTACTGGGACCTAACGGGGCAGGCAAAACAACCACCATGCGCATGATTATGAACATCATCATTCCGGATGAGGGGCGCATCCAGCTGTTTGGGCAACCCTTTACCGATGAACTGAAAGACCGTATCGGTTACCTCCCGGAAGAGCGTGGCCTGTACCCGAAGATGAAGCTTTTACCACACCTGCAATTTTTAGGGGAAATGAAAGGACTCTCCACTCAGGAGGCACGTTCCCGTGCCCTGGAATGGCTGGAGCGTTTTGAGCTGTTGAAATGGGCGAACAACAAAATTCAGGACCTTTCCAAGGGAATGCAGCAAAAGGTGCAGTTTATTGGCACCATTTTACACGAACCGGACCTGATTATTGTGGATGAACCCTTCTCCGGACTGGACCCCATCAACACAAAATTTTTAATCGACATTCTGCGGGAAATGAAACAGAAGGGAAGGACCATCATCCTTTCCACCCATTTGATGGATCAGGCGGAAAAACTCTGCGACGAAATATGCCTGATTAATCGCGGCAGGGTAGTCTTGCACGGACCTCTGGAAGAAGTGAAACGCAAATACAGCCACAATTCCGTGCTTCTGGAATATTCCGGCGACGGTGCATTCATCCGGGAACTCCCCTACGTAAAAACAGTGAACGATTACGGAAACTACATGGAAGTGCGATTAACCGATACAGCCTCCCCACAGATGCTGTTCCGGGAGCTGGCCAACCATCCCATCGAAGTGAAACGGTTCGAAGCAGCGGAAACTTCGCTAAACGATATCTTCATCGAAATTGTCGGAGGTGCCCAATGAAGAAAATTCTGAAAATCATAAAACGGGAATTTACCACAAAGGTTCTGACCAGGGGATTCATCATCGCCACCATTCTGGGACCCTTTTTTATCATCGGCATCAGTTTCGGACCGGCTTATTTCATGAGTCTGCAAAGCGAAAAACCACTGGTGATTCAGGTGGTGGATTACACCGGTCAGGTCTTCCCGGAACTCCAGAACGTGTTTAACGATACGTTAAAGAACGGGCAACCGCGATTTGTTTTCAATCCCGTGGAACCACAACAATATGAAGCCCGTCGGGAAGCCTTTCGCAACGACATTGAGCAGGAGAAAATAGACGGCGTGCTCATTATTCCCGAAAACCTGTTTCAGGCAGGCAAAGTGCGCTACCTGGCCAAAAGCGTCAGCGATTACGATTTGATCAACCGATTGCGTAGCGGAATGAGCGAAATCGTGAACGATTTTCGTTTGAAACAGGCCGGAGTGGACCCGGCGGTGATCAAAAAGCTCATCCAGAAAGTGAACCTGGAAACCATTAAAGTGGTTAAGGGCAAGGAGAAAAAGAGCGGTTTCGATCAGGAATATTTTACCGCTCTCACGTTTTTGCTCATGCTTTACATGACCATTTTGATGTACGGCACCAACATCTTGCGCAGCGTTATTGAAGAAAAAACCTCTCGCATCGTGGAAGTTCTGCTCTCCTCCGCCAATTCGTTTCAGTTGATGGTGGGCAAACTATTTGGTGTGGGATTGGTGGGACTGGTGCAATATGCCCTGTGGGTGGTGATGGCTATCGTCGCTTTCGTATTTGCCAGTATGCATATGCCTGCCGTCCTGGAATTTGTCAGCATCTCTCCGCAGGTGCTGGTCTATTTCATCATCTTTTTTGTGATTGGCTTTTTCACCTTCTCCACTCTGTATGCAGCGGTGGGCTCCATGTGTTCGGATATGCAGGATGCCCAGTCTCTTTCCACACCGGTCACCATGTTTGTCATCATTCCGTTCATTATCAGCTTTTCTGTGGTAAAGGACCCCTCCAGCACTCTGGCTCAGGTTTTCTCCTATTTGCCCTTTTTTACCCCGATGGTCATGTTCATGCGGATTATGCTCATCGCACCGCCTTTTTACGAAATTCTTTTTAGCATCCTGGTAAATGTGCTGGCGATTCTGGGAATCACCTGGATATCGGCACGAATCTATCGGGTTGGGATTTTGATGTACGGTAAACGCCCCACTCTGCCGGAAATTTTAAAATGGATTCGCTACCGGTAGTGAGACGGTCAGTGGTTTTTTACCGAATTTTGCGTCAATCGTGTCGGTTTTGGGGAGAGAGGGCGGGATAGGCAGGCTTCTCCCGATGTTCTGACGATGTGCCCCATTGCCTCCTTTTGCGAAGGGTTGGCAAACATTTCCGTACTGAAACGGGTGGAGCATACTTTTTAAACGGAATGAACGGATAGAATGAGAGAAGATTTATTTTCATTCATCCGCGAAGCAGTCGGGTGAAATTAAGGAATTTGCTTTCCGTTTCCTGCCACTCCTGCGCGGGTACGGAGCCTTCCACAATGCCAGCTCCGGCAAACAGGGTGAGGATGTTGCCGGAAATGAGCGCCGAACGGATCGCCACGGCAAATTCCGCGGAATATCGGCTAATCCACCCCACCGGCCCGGCATACCAGCCCCGGTCGAATCCCTCCAATTCGGCAATGACCTGCATGGCCGCCTGCCGGGGAATTCCCGCTACCGCCGGGGTTGGATGAAGCCCCTGAAGCAATTCTCCCACACCAACCCCATCTTTCAACTCCCCGCGAAACAGAGTGTAAATGTGCTGCACGGTTGCCAGTTTGAGCACCGTTTCGCGTAACGGGATATCCAGATGTTCGCACAACGGCTTCAGAGTGGTTTCAATCATGTGACTCACCCAGCGGTGTTCGGTAAGCTCTTTGGTGCTGGTAAGCAGCTCCTGTTCCAGCCGCAGGTCTTCGTCCGGGGTAGCCCCGCGGGGACGGGTGCTGGCCAGCGCATCGCTTTCGATCATGTCGTGGGATTTACGAAACAGACGTTCCGGCGTGGCACCAAGAAACGCAGTTTCGGCATCTAACTGAAACAAAAACAGAAAAGCGTTGGCAGTGTTGTGGTGCAGGCGTTGCAAAAACCACAATGGCGAAAAAGGAAGCGGAGCACGGAACAGCTTCTTGCGCGCTAAAACCACTTTTTCCGGCGAAGAGCGGCGCATTAACTGAAGTGCCCGGGAAACCGCTGCTTCCCAATCCGGGCGTTCGGGGACTTCGGCTTCATTCAGGCGGTTGTTCGGCTGTTCCTCCGGCTGCTTTTCCTCCCAGATGAGGGAAGTCCATTCCCGGCGGAATTCCTTCAGTGGTATTTCCGGATCATCCGACGTCCGGTAAATAAAATTGTAAGCCAGCCGGGGTTCTCCTTCCCCGGAAATAAGTTCGAAGCGGGGAAGCACAAACAGAAAACTCCCGAACCGCTGCCAGGTCTCATCCGCCGGTAAGCGTACGTCGAAACGCAGTCCGCCGTAAAATCGCATGGTTTCCGGCGCACGATTTAACAACTCTTCTATCGGTCGGGTCGTTTCCCGAAAGTCGGAAATCGATTCGCCGGAATGCTGTTGCACCGCTCCCACCGCGGCAATTTCCAGCTCCTTTTTGCGATCCCGCCAGTAGATGCGGGGAAATGGCTTCTGGCAATTTAACCAGGCAAGCGGCTGGCAGCGCCGGACGGGCACTTCCACCCGAAGGGGAAACCTGTCAGTGGCTCCGTTGCTCTGTAACTTCTTGCGGCGAACCAGTTTGCCGATCGCCTCTTCAATTTGGTGCTGCAAGGCAATGTGATCTTCCATTGGCTCCATTACAGTGTTGCAATTGGATTTCCGATTAACTGCCTTTGCGTGTCTTTCTGCACATTATTTTTCCCCCACATACAGGGTGGCAATTCCAAAAGTCATTTCAATGTGCCGCAGATTGATAAATCCCGCCTGTGCCATTAGCGCTGTAAACTCTTCGCCATAGGGAAAAGTCTCCACGGTTTTGTTGAGATACTGATAGGCGTAGTTATCCCCGGAGATTATTCCCCCGATTTTTGGTAGCACATTGCGGAAATAGAACAGGTAGAGGTTTCGGAACCAGGTGGGGCGGGGAAGGGAGAATTCCAGGATCAGCGCACGTCCGCCGGGACGGAGCACACGATGCATCTCGCGCAGCCCGGCCAGTACATCCGGCACGTTACGAATGCCAAAGGCGATGGTCACCACATCGAACCATTCGTTTCGGAAGGGCAGGTACATGGCATCGGCGGGAAGGAGCATAATGTGGTCTTCCCAGCCGCGAGCGCGAATTTTCTCCCGGCCAATTTCCAGCATTTTCCGGGCGGGATCGATGCCCATGCAGCAGCGCACCCGGGGACACTTCTTCTTCAGGGTAAGCAGCACATCGGCTGTTCCGGTGGCAAGGTCCAGCACCATCAGATCGTCGTAGGGTGGGAGCTCACGTGCCATGCGTTTGCGCCAGCGAACATCCTGCCGCAGGGAGAGCAAGCGATTGAGCAGGTCGTAGCGCCGGGCAATGCGGTCGAACATGCGCGGGGCTTCCCGGCGGGAGGGACCTTCAATCTTTATTCCCGTTCCGGAATGTTCCGTTTCACCGTTCACTTTCTCTTGCGCAGCCATTCGGAAATATCATCTCCCATACAAATTGGTTAGCCGACCACCCTTCGAACCGATGAATTAATTTAGGAATTCCGGGTGAATTTTCAAATCGTTTTGTAATTAGAAACATAGCATGGTCAACGCCCTGGCCTACGGCACAGAACAACCACGC
>CAZBWV010000093.1:0-40260 GCA_964495805.1 uncultured Calditrichaceae bacterium
AATGGTGGGAAATATTTTTCCGGCATATAATTGAGATTAAAAATAGCGAGCAACATAACGTACGGATATTCAACAAGATACAATAATTGCGTATGATTTCTGGCATTCTTTTTGTAATTTTTCTTCTGGTTAAGGAGTAGATGGTTCATTGGTTGAAATCTGATTTTTACTCTGAAACCTTGCGCTTTCATTCCCAATCTGGCGAATACGAACGATTTACTGCCACCTCCAGAAATTTCGGAACCGAATCGTGATTCTCTCTGAGCACATGTTCTTTCGGAAAAACACTGGTACTGCAGAAAGAATCCAATCTGTTTAAATGGCGGTTTACAGAAGATAAAAAGGAGATTAAGCAATACTATAAAATGTCTCAAAAAATTGGGAGGTTTTATGAGATATTTAACGATTCTTCTTTTTGTATTATTTCTTCCCCATTTCGTACGGGGTCAGGATTTGAATTGGGATAACTCCTTATTTCGCCAGCACTTAATGTGGAATGCCAACAATATCTCCGGATGGATAGACTGGAACGGTTTGTCCGGTAAAAATCCTTATTCCGGAGAAGCAGGAATCTATTTTCCGCGATTCACAGCACCGGTGGTTTTTCGGGACGGACTGGTATGGGGTGGATACGTCCGGGATGGAATGAGTCCTGCATTGCGTGTGGGAGGACAAACTTATCGCACCAGCACCGTACCGGGTTGGATAAACCCGGACGGGACCCCCCGGAGTGTGGACGATTCTCGGGTGCGCATTTATCGGATAGCAAATGAACAGTATTTATACTCGGTCGATACATTAAGAATGGATGGAGCTGAATTGCTAAATCGGGAACCGGGAGAGCTGAGTGCATCCCAGCTTCACCAGTTGAGGGATTTGTATTCGTTACACAAAAAACGGTGGCCGGGTAAGGTAGGTGCACCATACATCGATCACAACTTTACCAATCACTATGAGTCCGGGGCTGATGAAGCCCAGTTCCTGGACGAAACACAAACCCTCTGGTTGGTAACCAATGACCAGAATCCGGCGGTAACTTCTCGTTTCTATGGTTCTCCTCCCATGGGACTGGAGACTCAGATCACTGTGTTTGGCTATAACCGTGCTGAACCTTTTTTAGCAGGTACTTCTTTCCGGAAATATCGGCTCATCAACAAATCCGGATTTTCCATCGACTCCATGTATCTGGCCATCTGGGCCGATGTGCAGATTGGAAATGGAAACGACGATCTGGTTGGCTGCGATTCCACACTGGGACTGGCATACGGGTACAATGCCACTGCCTATGATTCTGTGTTTAATAGTGCAGGGCTACCACCGGCGGCAGTAGGATATTTACTGGTGCAGGGACCTATTGTCCCCTCTCCCGGAGATACTGCATACTTCAACTTTCGTCGGGTTCTCAACTATCGCAATTTACCGGTTCATTCTTTTGGGTATCGTTCCCGGAACGAAGCTATTCCGGAACCACAGCTGGGGCACTACAATGGGACGCTTAGCTGGTACAACTGGCTGCAAGGATTCTGGCCCATTGCGGATATCGGAGTGCATCACCCCTATGTGCACGGGAGCGGTGTATTTGCCGGTCGGCCCACCCTATTCCCGCTAAACGGTGACCCCTATCAGGGAATTGGTGATGTGGATGGGAGCGGAAACAACTTTGCACCGGGCGACCGTCAGATGGTAATGAGCATTGGCCCTTTTTCCATGCAACCGGGCGATACCCAGGAAGTGGTAATCGCTGTAATCGGTGCTATCGATCCTTATGGGAACCACCTTTCAGCGGTACAGTTATTACGTCAATATGCAACTCAAATTTTAGACTGGAAAGATAGCCTATATATCCGACCGCGTATGCATTTCACATCCCTCTCCGGGCCATATCTCACCGAATTCACTGTTCAAGCGGATTTACGCGATTATCCCGGTACGACCGAATGTATGTTAACATTTATGGAAAATGGTAATATATGGCTTAACTTTCCACTTTATGATGATGGGAACCACCAGGATGAACTGGCCGGGGATGGTATCTGGGGAAATTACCAGACAATCCAAAATCGAAATCACTTTGGTTATGCCGCAATGGAGTTTGTTCAAAATGGAATCACTCATCAATATCACAATGCCTTAGTAGGGGTTCCGCTTAGTCCTGCTCCAGGACTAAAGAATCCACGGATTGTTTGGGAGAATGGTCCGCAGAACCATGCTATCGAGGCAGGAGAAAAAGTGCACATTGCCTTCGACATTCTAAATTCCAGCTACACTCATTACATTCACTATCTTCAGTTGCAAGATAATGACGTAGAGAATGCCCCGGAAGGGTTGTACGTGTTGCCCGGAGGACTCCTCCATGACGATCGCGCTTATGTTGTACATCGGGCTTCGCGGGTGGAAAACACCACAACTCTGGAGGTAAGATTAGATTGTAATTTCGGAACTTTTTACTATCCCATGCAACTTCCCACCAATCAATGGTTACCCGGGAATCAATGGCAGCAACCGTTACCGGTGGAATCCATTCGTGGAGTTACCTATAACATCCGCCCCATTCTGGTGGATCCCGAGCAATTAACCGGACACGATTATCTGATCACTTTCTCAAAATACGTGAGTCAATATCAGGATGCTCTGGTCTGGAATCTGTATGATATGACCACCGGAGAATGTAAACTTTCCAGTCAAGCACCGGCACACGATTTTCAGGAAGATATGCCGGTAGTGGATGGTATTGAGTGGAAAATCACCTATCCACCGCCATCGCTGAAGGCTATTGTACAGGTAGCCAATCGATTGGGTCCCTTACCGCCGGAAGAGTGGGATGAAGCAGGAGCTCCCTTCCAGGGTAATAACGTCTGGCACGATCCCAGCGCCTCTACTGACTTGAACCCTTTCATGCTCAGCGCCGGTGGTGGGAATGGAGAACTGGAACGCCTCCTACGCAGTTTGCACAATGCGCGGGATCATGATTTTGAAATCCGTTTCACCAATGCGGGAGGAATTTATCTCTGGTGGTACAGTGATCATACCTACGCACAGGTACCATTTGAAGCATGGGACGTGGGGCTCGGTACTTTCGACGATCCTGGCGACGATGTGCGATGCATTACCGGAGGGTATTCCGGTAATTCACAGACCGGACCGAATGGATTCAATTTCGATTATACCGACCCCTTTTCGGGACTCCCCGCAACGGATTGGATTTATCTGCGGGTTCCCAACGATTCATTGGGAACCTATCAGATATTTGAAAATGATGTCCTAAGCGGTGCTTTAACTTACGATTGGTGGGAACATACCCGGGAGGTATTGGCTCGCATTATTTTCTGCGATTATTCCGGAAACAATACCCTGCCTGAAACGGGCACAATTATTCGATTCATCTTAACCAAAAGAAACTATCCCGGCGATAGTCTGCTCGTTCATACCGATTCACTTCGAGCAGCACTGGGACTGGTAAACAGTGTGAGGTCGTTCGAGTTGTACCAGAATTATCCCAACCCATTTAATCCTACAACCACATTACGTTTTCAGCTCGCTACACCGGTACACGTGAAACTGGAAATTTTCAATGTTCTGGGTCAAAAGGTCCGCACACTCGTGGATGCTCCGCTACCCGCCGGTGAACATAAAGTGGTATGGAATGGCCGAAACGATGCCGACCATCCTTTGGGAAGCGGGTTATATTTTTATCGCTTAACCGCTGGTGATTTTATCAAAATCCGTAAAATGGTGTTAATTCGCTAAAAGCAAGAACAGGAAAAACAAAAACCATGGTTAGGGCTCCAGAAAAATCTCGTTGTTGATCCGGTTCATTAAATATCTTCGCATACAATAATCCACCGGATTCAAAACAATATTAGAAATATGCATGTGGTCTAGAAATATCCATAATAGAATGACGTGCACATACCCTTTCGGATAGATTGGAATGAGGCATTAATCGTTCGGTGTTCTCAGAAAACACTATCTGAACCGGGTTGGATAGAGCGATACCGGAAAATCAATGTCATCCGGAATATTTCTGAGGAGAGTGAAAGAGATTTCGATACAAAAGCGATGAAAAAAAGATGATGTAATAAAAAATAAGACAATTATACCAATGGAATTATTAAAAAAATGGGATAATGAGTAGAACACTGTTTGGAATAATTGCTGCTCTGATACTATTCCACGCGTGGGCGTTATGGGCTCAGAAGCCAGATCTATTTCGGGATTTACCACGTCCGGTAAGTTCAATAATAAAAGAATATACCCTGTACAACGTCAACAACATGACCGGATGGGTCAGCTATGATGGAGCTATTGGACCGGATCCGCTGGGAAATCAGGGAATTATTTACCCACGTGGAGTGGCTCAAGTGGGATATGCGGAAGGAATTCTGTGGGGAACCACGGTGAACGATTCGGCTATGTCCATTCGGATAGGGGGAATCAAATATCAATCGGCTCTTGCACCGGGTCGTTTGCTACCGGGTGGCATTCCCCAGGACCCCAACGATTCGAGAGTACGGGTGTACCGCATCCGGCGGGATTGGGAAACCATGAGCTACGATGAATTACGTCGGGATGCTGCTGAATTATTCCTGACAACTCCCGAAGAGGTATCCGAAGAGCAGGTGGAACAGGTGCGTCAGCAGTATGAGCAGGACTGGAACGAATGGCCGGGTGAATGGGGAGCACCTTATTACGACCGTAACGGAAACGGAGTGTACGATGCGGGAACAGATGAGCCGGGACTACTCAACGCCGATCAGGTGATCTGGTTGGTGGGAAACGATATAGGAGCTACCGAGAATTATGGCGTCAATATATTTGGTTCCAAACCTGTTGGTCTGGAATTACAGATCACCATCTGGGCATACCGGAACACGATTTTCCCATTCCGTCAGGCTACCTTTCGGCGTTTTCTGCTGATTAACAAAGGGAATTATTTCATGGATTCCACTTATCTGGGGATCTGGTCGGACCCGGATGTGGGATATTTGGGCGACGATTTTGTTGGATGCGACACCACCCTTTCTCTGGCTTATGCATATAATGCCTTTAACATCGATGATGAATACTGGAAGCATGGCTTACCCCCTGCAGCAATGGGATATGTGCTTCTGCAGGGACCGCGGATTGTTTCACCATCCGACAGTGCTTACTGGCAATTCCATCGAATAGCTGGATTCAAAAATATGTCCCCTACTTCTTTTGTGTACCTGTGGTCTATCAATATCCCGGGACCTCCGCTTCTTTACAATTATAAATTAAGCATACTCATCTATCACAGTTTGTTAGGATATCGACCCAGTTATGATTGGAACGAGTGGGAACCCTATCGGGTAGGGAGTGGACCCCACCGCGGAGAACCGACCTTTTTCCCGCTCTCCGGCGATCCCCTGACCGGTAGCGGAGACCTGGATGGAATGGGAGATAACTTTCCTCCGGGATTGGACCGGCAGATGATGCTCTCGACCGGTCCGTTTGCCATTCAACCGGGTGATTCGCAGGAAGTGATTGTAGCCGTAGTGGGTGGCATCGATAGCACCGGCGATCGGTTGGGTTCCCTGGCTCAGTTAAAAGAAAATGTGCGCTCCATTCGGAAAAACTTCCGCCGTTCCCACCTGCTTCCTTCGGTAAGTATCCGTGCGGAGGTGGCAGATGCACGCCATTATCGAATCGAAGGACGAACACGATTTGCGCCCAATACAACCATCGAGAGTTGCCGGATGATTTTCTCTGCCGTAGAAGGAAGCGAACCGGATTTCGAATTGCCACTTTTCGATGATGGGATGCATGGGGATGACGAAGCCGGGGATAACCTGTGGGCCAATCAAACAATTGTAGAAAACCGCCAATATCCGGTTATGGGAGATTTTGTTGTGTATCAGAATGGTCAGAGTATGAAATTCCCCCGGATAAAAAATTTCATCTCGCTGCGTCCGGTGCCCAAAGTTGAAAATTTTCGTATCGTCTGGGAGAATGGTAAACAGGACGAAAAGATAAATCCCGGAGAGCGTGTGCATTTTGTGGTGGATGTAGTAAACACCGATCCGGTAAACCCGATTGAATCGTGCCGGGTGGAGTATTATGAAAATAAAGAAACGGGGTACACGGTTGAGCTTGGGCGAGTTGAAGCGGGTGAACGGGCTTCCATACCGCAAGCATTTCCGTTGAATGCACCACCGGTTGGAGATTCGGTTACGCTGAACCTTTTCGTTCATTTTGACCACCGCAGTATAGTCCGGAGCATAACTGTACCGATAGTTGCCTGGAAGCCCCATACAGTTCAGGGAGATACGCTGGCTGTGGAGAAAGAAATCGGGAGAGTGACCAATGTCATACCCATTGTGGCCGATCCCCAGCAGCTCACCGGTCACCGTTATGCCATTACGTTTACGGGTAGCACCGATACCCTGCACTGGCGGCTGTGGGACCTGGATACCGGAAAACGATTGCTGGATGACCAACCCACACTGAGCTCCCCGGAACAAGATGGAGTGATTCTGCACGGTATTCACTGGAAGGTGTTCGACCAGCCTTCCGGTCTGGTTGCGGCAGTACAGGTGAGCAATCGGAACGGACCGTTGCCGCCACAAGATTGGGACGGCATAGGTGCCCCATGGCAGGGCAACAGTGTGTGGAGAAATCTCAGCTCTCCGGATGATTTGAATCGTTTTTACCTTAGTGCAATGAATCAGGAAATGGATTTGAACGATCTCATCGTTCGGAACGATTTTTTGTATAACAACGATCTGGAACTGCGTTTTACCACTTCAGGGAGTATTTTCTGCTGGTGGAATGAGGACAGTAGCTGGGCATTGGTTCCGTTTGAGGCATGGCTGGTGGGACCAGGCACTTACCAGGATCCTTCGGATGATGTTCGTTTGCTCACCGGTGGTTTCTCTGGCAGTGGTGCCACCGCCGATAGCGGATTCACTTTCAAAAACACCGATCCTTCCTTTGGATTTCCTGCAACGGACTGGATAGAACTTCGGGTGCCGTTAAACGAGCAGGGCAGTTACCAGGTATTTGCTCAGGATGTCACTTCCGGTAACCCCACCTTTAACTGGTGGGCACATAGCGATTCACTGCTAAGGGGATTGGGCATCTGCGATTTTGGCGGAGCGGGGACATTACCGGAAACCGGGACAGTGATTCGGTTTGTTTCCACCAAACACAACGCTCCTGGTGATTCGCTGGTGGTTCAGGCACCCCCCGCGCAAATGGATTCCCTTTACGGATTGGCAACCGTGTTCGATCTGGAGCAGAACTTCCCCAATCCGTTTAATAGCATCACGCAATTCTGGATATCAGTACCCAAGTGGGAGCGAATCCGCCTGGAGGTGTACGATGTGCTGGGACGTCGGGTGTGCACGCTCCTGAATCGGGAAATGTTACCCGGTCGATACCGCCTGAGCTGGGATGGACGGGACGATTCCGGGAAACTTATTGCAACGGGAATGTATTTTCTGTTGTTGAGCAACGGTGTTCAACAACGTGTGCAAAAAATCTTGTTTATCCGCTAAAAATAAAAAAGGAGGATATGAGATGAAATCGTTCATCTCTTTGATCACACTGACTTTCCTGTTCATTTCCTGTCAGAAGTCCACCGAACCGCTTGTCCCTTTGAAGGTATATAAATCCAGTGTGTATTTAAAAACGGACAAAACCGTTTACCATTCCACCGAAACCATCCATCTGTCGCTGGTGAACGGTGGATCAGGCGATATCCAGACCATTCTAATCTGTGGAGGGATTCTTCCTCTTCAATGGTCTTCATATCCTGACACCACCTGGAATTGGGTACTCGATCCGAGTATGGTGGACTGCCCCTCCTTAGCTGCAACATTTTCGCCGGGCGAAAGCTATGAAGGAGACCTGAAAGCCAGTATAATGATGGGAACACCGGGTTTACTCCTTTTACGAGTACCGATGCAGGAGGCAGAGAAGTATTATGCCTATTCTCCGGTGATTCGCATCGTTCCCTGAGGTTCCGTGTTGCCCAAAAGTCTTTTGCAGTTTAGACCATATCACGGAAAATAAATAATTAGATGGGAGATAAAATGAACCGTATTCTTTTTTGGGTTATTTCTTTGGGATTGTTTTTCGTACTTGGGCAAAATTTTTTACAGGCCAGCCGGAAAGAGTTTCCGGGCACACAGGAATTCGCCAGAACTCGAAATGGATTTACACCGGGATACCAGACCTTATTTAACATCAACCAGTTGGCTGGCTGGCTTAGCCGGAATGGTGTGTCCGGAATGAATCCCCATACGCAGGATGCCGGGGTGTGGTATCCCCGGGGTACAGCGACGGTAATTTTTGCTGATGGTTTTTTGTGGGGGGGCATACCGGATACCAGCACAAAGAAGTTACCGCGCGTGGGGGGCAATACTTACCAGACTGGCTGGCAGCCGGGACGTATTATCGCGCCGGGAGTGGCTCAATCTCCCAATGATCCCTCAGTGCGTGTGTATCGCATCCGTCGGGATTGGGAAACAGTGAGCCTGGAAGAATTGCGCCGGGATGCCGCCGAGTTGTTTAACCAGGATGAATCGGAAATTACCGAAGAAATGATAGAACAGGTACGCTCCTGGTATCAGCGGGATTGGCAGGAATGGCCGGTGGAAGCCGGTGCTCCGTTTTATGATACCAACGCGAACGGAGTGTACGAACCCGAATTGGGGGAAACCCCCGGACTGCTTGGCGCCGATCAGGTGCTCTGGTTTGTCGTGAATGATTTAGATACTGCGCAAATGAGCTATTTTTACGGTTCCCAACCGGTGGGGTTGGAAATGCAGGTAACCATGTGGGCTTATCGCGATTCCGCTGCAGTAGGACAGGCTGTTTTTCAGCGTTATCGGTTGATTAACAAATCCGGTGTGGGACTGGATTCGGTGTTCATTTCCCGCTGGATGGATGTGGACGTGGGCAATTTCACAGACGATCTGGTCGGATGCGATTCCCTTCTGAACCTTGCTTTTGGATATAATACAACTCCGGTGGACGCACAATTTCAACCGTTCAACCTGCCACCGGCAGCTATCGGCTGTGTGTTGCTGGATGGACCCCGGGGAGAGAGTGGCACCACCCTTCCCATGACTTCTTTTGTCTATTTTGCCACGGGATCCCCCATCCCCGATCCGACTCTGGGCGATTATGAAGGTACCCGCCAGTGGTATCTGCTGATGAACGGTTACACATCCATCCGGGACCCGAATTATCCCGATCGGTTGATTCCATATTACCATGGTGCAGGTCCGTATGCGGGACGTCCCACCCGGTTCCCGCTTAATGGAAACCCATTGACAGGAGTTGGGGATGTGGACGGGATTCCGGGGAATTTGCCCGGTGGCGGACGGCGCATGGCTATGTCCAGCGGCCCATTTCGCCTGGCTCCGGGCGATACGCAAACGGTCACCTTTGCCCTGGTGGGCGGAATTGTACCGGATGGCGATCACCTCTCCTCTGTTCAGCAACTGAAAGAAAATGTTCGCACGATTATTGGTTTTTACCGCTATGGTGTGTATCCCCGTCCACCGCAAGTGGTTACCGAATTCCCGGACGGCAGTCACACGCGTTTTTCGTTCAGGATAGACCTTTCTTTCAGCCGGGGAATTCAATCGGCACGCATCATGGCACATCCGGAAGCTGGTTCTGAGCCGGAGATTGAACTGGAATTGTACGATGACGGTAATCATGATGATGGTGCGGCGGGAGATGGCATCTGGGGGAATAGTCTGACGGTAACCAATCGAAAATATCCGTATCAGGTAAATTTGTACCTTCAGAATGATGTGGGGGATACCGTGTTATCCAATATCATGTCCCCATTAACCCTGCGCCCTGCACCGGTGCTGACCAATCCGCGAGTTGTGTGGGAAAACGGGCGTCCCGATGGACATATCAATCAAGGTGAAAAGGTGCACCTGATTTTCGATATCATCAATCCCGATGAAGTGAACGCCATCGACACCATTCGGTTGGCCAGTCTGGTGTCCGGCGTTTACCGATATCAAACATTGTTTTCGGATGGAATTCCTCCCGGCGGTGTTCTTTATGGTGATAGCGCGGACTATCTGGAATTCATTGCCCCCACCAGTGGCGACAGCGCCGTGTTCCGTTTGCGAGAGTGGTGGGATTTTCAGGTGAACCAGATAAACCTGACCCTGCCGGTGGTGCGCTGGAAACCCCATGCCCTGCGCGGCGATACCCTGCCGGTGGAAATTGTGAAGGGCCATACCGCCAACGCCTATCCGGTGGTTACTTCGCCCGCCGACCTGACCGGACACCTGTACGCCATCTCATTTCTTGGCCCACCGGATTCTCTGGCACGTTACTGGCGATTGTACGATGTAACTGCTCATCAAGTCCTGCTGGATAGCGTGGCTGTGGCAACGGATGACCATGCCGACTTCCCCGTGGTGGATGCCATCGAGTGGCGGATATACCAATTACCCGTTACCATTCAGGCTATTGTGGAGGTGGCCAACCAGGATGGCCCGTTACCACCGGAAGAATGGGACGAAGCGGGTACTCCCTACCACGGAAACAACGTATGGCACGATGCCAGCGCCCGCAGCGATGTGAACCGGTTCTTCCTGAGTGCCGGTGGAAACGGTTCGCTGGAAAGTCTCTTGCGGTTTGGGCCCGCACCGAACGATCACGACCTGGAAATTCGTTTTACCGACCGGGGTGGAATATATATGTGGTGGTACGACGACGATTCCTGGGCGCAGGTGCCTTTTGAAGCCTGGGATGTGGGAGTGGCAACTTACGATGATCCTTCGGACGACGTCCGCGCGTTAACTGGTGGTTATTCCGGCGGAACAGCCACCGGATCCCAGGGGTTTCGGTTCGATTATGTGGATCCCTTCAGTGCCCTCCCCGCAACGGACTGGATTTACCTGCGCGTTCCCATTGATTCGCTGGGAACTTATCAGATCTTCTACGACGATGTAACCAGTGGAACACACAGTTATAGCTGGTGGAATCATTCCCGGGAAGTGCTTAGCCGGCTTATCTTCTGCGACTTTAGCGGAAATAATGCGCTGCCGTTAAGCGGCACGGTGGTGCGTGTCGTTACCACCAAATTGAATTATTCCGGCGACTCACTGCTGGTGCAGGCACCTACTGCCAGGATGGATTCGCTTTACGGACTGGCCGTGAGGTATCAGTTGACACAAAATTTCCCCAATCCATTTAATGCGATGACCAACATTTTCTACTCTGTAAGCGAGAGAACGCATGTGTGCCTGGAAGTGTTTAACATTCTGGGGCAGCGGGTGAAAACACTGGTGGATGGTGATGTTCCGGAAGGCGAGTACTTAATTCGCTGGGACGGAAACAACGAGCAGGGCATTCCCCTGGCTTCAGGTGTTTATTTGCTGCGGTTTAAGGCAGGAGGGGTGGTCCAGGTGAAAAAAATGGTGCTGATCCGATAGCCCGGGCAATTCGTTCAGGAATCCTGAAAAACCACTGGAAATTTCCGCCCGGAACGGAATATCACCCATTATCTGATTTTTAAGAGAGCGGGCATAGTCGCCCGCTTTATTTTTTTCGCAACATTCCAGCGAATTTGTCCGTAAGTTGCATCGTACGGATAAAGACAAAAGGATTTGGAGATGAAGCGGTTTCTCGTGTGGACGATGCTGTTCCTTCTGGTTGAAAACCTTCTCTCTGCCTCTCCGGAAATTCCCCGGAAGGTGTACCGCGCTGTACGGATTACCCTGCAGGCACCGGAAATCGACGGGAAAATGGACGACCCGGCATGGCAGACCGCCAGCACCGGAAGCGGATTTATCCAGTACGATCCGGTGGAAAACGATCCCCCTTCCTACCAGACATTCTTTAAAATCGTTTTTGACGACAGGAACCTGTATGTGCTGATTCGGGCAACTGACCCACATCCGGAGAAGATTGCCCGACGTCTGGCTCGTCGCGACGAAATTGACGACAGCGATGTGGTAGGAATCCTGATCGACAGCTACTTCGACCGGCGAACCAGTTTTGAATTTAGTGTGAATGCTGCAGGAGTGAAGCGAGATGCTGTGCATTCCGACGACAGTTACGACTCTCAGGATCGCAACTGGAATCCGGTTTGGGAAGCACATGTGAGCGTGGACGATTCCGGTTGGACGGCAGAAATGCGCATTCCGTTCAGCCAGCTGCGCTTTTCCCGGGAGAACAGTGGTACCTGGGGATTGAACCTGTTTCGTTTTATTTATCGGAAGCAGGAACTGGACCTGTGGCAGATGATCCCTAAAAATAGCAGCGGATTTGCCTCCAAATTTGGTTATTTAAAGGGGTTGGAGGGAATCCGACCGCCCCACCGCATCGAACTGTTACCTTATGCTGTGTCCGATTTACGCCGTTACCCGGCCGAAGCGGGCAATCCCTTTGCCGATGGCCAGGATACGCGCTTTTCCGTCGGATTGGATGGAAAAGTGGGACTTACCGAAAATTTAACGGTGGACATGACGGTGAACCCGGATTTTGGACAGGTGGAAGCGGATCCTTCGGAGGTGAATCTCACCGCTTTCGAGACCTTCTTCGAAGAAAAGCGTCCGTTTTTTATCGAGGGGAAGAATATTTTTAACTTCCCGTTGGGATTGGGAGATGGTGATTTTGCCCGCGAGTCCCTTTTTTATTCCCGTCGGATCGGGCGAACGCCCCAGCGCTATCCGGCACTTTCCGGCCGGGAATATGCCGATGTCCCGGATCAGACCACCATTCTGGGTGCTGCGAAACTGAGCGGGAAAACCGCGAAAGGTTTGTCCATCGGAGTGCTGGAGGCGGTAACAGCAGAGGAAAAAGCCACCATCGATTCTGCCGGTGTGCGACGGCAGGAAGTGGTGGAACCCCTAACCAACTATTTCGTGGGAAGATTGCAGAAAGACTTTCGGGAGGGCAACACGGTGGTGGGCGGCATGGTTACCTCCACCAATCGACGCTTACCATACGATTATCTGAATTTTCTGAATCGAGCTGCTTACACTGCCGGATTCGATCTGCAGCATTTCTGGGATAACAAATCGTATATGCTGGATGTGAAGGTGGTGGGTAGTCACATTCGGGGCCATCGGGAGGCTATTTTGCAACTGCAAACTTCCTCCGCTCGTTACTACCAGCGTCCCGATGCGGACTATGTGACGCTGGATTCCAATCGCACTTCGTTGAGTGGTCACGGAGGATCGATCAACATCGGGCGAATCGGGAATTCCCACTGGCGTTACGTGGTGGGTGGTATGTGGCGTTCTCCCGGGCTGGAACTGAATGATGTGGGCTATTTGCGTCAAGCAGACCGAATCATGCAATTTACCTGGGTGGGCTACCGGTTGTTTAATCCCTGGTGGATTTTCCGTCGGGCTTCGGTGAATATCAATCAGTGGCAAGGATGGAATTTCGGAGGCGATCATCTGTTCTCCGGAGGGAATATGAACGGAGGAGGACAGTTCCTGAACTACTGGTATTTCTACAATGGCATTAACCGAGAGTTTAGCGGGTTGTCGCCCTATCCGTTGCGGGGCGGACCGCTTTTCCGAACCGAAGGAAGCTGGAACTACTTCTATAACCTGAGCACCGATTCACGAAAATTGTGGGTAGTGAAGCTGGGTGGGTATGCCAATCAGAATGACGATGGAATCACGTACTGGCGAAACGTCCGGCTGGGACTTGAACTGAGACCAACCAACTATTTTACCTTCTCAGTGAATCCGTTCCTGAACTGGGGAACAGATAATTTGCAGTATGTGGGAACCATGGATAAAAATGGGGAGGAACGTTATATTCTGGCCCGTATCCAGCGCAAAACGCTAGGAATTGTGTTACGGTTGAACCTGAGCATCACTCCGGATCTCACCATTCAATATTACGGACAGCCGTTTATTGCCTCGGGTTTGTATTCACACTTCAAACGGGTAACCCATCCCCGTGCAGAGCGCTATGCCGACCGTTTTCATACCTTTACCGATGCGGAGATTCAGTACGACGCCGGAGAAGATTCCTATTTGGTCGATGAGGATCTGGATGGACAGGTGGATTACACCATCGGTAATCCCAATTTCAATTTTAAACAGTTTCGTTCCAATCTGGTGATTCGCTGGGAGTATCAGCCCGGCTCACTCCTGTATCTGGTCTGGTCTCAGGGACGTACCGGAGTGGATGGCTACGGCGATTTTGATTTTGAACGTGATATGCGTGACTTGTTCCAGGTCCAGCCGGATAATGTGTTTTTGATAAAATTGAACCATTGGTTCAGTTTATAACCCTGGTAGAGGCAGACTTGAACTTTAAACCTTCGAGAAAATGTTTAAAGTTCAAGTCTGTGAATTTTGAGAAAGGTTTATCTCCTTTTCTCCTGAAATGATTTTATTTAAGACTACCAACAAAGTCCTTCGTAATTTGAATTGAATATTCCAGTATCCTGAACAATTCTTACAAAATCAAGAATAATAGAGTGGTTGGAATGTTTTTTAATCAAATCTTGGAATTCAGAGCTATTATTGCCTACCACGAGCATTTCGGCAAAATCCAGTACTTCTTTGGGATGTTGAACCATCAATCGTGAAATATGAGGAATTTTTCGGTTAATAAATTCCTGATTCGCCCCAAACAATCGGGCCAGATGAACATTCCGGTCGTAAATGCGAAGATCGTAGCCTTTACCGATAAGATGTTCCACTATTTCCACCATGGGACTTTCGCGCAGATCGTCGGTATTCCCCTTAAAGCTTAATCCCAAAATACCAATACGTTTTTTATTATAAGAAAGAATCAGATCCAACGCCCGACGGATATGTTCCCGGTTACTGGGAATTAGCGAGTTAATCAGGGGAAGTTCCAGATCTAACTTTTTAGCCTGATAAACAAGTGCGCTTACATCTTTGGGCAAACAAGAACCTCCAAAAGCAAAACCGGGTTTCAGATAATAAGCAGACAGATTAAGTCGGGTGTCCTGAACAAAAATATTCATTAATTTATGGCTATCAACTCCATATGCTTTACAAATTGTACCGAGCTCGTTGGCAAAGGCGACTTTTAGAGCGTGAAACACGTTATTTGCATATTTCACTAATTCTGCTATTTTTACCTCTGTGCGAATCAGCGGTGCATGGACAAAAGAATAAAGCTCTTCCAGATAATCGCCACTTTTTGAATCCCATTCTCCAACGATGGTGTAAGGGGGATGATAAAAATCCTGAAGTGCGGAACCTTCCCGTAAAAACTCAGGATTCGAGGCTCCACCAAAATCTCGACCCAATCTTTTACCCGATTGTTTGGCAATAATTTGTAGAGTCTTTTGCAGTGTCCCGGGTGGAACCGTACTGCGAATCACCACAACGTGATATTGTTCCCTTGTCTTTAGCGCCTGGCCAATTTGTTTCGCAACCCGAAAGATATATTCTAAACTCACATTTCCGTTTTTCTGACTGGGAGTACCTACGCAAATTAATGAGATATCGGATTGTTGAATTGCCGTAGAAAAGTCTGTCGTGGCTTTTAACTTACCCTCTGTTACCACCTTTGCAATCAATTCCTCCAAACCTGGTTCAACAATGGGACTCTTACCTGAATTAATAATGTTCACTTTAACCGGATTAACATCCACCCCTATTACCCGGTGCCCTTCATTAGCCAAACAGGCTGCGGAAACACACCCTACATAACCCAATCCCATAACGGTAATATTCAATACAATTCCTCCTTGAATTTTTCGATGACATCCATACAAATTGTCGAAAACTTTCGAGCCACAATTTCCCAACGAAAATGTTCCATTACATATTGTTGAGCATTTTGTCCAATTCGTTTTCTTTCTGCCGGGTTGCGTAACAGTTTGAGAATCGCAGAAGAAAATTCTTCAGGACTGTCGGCTAAATATAAATGCTTTCCGTTTACAAGAGGAAGTCCTTCGGCACCAATACGGGTCGATACAATAGCTTTCCCCATAGCCATTGCCTGAAAAATTTTCATGCGGGTTCCACCCCCAATGCGAATTGGTACAATAAATACAGCACTTTCGTGGACATATGGTCGTACGTCTTTCACCCATCCGGTTATGTGAATTCCGGTAAATTGTCTTACCATTCGGCGAAGTTTTGGAGATGGATTGCGACCTACAATCACTGTTTGAAGCTCTGGAATTTCTTTCTGAAGCAATGGATAAATTTTTTCCAAATAATAAATCATGGCATCGTAATTGGGAAGCCAATCCATTGCGCCGACAAAAACAAGTTGGAGTTTTTCAGGAACATCAGGTCTGGGAAAATAAAAATCGGTTTCCACTCCAGTCGGAATAACATAAACATTTCTGGAACCGTACCATTTTTCCATTAACTGTTGGTCGTTTTTGGATACAGTAATAATTGCCTGAAATTTGGCCGATTCATTTTTTTCGTGGTAAAACATTTTGCGATACTGGGAGAACCAAAAAAGCTTGCTCAGGGGATCAATGGATTGTTTCATGTGTCGGTGAAAAATCAATGATTCCACATTATGCTGAAATAAAATTTTGGGAATTCCTTTTACTTTGCGAAAGTTTAAAGTGGATTGCGCAAAATCGCAAATGGCCAGATCATACCGCTCCGTGTGAACTTCTCTTAACAAAGCCCTTTCCAGTTCCGGAGAATAATCGTTAAGCATGGGAATGGGATATCTGGAAAAAGATTTTTTAAAAATGTCCCAATACCAATGCCACGTGTATTGTTTGGGTTCTTTCCAATACACAGGAATAAATTTATTTGAAATTCGGGACATTTCACGAAGGTATGGTTCGTCTTTGGGATTTTCAACATTGCTTATCAGTGTAATATGAAAGTTTTTTCGGAGCTGTTCTAAAATTCTGAATGTTCGAATTTTTCCGCCAGTATCCAGAGGGTAAAGAAATCGCTGAGATAAAAATAGCATTTTAATCCTTTTATTCCCAATCCCCATCCATGAACTCCGGGTATTGTGCTGTGTAAGGGAAAATTGAAAATTTAAGGATAAAGGATTGTGCGATAACTCATAAAATGCCGTTGTTTATAATTTTTTAAAATGCAATCAAATATTTTTCAGACTATACAAAAATGTAAATGGTACTTCATTATTAACGATCTTTCAGTCTGTAATATTCTGTTTTAAAAAACATATCCTGGATTATCGATAAAAAGATGGAGGGTCAATTAATCGCCACTGGTAGCCTTTGTAACAAATATGGAAAGAGGTTCAACTAATAGAAAATTAGAAGTGTATTGTCTAACTTGAATTTTTGTCCATAATAGCGGTTTCAATCCATGGAGATTTCGGGGTTGTTGAAAACGCTAATTTTTGCATCTTTCTTTAGAATACTTCACTATTTCAATGTCTCATTAACAAATTTTCGGGACAAATATTAAAAATCGATCGCTTATCGGCCATCCCCCGAAAAAGAATATTCCCGATAAAAATTATTCACCACGGCAATGCAGGGATTTCCGCGGTAGAGTCGAAAAACTCCTTTCTCCAGATTAAAAAACGCTGTGCCCAGCGTCCGTCCCTGAACATCGCCCATGGGATGACGACAGGGTGAATAGGGAGCACTGCGATGAGAGGACAAGATTTGAAGAAAATCAGCAACTTTGAGAGAGGGTTGCTTGCGCAATCTTTTCACTCCGGATTCAATTACCCGATATCGGGAACGAGACGATCCGTTGACATAATCCGCATCTTCATAGGGGTGAGATGCCCGGGTAATTGGTTGAAGTAAATGATTGGTGTGGAAGTAAATTCCATCTGGCTGGTAAACCAGTTGAGCCTTCGGCGTGGTTTCCACGGAAAGATATTTTTTTTCCGATACGCTGGCCAGATTGTGGTGGTACGGGTAACTCCGTGGTTCCATGGTGGCAATTTGCACCGCTTCTTCCAGCGATCGGGCTTCCAGAATAGCCCGCCCCAGAATGTATCGCGGTAAACCAACATGGGACTTTGTGGAACTAATAAAATTGGTGGTTTGAATCACTCCGTACCGATTCATGGAAGGACCGTTCCCGGTCAACGTACCGGGATACACCATGGAAATGAAATCCACTCCGGAAGGAGGGGACACCTGAACAACAAACATGCATTCGTGGTATGCATTGTGTCCGTCTTCGTTATGAAACAGCCAGTGCTGATTGAGCTGATTGTTAACAATGGTGGAACAACCGGGATTCTCTGCCTCGAATGCTCCCAGCTCAGATTTGATAGTGATTGCCCAGATGGCACGGAAGTGGAAACCGGCACCATCTGCCAATCCTTCTATCTCCTTCAGCAGATGGGGAAAATGCTTGTTGGTTAATCGACGGAGTTCCTCCGAAAGTTGTTTGCCTTTCGGGCTCTCCAGAATCTGCAACAAATGGTTGTGCCAATCGGAACGTAAATTTATGACGGTGCGGATGGAATCTCGAAAGTGCCTCCCGATCTGAAATCCAATTTCCTGATAACTTCCCCTGACTTTTAAGTAGGGAAAGGCTGAATAGGAAGCTTTCTCTCGGCTTGTTTGGGCGATGGAGCCGAACGGGAAAAGGACGAAACCCACCGAAAACACGGGAGCTGTTTTCAGAAATTCCCGGCGTTTCATGATTGGGTCTCCTTCCGTAATACGGTTTGGGAGTGTTGCACCCGCTGACGGATTTCTTCGATGGCCAGAAGTATCCGCTCGCGGGTCATGGGAAGCCGGAAGGATGGCTCGTACTGATGCCCTCCCACCGCCGAAATGGCATCTTTTATCGCCAGCCATACCGATAATCCCAGTACAAAAGGTGGTTCGCCCACGGCTTTACTACGCCGAATGGTATTGGGATTGGGATAACCGGTGAGCAGGTTCACGTTCAGTTCTCTGGGAATGTCCCGAACAGTGGGAATTTTATAGGTATCGGGTGAGTGGGTCAGCAGGTGTCCGTTATCGTCCCACATTATTTCTTCAATTGTACACCAGCCTGCTCCCTGCACAAAACCCCCGATAACCTGTCCGCGATCGATGTTCGGATTGAGTGAATTGCCCACATCGTGGAGAATATCGGTTCGGAGAATCTGAAATTCACCCGTCAGTACATCCACTTCCACCTCCGTGGCAGCCATTCCGAAGGCATAATAGTGGAAGGGCCGACCCTGACCTTTATCCCGATCGAACCCAATGTTTGGTGTTCGATAAAAGCCGGTGGCGCTCAGGCTGGTTTGCCGCAAATAACAAATGGATACGGCTTCATCGAAACTCAATCGTCGATCGGGGTGTTCGGTGTCGTAAATGGCATCGTTCTCAAATATGATGTGATCCGAGAGAGTTTCGTGTTCGCCGGGATGCTGTTCATTGAAATATTCTGCCAGGGTTTGAGCCATTCGTTGTTTGATTTTTTCGATGGCATTTTTCACCGCCTGGCCATTCAGATCGGAACCTGTGGAGGCAGCGGTGGCAGAGGTGTTGGGGACTTTGGAAGTGTCTGTGGGATTCACCCGGAATCGGGCGATGTCCACCCCAAACTCCGCGGCAGCGATGTGCAGAATTTTGGTATTTAAACCCTGCCCCATCTCAATGCCACCGTGATTGACCAGAATGGTACCATCCCGATATACATTCACCAGCGCACCCGCCTGATTTAAAAAGGCGGTGGTAAACGAAATTCCGAATTTTACCGGTGTTAACGCCAACCCGCGTTTCCGAAATTCATGAGTGGTGTTAAACTGTTCAATCTCCTTCCGGCGGCGAAAATAATCGGCGGATTCGGTCAATTGCTCGTACAAAATATGAAGCCGATTATTTTCCACCGTTTCGCCGTAGGGGGTGACGTTCCGACGGGTCGTTCCGTAAAAGTTCAGTTTACGGATTTCCGCTGGATACTTCCCCAGGTAACGCGCCACCCGATCGATGATATTTTCGATGTTGGCGATGGCTTGCGGTGCTCCGAATCCTCGAAAAGCAGTGTTCGGGGGATGATGAGTTTTCCACACCCGACCGCGAATGCGAATGCTCGGGATGTAGTAAGCGTTATCGGCGTGTAACATGGCACGTTCCAGAATGGCATAGGAGAGGTCATTGGCTGCTCCGCCGTCGGCGTTCAGTTCAATATCCGCCGCCAGAATATACCCCTGATCATCGAAGCCTACCCGGTAGCGAATGAGATACGGATGTCGTTTGCCGGTCATAATTTGATCTTCGTCCCGATGAAGACGAATTTTTACCGGGCGTTTGGTAGCTTGAGCCAGCAAAGCCGTCCACACGGCATAGTGATTGGCCTGGGTTTCCTTGCCCCCAAAAGCACCCCCCAGACGGCGTACCTGCACTTCCACATCTTTCTCCCGAATGCCCAATACCTCTGATATGAGCAACTGAGCTTCGGAGGGATGCTGGGTGGAGCTGTACACCAGCATTTCGTCTCCCTCGCCGGGTAAACACAGGCAGGCGTGGGTCTCCAGGTACCAGTGCTCCTGCGCACCGGTGTGCAATTCCCCGGTAATGGTATGGGGTGCCAGCTGAAGGGTCCGATCGACTTCTCCGCGTTCAATTTTCCGCCAGGGACCCAGCGCACTCTCCCGCTGAATAGCCGTTTCAATGTCCAATATGGGTTCCAACGGTTGGTACTCAATGTGAATTCGTTTTTCCGCTTGCCGGCAAATCTCTTCACTTTCCGCGGCAATCAGACAAACTGCCTGTCCAATAAAGTTGACTTCTTCTTCTGCCAGAACCGGTTCATCTTTAAATACCGGTCCCATCTGGTTCTCACCGGGAATATCCTGATGGGTGAGCACCGCATGCACTCCCGGTAGCTTTTTCGCTTCACTGGTATCGACGGACAGAATCCGCGCGTGAGCATGGGGGCTGGTTACGACCCGTCCCACCAGCAACTGGTCGTGAACCGGGATGTCGTCCACATACAGCGACTCGCCGGTCACATGTTTTTCGGCACTATCGTGATGTAAATACGTTGTTGTGCTCATGGGAAACCTCAAGGTTTAAGCCAATGGTTGAGCAAGTGGATTTATGAATGATCGCATTTTTCTGACCATTGAACAAAGATTAAGCAGATGCTACTCGCCGGTTGTCTCCAGATAAAATTTGAGCAATAGATTTCGGGCCGCCAGTCGGCGGAATTCCGCACTGCCTCGCACATCGGAAATGGGCTGAAAATCTTTCTCCAGCCAGTTGCTCGCTTCTTCTACCGTCCGACGGTTCCATGTTTTCCCCAACAGAAACGCTTCAGTCTGTTTTGCCCGCCGGGTGTATGCCGCCATTCCACCAAAAGCCAGCACAATATCGGTAACTTTTCCCTCACCGTCCCGCACCAGACGGAACCCTCCGCTGAGGGTGGAAATGTCCACATCCCGCCGACGGGAAATTTTGTAGGAATGCACCGTAACACCTTCCCCGGCTTCGGGAATCATGATATGGGTGATAATTTCGTTGATGGCCAGTGCGGTTTTCCGGTAACCGGTGATGAACTTTTCTAACGGAATCTCCCGCCGACCGGAATTGCTCTGTACCACCACCTGTGCCCGATAAGCCATCAGCACCGGCAACGTGTCGCCGATGGGAGAGGCCATACCGATGTTGCCCCCCAACGTGGCCAGATTGCGAATTTGTCGGCTGCCGAATACGGAGAGAATTTCGTATAGAGCGGGATGACTGTGCTGTACGGCTTCCATCACTTCGTTCAATGACAATTGTGCACCAATTATCAGGCTTTCTCCCCGTTTCTTTACCGTACGCAACTCCCCAATACCGCTCAGGTCCAGAATTTTCGGCAGGTGCTCGTGCTTTTTGGTAACGCGCAGTGCCACATCCGTGGCACCACCAATGAGCAGGGCATCGGGATGCTGTTCCCGTAACGACAGCGCTTCCTGAAGTGTTTCTGGTCGAAAATAAGTGTGCGTAGCGGTCTGAATGGTTACGCTGTGGGGGGAGATGCGGGAAAGCAATCGCAAGGTATCTTCTTCCTGCTGAGTGAACTGGTCCAGATTGGCGTTTACTGTTTCATCCGCCCCAGCTTCCACAATTGGTTTATACCCGGTGCAGCGACACAGATTACCGGCGATGGCATCTTCGACCTGTTGGCGGGTAGGATTGGGGACTGTTTTGTGCAGAGCAAACAGGCTCATCACTATGCCGGGAGTGCAAAATCCGCACTGGGTGCCGTCATGTTTCACAATCGCTTCCTGCACGGGATGCAGGGTCCCTTCTGGCGATTTCAGATTCTCCACGGTGATGACCTGTTTACCGTGCACCATGGGCAGGAACACCAGGCAGGAGTTGACCGCCCGGTAACGCAAACCGCCGTTGCCATCGGGTTCGGCTAAAACCACCGTACACGCCCCACAATCTCCTTCTGCGCAACCTTCCTTAACCCCTTTGTGATTGAGTAAGTTACGCAGGTAATTGAGCAGAGTGGTGGTGGGAGATATCCCCGGTTGCCTGGCAAAATCGATGGTCTGAATCTGTCCGTCCAGTACAAAAGAGATGGTATTTTTCATGGCAACATCCTGAAAATATGATGGTTCGGTTAGAAAGCATTAAAAGCCGTTAACGACTCTGATTCGGCACCTTCACACTATTGTGAGAAAGGAACGGAAACGTTTTCACTGTTTCGGGTTTTCCTTTGCCCGATCTCGCAGATGCGGTACGGTTCGTCCGAAGCGGATGGCCTGAATCTCTGCGGCAATGCTCAGGGCTATTTCGCTTTCCGTATCGCCCCCAATATCCAGGCCAATAGGGGTGTAAATATTGTCCAGCCGGGTTTCCTTCCCAAAATCCTTTTGTAAATTTCGGATGAGGCCCCGCGCTTTGGCCCGGGAAGCAATGATGCCAATATAGCGCAGCGGTAGCTGGCGCTGGTAAAGGGTTTTCAGTACTTCGTAATCGTAATTATGTCCCTGGGTCATAATCACCGCAAAACTGTTGGTTAACGGCTGGAACCGGCGGGCGTACTCCACATAATCGCTCAATATGCGCTGGGTCGCATGAGGGTTCAACTTTTCGCTGGCAAATTCTTCTCGATTATCGATGAGAACGATGGAATAACCCAATCGGTTCAAAAAATAAGCAAGCGCCTGTCCCACATGTCCGCCACCGAACAGGTACACGGTGGAACGCGACTGGGAAACTTCATAGTAGATCCAGGTTTTCCCGCTACACATCATGGGAACCACTTCTGCCTGCCCGATTGTTTCGGAACCCGTGGCATCTTCCCGCAACAGGTACTCTTTCAGTCCGGATTCGCCGCTGTGCAGGCGTTCCAGTGCCTGCTGAATCACCCGTTGTTCCAGCTCACCACCACCCACTGTTCCAACGGTCGTTCCGTCCTCCCGCACAATCATTTTAAAACCGACCCGCCCGGGTACCGAACCCGCCGTCTTTACAATGGTGGTCAGTACAAATGGCTGATTCTCCTGCTTCAACCGAGCAATTTCCTGGTAGATGTCCATCCGCTAAACCGTTGTTATCATATCTTTAGAACCAGGTCGTGTTCTAAAAGCAAAGTAATAAAAAACACAAGGTTTGTCAATATTTCAAAATGGAAGTTTGTCAGGAATTACAAATCCCGTTGCTGTATCGAAAATTTTCCGCTAAGTTGGTGGAAAAAAAGAGTGCCCGTTGAGAAATCCCTACAAACGGCTGGACATTTTTACCTGTGTACACGAGGCGCATCGGGGCTTTTGGAACCGCATCTCGGTGTATCACATTTTGCGGGAGAAGAAATGCTATCCACACGGATGCATCTATTTCCGCTGGCGATGTAAACTTTTGAACAAGCGCAGTAAATGCCACCGTGGGTTTACCCATGTGGGGCGTAAATGCTTCGGGTGCAAATATTTCTACGAGGAAAAAATTCACAACTACCCGGAACTGCAAATTCGTGAGGAGGCTTACCGGGAATTTGTCAAAGAACTGGAAGCATTTGACGACTGGCTGGAATCCGTGCGGGGGAAAGATCTGGAATTTAGCGGGGTGGTGGATGGAGTAAAACCCCATTTTGTACAAAAGGTGTTTCCCCGCAAAAGCACCCTTTCGTTCCGGGGATATTTGCTGGTGTTTAAAGAGATGTTCATCGGGCGAGAGCATATTCAGGATTACGTGTATGCCCGGATTTCTTCGGATTATTACCAGCGGTTAAAATTGGGGGCTGGTGATCGTATTGAAGGATTTGCTCGGGTGAAATTAGACCAGGGGCGACTGGTATTGCATCATTTGAAAGGAATCCAGGTGTACGAGCGGGGTGAACCCCCGATATGGAATCACGAAGCGGTTCTCATTGCACGCGAAACGGCTACACAGTTTCCCGATCAGCCGGAAGGGTGTGTGCAGTGCCCTTTCGGCGCGCTGGTGGATGTGGAATATTTGCGCGATCATCATTCTCACTCCCGTCGGCAACTAATTTGTTTGAAAGGTGTGCAGGATTATCGGGACTGTTACGTAAAGGTGGAATATTGTGGTCTGGACAAAGAAGCCAGCGATGCTCCGGATGAAGGTCAGTGTGCTACCTCCGGTAAAGTGTATTAGAAATATTTGCTCACCATCAAACAACCGTATTTTTAATGCTGCTCAAAAAAATCAGGCGTTCCGGAACGGAAAATCAACTGCTGCCAGTTGGGCTGGTACAATTCTTTACTGTGTGTGGAATGAATTAGCTGAAAATCGCCAAATCCGGTTAAATCTCCGAATACAAAAATCACCCCACCTTCCAGTTCGTTGTAGTACCAGATTTCATAAGGTTTAGCATCAATATCCATGTAGTGGCGTTCTATCTCGCTGGGACGTCCGTATGTCAGCAACACACGACCGCGGTCCGTAAGACAACCGCGCGTTTTCGGACGCCCGAAATATTGATCCGCATACCGCACCCGTTCCAGATACTCCTGTCGGAATTCATTCACCGGAGTGGTGGTGTCCGTATCCCGTTTTTTCCAGAATTCTTCTAAAAAATCCCGTTTACCCTGAAGATTCAAAGTCTTGTAGATTTGTTTTTCTTTGTCCGTGGCAATGAACTTTGCGCTTTCAAATTCCGAATCCAGCTCCTGTTCGCTCATGTGCTGAAAGACCCTATTCAGGTTCGCAGATGGGGTGGTTTGAAACACCACCTTGTGCGATGTGTCTGCAGGAAGCGTTTCCCCGGGCTTCAGAAAAGTGAATCGGCGAGAAACTTCCTGACTCTCGTTTCGCTCACGGTCCTGAACCTGCACATGGAATAGATATACACCCGTGTGCAACGTCACAATATTGTAGCCACCCACAATCACCACATCCCGACCGGGTTTGGTGTGCGTTTTAGCAGGATAATTACGCACCGTATCCCCTTTGTTATCTGTAATCCAGCAATGAGTCACATAAACGCCAGGATTCAGTGAATCGTACTGCATGTTGTAGCCTTCCAGGTAATAGTAAAGAACGGGTAAATTCACACTATAGGTCAGGGTAGGATTGGGGATCACCATAAATGAATTTTTAGTGAATTCGTTTTTCTCCTGGCTGCGGGAGATTCGAATGCCCAGCTGTACGTCACTAAGCAGAAGGCTATCGCCCGCGTACTCCGGTGCATGGATATCCATCTGAAATTCACCCCAACGGTCAGAGTTCACGTCCCGAAGTACCGCTCGCAAAATATAGTTACCCGGTTTCACGCTAAAAGTAAACTGGTTCATGAATTGCCGAAAGCGCTGGATTTCGGAGGTGTCCGATATTTCACTGTATCGTTTAATGGCATCTCGTGCTACCACTGAGTCACCCTTCAGAATTTCTGCCAGAATCAAATATTCACCACGCAGTTTGCCATCCGCAGGCTGGTAAGTGAGGTAACTCTGGTAAAAGGTGAAATACACTTCTACAAATGTATGCCCGTCATTTCCGCGAAATGTGGCATAGTCTGCGGTGAGGGGTAAAAAATTTGTCTGAGCCCACAGGGGGGTAACGAAAAATAAAATGAGAAACAATCGGGTGAATTTCATTCATCTATCCTGATTTTCATTCCGGTAGCAAAACGAAATCAACTTTCAGAAAGTTCCCTGAAGCCAAATCCAGGTCGGTATAAAAAAATACAGGGGACGCCGAAGCATCCCCTGCGGAGTTGGGAGGGAGGTTTTTAACCCTTTCGGGTTGCTAATAAATTAATAGATTGAAATACATTTGTCAAGAGCTTTTTCATAAAGTTTTGTCTTTTCCGGAATTTCGCGGTCTTCAATGCTCAGAGGTTCAACAAGTAAAAAGCGAGACCCATCCGATGATCTCGCTTTCTCTTTTATATGCATCTGATTGGTTGATTCTACTTGTTGCCGCCTTCGGGTTCCGGAGGTGGCGGTGCTTCCACTGTAATGCTGACGCTTTTTTCCTGGCTAAGACCACCCGGATCCTGAACCCGGAAGGTAATCTGGTACTGACCGGCCTGATCTGCACCGGGCGTCCAGCTGAATGTTCCGTTGGTAAAGCTGGCTCCGGAAGGCAGTCCACTGGCGGTGATATTGAGTTGGTTCTGGTCTTCCTGGTCAGGATCGGATGCTGTGACAGAGAACTGAATGCTTTCGCCCACTTTTCCCTTCTGGTTACCCGGCACGTTCAGCGTAGGCGGGCGATTCACATTCTCAATATGAATCTTTACCCCACCCTCCGTTTGAGCACCACTGCCATCGGTTACCGTATAGGTAATGGTGTAATCACCAGCCTGATTGTAAGTTGGCGTCCATTGGATGATACCGGTGGCCGCATCAAATGTGGCACCTTCCGGTAACTGATTCACGGTAATGGTGAGCTTGCCTTCGTCCTCTTTATCCGGATCAGAAAATTTTAGCTGAAGGGTAAACAGTTCATTTTCTCTTCCGGAAAAAAGGCCAGCGGTTTCTGCAACCGGCGGTCGATTCACATTGTTGACCGTGATGGTGCCTGTTTTGCTATCAGAAAGTTCACCATCGGAGACGGTAAATGTTACACTGTATTCTCCTGCCTGTTCGAAGTCGGGCGTCCAGCTAAACAACCCGGTCCGGGCATCCAGAGTTGCCCCGGCAGGAAGCGGCTCGGCCGTGTAATGCAGTTTCTCTGCATCTTCTTTATCCGGATCACTACCCTGGAGCTGATATTCCAGCAATTCGTTTTCATTGACACTCAGCGGCGGAATGTCGGCCAGTACCGGCGGACGATTGACGTTATTCACCGTAATGGTAATACTTTTTTGATCGGAAAGACCTTGAGGATCGGTAACTTGAAACACCACCCCAGAATAAGTGCCCGCCTGTTCGTAAGTGGGTATCCAGCGAAATTTTTGAGAATCAGAAAGGAAGACCGCACCCTCCGGCAAATTCTCGGCAGAAAAAACTATTTTTCCGGAATCTTCCTTATCCGGATCGGAACCGCTGATGCGAAAAGTTAACAGCTCATTTTCGTTCACCGTCTGGTCAGGAATTGGTTCCAGCACCGGTGGACGATTCACATGATTGACTGTAATGGAGAAAGTGGTGGAATCGCTAAATGCGCCTGCTTGCATGATAGCCACAATATTGGAATACACCCCGGACTGCTCGTAAGTGGGCGTCCAGGTAAATGTTGCTGTAGCGGGGTCGAAACTGGCTCCCGGAGGAAGATTTTTCATGGAAAAGCTGATCTTGTCCTGATCCTCTTTATCCGGCTCAGTGCCTTTGATTTGTAGGGTTAATGTTTGCCCTTCATCAATCGTTTGATCCGAAATGGGGTCGATCACCGGTGGTCGATCGACGTGTTCCACGGTGATGGTTACCGGTTCCCGATCGCTGCCACCCATGCCATCCCGCACCACAAAATCCACCACGTAGATGCCAGACTGATCATAGGTGGGCTTCCACTGGAAAATGCGTTTGGTGGAATCGAACGTGGCTCCTTCGGGAAGATTCTCGGCATGGTAAGTCAGCTTGCCGATATCCTCCGAATCCGGATCGGTTGCTTCGGGAATTTCAATTACCAGGAGCGAATCTTCTTTGATGGTCACATTGGATAACTGGGGTAAATCCGGTAATCGGTTCACGTGTTTCACGGTAATGGTCACCGTATCCGCCGCACTTAAATGCGAAGCCGTATTTTCGGTAACCTTGAAAATAATTCCGGAATAAACTCCGGATTGCTCGTACGTGGGTGTCCAGCTAAATGTACCTGTACTGTCGTTAAACTGGCTGCCCGGAGGAAGGTTCTGGGCAGAAAACAGAATGGGATCACCATCCGGATCGTGGGCTTTTAGCTGTAACACAAACGTTTGATTTTCCGAAATGGTAATGTCGCCAATCGGTTCAAGTACCGGTTGATTATTATGGCGTAGAATTTCCGTGCCGGTGTTGGTGGTTAAAAAGACGAACACATCCCGTTTGTACGAACAGTACGTCTCGCTCTCGGGAAGGTATTCCCCTTCCAGATAAGGATGTGCCGGATTGGATATGTTGACAATCTGCAATCCCAGCTCCCGATTGGAAATGTAAGCATAGTTTCCGGATTTAAACACATGGCGCGAAAAACCGGTTGTTTTGAATCGGGCAACTTCCTGCGGCAGGGTCGGTTGAGTGATGTTTAAAATCAATAAACCCCCTGGTCCTTCGGCCAGGTATGCATAGGTGTCTTCTACGGTAACAAAAATGCTGGGATACCCCGTACGGTATTGAGCCAGCTTAAGCAAGTTCCCCGGATCACTCACATCATAGATAAGCAAACCATCCTTTTTGGCGGCAATATACAGATGCTCATCTTTTACTTTTAAACTCCACACATATCCTTCCACCGGTTCCAGGGACAGGGTGCGAACATCGCTAAAATCTTTAATATCCATTATGCAGAATCCGTCCGAACCGAGAGCCACATACAGATACGGATAACGAACATCGACCCAGATGGCGCTTCCCGGTGTTTTGATCTGAGAAACAAAATGGGGATGGAACGGATCGCTGATATCGTACACGGTGACACCGGAGGCTTCGGTGGCAATATAGATGTGGCTATCGTCGAACGCCACCTGATGAGCATTGTCTTTGGTTCGAATAAATGCAATTTTTTGGGGATGATGGACATCCTTCACATCCACAATTTGTACCCCGGTCCAATAATTAACTGTATAAAGGTAACCTTTATGATAGGTCACAAAGCGTTCCCCGTCTTTCACCGAAATGGTATCGGCAAAATTGGGTGGGGAAATGGTACTGATATATTCGGCGGTTGCTTTCTGAGAAAATCCCGAATGGGGTACAAAACCAATTGCCAGGAAAACCAATAATATGAAAAACGTAACTGATGCCTTCATGGGGTGCCCCTGATCTTTTTTTCGTATTCAAGGAAAATCTATCTGCAATATATTGAAATCCCATATTAAAATCAAGAACGATAAAAGCCATGGTGAAAAATTTCCGAAATGAAATACCTTTTCTGCGTGCCAAAAATTGCCGGAGTTCGATGGCAGAGGTGGCGATAGAGGAACTGGCAAAAAACTCGTGGGATCATGAAGTGAGTTCCCCCGGCAACATTCACAGGCCTTTTCTCCAAACATAAATCAAAAACAATTATCGGCGATCGAAGCATAAAAATTAGCGAAAAAGTTTATTTCTCTTTGGTAAAATTGTGCGCTGCGTCAAACTAAAGTCAACCAAATGCAATGGCGAAGTGTAAATTTTCGTGAGTAGGAAATGAACCCAAAATTGGTTAAATTTATTTTTTGAACCATTTACTGAATATGAAGCGTTCACCCTCACATTTGACCGAAGGTCCCATTGTTCCGGCGCTTTTGAAGCTGGCTTTTCCCATGATGATTGCCTTTGGTTTCCAGACCAGCTTTAATTTCGTGGATCGCTATTTTATCAGTCGTCTGGGAGACACGGCTACTGCTGCTATCGGAATGGCTTTTGTCGTACAGCTCATTCTTATTGCGCTGGGATCCGGGGTGGGCATGGGACTGAATTCCTTTATCTCACGGAATCTTGGGGCGGGGAAGAAAGAAACGGCAGTTAGTGCAGCCCTGCACAGCTTTTTGCTGGCGGTGGGTCTTGGTGTTGGGCTGGGAATATTGGGGTTACTCGTTCAGAAGCCGCTGTTTTTATTTCTGGGTGCACGGGGAGAATTGTTAACGGGAATTTTAAGTTATCTGACGCTCCTGTTTTATTTTGCGCCAGTGTATTTACTCTCTATGATTTCCAACAATATCTTCCGCGGATGGGGCGACACCGTGCATCCCATGAAATTTATGATGACCGGCACATTGCTGAATATTGTGCTGGATCCGGTGTTCATATTTGGCCTGGGACCGATACCGGGGATGGGACTTAAAGGTGCCGCCCTGGCTACGGGTCTCGCCCGTACGTTCTCCTTTCTTTACACCCTGCTGGTGCTGATTCTGAAAAAGAAACCAGCACCACTGCCTCTCTCCTATTTCCGCTTTAGCGGAAAAATTGTACGGGGAATTTTCCAGGTGGGATTTCCCTCCTCGCTGGCACAAATTCTGAACGGAATTACACTGATGCTGGTTTACTTTATTCTTAAACGTTTTGGCACGGAACCCAAAACGGCTTACACCATTGCTTACACCTATGAGGTGGTTGTGTTTTTACCGGTAATGGGATTGGCTCAGGCCATGGCCATTATGGTGGGCCATAATTACGGATCGGGTAATTATTCCCGAATTCGCCAGATATACTTTGCCGGTTTGCGTTTTTCGCTGGTGGTCATGGCCATTCTCAGCGGACTGATTGTACTGATTCCCCGCCCTCTGGCAGCAGTATTTGCCCGCAGCCAGCAGGTACTGGAAATGACCATTGCCACCCTGAAAATCCTGGCTCCCGGATATTTATTCCGGGGGGTGTTTATGTGCACCATCGCCAGTTTTCAGGGTATTGGGCTGGGCAATCACCAACTGATGGCCATGGTGGTGAAGATGGTGGGGATGCTGCTACCCTTTGCTTACTGGGGTGCCATCGTATTGGGCGTGGAAGGAGTATGGTGGGGAATCTTTGCTGCCAATGCGCTCTCTGCGGTGGTGATGCTCATCTGGTTCTACTGGTTGTATCATCGTCGATTAATTCGAGGCAAAATTGTGACCATGTAAAGAAGAATATTTTATTTCTTGACATCTTTATTTTTATTGTTATTTTTCAGGTTCGGCCAAATTATCGAATCGGACTGACCGGGCGAAACGGTAATGGTTCAGGTCGTTTGAAGAAACACGAAAGCAATGGTTCTCCGGAATTGAAATGAAACAAAATAAATTTACTTGAATAAGAATCAGTGAAAACGCGAGCGAACACAACGATGGTCTGGAAAGAAAAAATTGAACAGCTGGCAGCATTATTGGAGAAGATTCCACAAGCCCAAAGCTTTGAGGTAGAGAAAGGCGTTTACCAGCCATATTTTGTGCTGGATCTTCGGCCAGCTAACTGGGAAATTCTGCCATACGCCGAATATACCCGACTGGACGGTAAACCGGGTAAGGAGCTGAAACTGAATCTTCAGATTCTGGAATCCCAGAAAGTGAACATTTCTGAAGAAGAAATCAACGTGCTCTCTTACATTTATTCATTTACCAATTACGACACCCGAAGATTGTTTAATTACGGCCAGCCGGTGGGATTTCTGCTGGACTGGTTGCGCTCCAGCCGGTTGAAAGTACGCGATCCGGAGAGCAAAAACCTCTTCCCTGTGGAAATGTTCGATGAAATCGGCGATCTCTCCCTGGGATTGTACCGGGAAGGCGATACCTATGTACTGCAACCAGCCATTGTCTTTCCCGACCATTCCATCATCATTGACGATTCGGTGTACATTCTCACAGCCAATCCCATTTACCTGTTCTACAAAAATGTGATTTATCGGGTAAATTCCAATTTGCCTCCGTTTTTCTGGATTAACTTTTTCCGCATTCAGAAGCAGGTGGAAATTCCCATGGAGGAATTGGGGGATTTTATTACCTCCTTTGTGCCGAAGATTCTTCCGGCACTGGACTGGAAGAGCCTGGAAGACCATCTCAAAAAGTATGAATTACCACTGGATCGCACCCGGATTTACCTTTCTGAGCGCGCCGGTCACCTGGTGATTGACGTCTTTTTTGTGTATCGAAATTCGGAATTCCCCGCTTATCCGATAGTGGAGAAATCCCTGGCCACCGAAGGAAAATATCTGTATGTGGTGAAACGCAACACCGAACGCGAAGCGGAAATTCGCAAGTTGCTTCATGAAAGCGGGCTGTTTTACCTCCAGCATCGCTGGCAGCTGGACCCGCAATATAAAGTGCTGGACTGGTTACGGTTGAAGGTGCCCGAGCTGGCGAAACAGGGAATTGAGTTCTTCGGGGAAGACCGGCTGCACCGTTTCCGCCTGCGCCGAAGTACCCCCACCCTGCGCCTGCAGGTGGTGAGCGGAACGGATTGGCTGGAGCTGAAATATCGCATTGAATTGGACGGCGAACTGTTGCCGGTCAACGATTTCTTTGCCCAGATTCGGCAGGGGAAGAATTACATAAAACTGGCCGATGGCTCCAATATTTATCTGGATGACCAGCGATTGAACCAGTTTAAACAGGCTCTGGCATTGTTAGAAGGGGACAAACCAGAAGGCGTGCGAAAGTTCCATCTGGCTGCGCTGCCGGTAGTAGAAGACCTGCTGCAGATGGCGGATGAAACGGTAACCGATGATACATTCCGAAAATGGCAACAGAATTATCGGGAGTTTAAGGAAGTCCATTCGGTGGCTCTCCCCACGGGCTTTCAGGGGAAGCTGCGCGATTACCAGCAAGCCGGGCTGGACTGGCTCTATTTTCTGCACCGCATGCGCATCGGCGGTATTCTGGCGGACGATATGGGCCTTGGGAAAACCGTTCAGGTTATTGCCCTGTTAGAAAAACTCCGGGAAGAAGGTGAACTCAAAAATCCTGCACTGATTGTGGTACCGGTGACGGTGCTGTTTAATTGGGAGAGCGAAATCCGTCGCTTTGCACCCGAATTACGCGTGCTCCGCTACCAGGGGCAAAAAAGCGAACGGGAAAAGTTGCAGAAACAGTTCTCACGCTTCCATGTGGTGTTGCTGAGCTACGGCATTGTATTGCAGGATCAGGAAACGTTGATTCGTCATCCCTGGTCGTACCTGATTCTGGATGAATCGCAGAAAATTAAGAATCCCGCCACCAAAACTTACCAGGCAGTTACCCGATTTCAGGTGGAGCATCGTCTGTGCCTGACCGGAACGCCGGTAGAAAATAGCATCATGGACCTCTGGTCGCAGCTAAATTTCCTGAATCCGGGTATGCTGGGCTCCTTCCGACAGTTCGAAAACCGTTTCGGAGGCGAGGCCGGCAATGACGAAGAGAACCAGAAGCTATTGCGAAAACTGATTTATCCGTTCATTCTGCGACGAAGTAAAGAAGAGGTAGTCAAAGAATTGCCCGACCGCACCGAAATTGTGCAATATGTGGAGATGACCGATAAACAGCGCGAAATTTATGAACAGGGACTGGCATACTATCGAAAACAAATTTTTGAGCAGATTCATCGGGAAGGGATGAATCGCGCACGCATGAAAATTCTGGAAGCGCTTACCTATTTACGCCAGGTAGCCTGTCATCCGGCAATTCTGGATGAAAATGCCGGATTGTACGACTCCGGTAAAATCGAACTGCTGGACGACATGCTGGAAGAGATTTTGCAGGAAGGGCACAAAGTATTGGTGTTTTCACAATTTGTTCGGTTTCTGAAACTGGTGCGTACGCATCTGGATTTACGTGATTGGCAGTACGAATATTTAGATGGAACCACCCGCGATCGCCAGACGCCCATTCGTAACTTCCAGGAAAATCCGGAGGTGAAAATCTTCCTGATTTCCCTCAAAGCGGGTGGCCTGGGATTAAACTTAACCGCTGCCGATTATGTGATTCACCTGGACCCGTGGTGGAATCCCGCTGTGGAACAACAGGCCACCGATCGGGTCCACCGCATCGGTCAGCAAAACCGCGTGTTTGTGTACAAATATATCATGAAAAATTCGGTGGAAGAAAAAGTGCTGGAATTACAGCAGAAAAAACAGGACCTGTTTCGAAATCTGATTACCACCGAAAAAGGATTGATGAAGCAACTTACTGTGGAAGACCTGGAAATTATCTTTCGACCACTTTCTGAAAAATAGATGCCTGTCAATTCGTGGTTAACAAAAATCCCCGGACTTCCGGGGATTTTTTGTAGAACAAAATGGCTGGCTTTTTGTAAGTGACAGGAATTGCCGGGTTAATTCTCACTCATATATTTATCCACATACTGCTTTTCCAATTCATGCTTGTGGTGAATGGCATCTTCGGCCAGGGCATGGAAAATCTCTTTTACTTTAGGAGATTTGCAGATAGACTCCAGGTACTGATAGGTTTCGATGGCTGTTTTTTCCCGTTTCATGGCAATCTGAAGCGCTTCCTGATAGGTCATATTCTCATGCGGTCGGGTGTTGACAAAATAATCGCTCAATTTCAAATCAATTGTTTTTTCGGTTAAATCCCTGAAATCCAGATTGTGTTCCACGGACATTAAAATGGTTTTATGCCGGTGCTCTTCCTTAGCCAGTTCCAGCAACGCTTCCTTCAAAGCAGGATTTTTAACTTTTTCCGCCCATTTTTTATAGAAATAATAATTGTCTTCAATAATTGCCAGGGCAAAGCTGAGAATCGATTCAATGGACTTTAAGTGCAGATGGTCTTTTTCCTGGGTCATGGGTGCCTCCTGTGTTGGTTTGGTGAATGGGTGAAAGGGGAGAAAGGGGTATAGGGGATATAAGGGATATAGGGGGAATAAGGGAAATAAGGGAAATAGGGGTTATAAGGGAAATAGGGGGTGGAGGGGGTATGGTTTAGCAAGGGATTAGCCTCCGTTTTGTTGTTCGCTTGTGGCTTGTAAATTGCCAGTTAAATATCGGTGGATAAAATACGAAGCTTTTTTCCCGTCCGCAATAGCGCTGATGGCATCTTCCGGGCCGCGTTCACAATCGCCACCGGCAAACAGACCGGGAACGTTAGTCTCCAGAGTATCGGGATTCACCTCGAAGGTTCCCCAGCGGGTCACCCGCACATCCACCTGCTCGGCCATGCTGCTGTCCACCTTCTGACCGATCGCCATAATGCAGGTATCCGCTTCGATGGTAAAGTTAGAGCCTTCGATGGGCACCGGTCGCCGCCGACCGCTGGCATCCGGCTCACCCAACTGCATGCGCAGGCACTCAATGGCCAGCTTGTCCCCCTCCTTGCTGATTTTAATGGGTGTGACCAGAAATTGAAATTTCACCCCTTCTTCTTTGGCCTCTTCAATCTCTTCCCGATTGGCGGGCATTTCCGCTTCGGTACGACGGTACAGGACGAACACTTCCTTTGCGCCCAATCGCACAGAGGAGCGGCACACGTCCATGGCGGTGTTTCCACCCCCGACGACCACCACGCGTTCGCCTAAGTCGGGCCGCTCGCCCTCAGCAATGCGATCCAGAAAATCGACTCCTACCAGCACACCCGGGGTGTCCATTCCCTCAATGGGCATCTGCGTGCCCCGCTGGGCACCCACAGAGATGTACACCGCGTCGTACTGTTCGCGCAGTTCCTTCAGACTCACATCCTTACCCACTTCCACCCCGTATTTCACTTCCACGCCGGTGTCTAAAATGGTCTGAATCTCGCGGTCCAGCACCGCTTTAGGCAAGCGGTATTCGGGAATGCCGTAGCGCAACATGCCACCCAGATGGTCGTGTTTTTCGAACACGGTGACCCGGTGCCCGTAGTTGCGCAGGTAGAATGCGGCGGTCAGTCCGGACGGCCCGCCGCCCACCACCGCCACGCTCTTCCCGGTGTCCGGTAGTTCTTTGCCTATGCCAAGAATCTGGTACCGCTTCTCCACGGTTTTGTCGGTGATGTAGCGTTTCAGAAAGCGAATGGCAATGGGTTCGCCGTTGTGCCCCAGTGCGCACACATCCTGGCAGCGGGCGGTACACACCCGGCCGCAGGATTCCGGGAACGGGTTGGTGTCGTACAAAATCTCCAGCCCTTCTTCCAGCCGCCCCTCGCGGATGGTGCGAATGTACTCGGGAATATCCATGTGGGTGGGGCAGGCAGCCACGCAAATGCCACACTCCAGGCATCGGCTGGCTTCGTCCACCGCCATCTCGTCGGTGAAACCAAGCGCCATCTCATCGAACGTTTTCTTGCGCACTTCCGGCTTCATCACCGGCATCTCGGTCAGTTCCGGGTCCAGTAACCAGGCTTCTTCGGTGCGGCGGTACCCCTGGTCGTCGTCCTTCCACGCTTTTTCGTCAACCCCGGGTTTAAAACGCCATTCGTCGGCGTTAGGGGTTACCCAGATGTAATCGTTGGACATACCCAGTGAGCCGGTGGGACACACATCCACGCACAGGGCGCACCAGCAGCAGCGGCCATAATCAATCATCGGGCGCAGCCCGCTATCTCCGTTCTTTGGCTCCAGCCCGGCCACCTCCACCATGTCGATGGCTTCGTTCTGGCAGATTTCCTCGCAAGTACCGCAGCCAATACATTTCTCAATATCATTCACATGGAAGCCGCGATAGCGCGGGGCACCCTCCCGCTCGGTTACCGGCTTGTTTATGGTAAACGGTTTATCCAGCGCCCGCTTCCAGGCGTAAAAGGGGGAGATCAGGTCTTTCAGGCTCATCGTAATTCCTCGTATTTGAAAACCGCTATTTTCTCACTGTGACAACAACAAATTTAAATTTCAAACACCGGCTTCCGGATTCGATTTACCAGACCAGGGCTCCGAATGTTCGGGAGTCCGCTTGAATAAATTCATCCGGAAATCCAGTTGCCACCCTGCTTTCAATCCTCTGGTTACCTGCCTCACCGTTCAATCTCCGGCGGACAGGTTTGCAGGGAGACCATCAGCGGTGCCACATCGGCCACGCTGACGCCCACTGCCAACTGTTCTAACAGCGCCATGGCATGGGTGTAGCTGGCGCCGCGCACATGCACCCGTCGGGGATACTCGCTCCCGTCGGATACCACGTAATAGCCCATTTCGCCGCGCCCGGATTCCGCTCGCACGTAGGTTTCGCCCGCCGGTACCTTCCAGTGCAGGGGATTGGGCAGTTTGGTGCGCACCGGACCCGCGGGCATTTTCTTCAGTATCTGGCGAATCAGGTCGATGCTGAGCAAAATTTCTTCCTTGCGCAGCAGGGTGCGTTCGTACACATCAGATGCACTGCCCAGAATCATCTTAAAATCCAGCTGGTTGTACACCAGATACGGATTATTTTTGCGCACATCTAACGGCACTCCGGCCGCCCGGGCGGTGGTGCCGGTAATGCCGAATGGCTCCACCCACTCCGGAGGAAGGTAACCCAGTCCCTGAGTACGCATTTTAAATACCGTGTTGTTGAACATCACCCGTTCAATGTCCAGAATCAGCTTTTCCAATTTTTTCAGCACTGCCTCCACCCGCTGCGGAAAACCTTCCGGGAAGTCCTGGCGCACGCCCCCCGGCACGATGTACATGTGGTACACCCGTCCGCCGGTGAGTTCTTCGAACAGGTCCAGCACGTAATCGCGGTGGGCGACACCCCACTGGCCAATGGTTCCCAGCCCGGTGGCGCCTGCCTGGCCACCCAATCCCATGGTCAGCGAAGCGACTCGCATCAGCTCCAGCACAAAAGTGCGAATCCATTGTCCGCGCTCCGGTACGGTAATTCCGGCCAGTTCTTCCACCCCTGCGGCGAACAGATATTCGTTGTAGTCCGGTTCCGGTACGCAAATGCGGCACACAATGGGGAAGCACTGGATGTACTTGCGCCGCTCCATCAGCTTTTCGAAACCGCGGTGCAGGTAACCCACGTGGGTGCGGCACTGGCGCACGATGTCGCCTTCCAGGGTGAGCTCCAGCGCCATGTTGCCGGTAACGCCGGGATGCTGGGGACCCTGCCAGATTTTCACATATTTCCCGGAGTTCAGGTCGAATTCGGGTTCCTGCGCCCAGAAGGGTTCCCAGCTATTCAGCGAACGCTCCGTTGCTGGCATTAGATGCGGGTGCCGGCGGGCGTTCCCGGTATCCACCACCCGATATTCGGCGCTATTTTCTATCGTAACGGTTGTCCCGGACAATTCGGATGATTTCATATTTCACCTCGGTCTCTAACGGATACAGTTTCTTTTCCATTTCCTGTTTGGGGTCCAGGCTAAAGCGACCCGGACGGGGGAAGTAGGTCTCTTCGGCGTACTTCTTGGTATCGAAGTCCTTGCGCATGGGCGGAATATTGTCCCAGCCTTCCAGAATCATGGGCTCGTCCACCCGGGGACTGCCGGGGAAATCGATACCGAACATTTCCTTCAGCTCCCGCTGGTACACCTGGGCTGCCGCCCAAAGGTGGTGGATGCTGTCCATCACCGGATGGTCGCGTTCCAGCTCCACCCGCACGCCCACATCGGTGTGGGTGCGGTAGCTGTGCAGCAGGTAAGTCAGCTGAAATACATTCCGCTCGATGTAATCCACCGCAGAAATCATCACCAGATGGCGGTAGCCCAGGTAGTCCCGCAGGTAGGTGACCACCTCCACCGCCTCTTTTTTCGGGACGGTGACAAATAGCAGGTTGTCCCGCTGGCGATGTTCGGCAGTGATGGTAAAACGTTCTTGGAGTTGGCTCAGAATCTCGTTCATAGCATTTACCAGTTGTATTCGGGCATATCCCAGTTTTTAATGATTTTCTTTTGATTGGCTTTGTACCAGTCGAAGTTTTCTGCGTATTTGTTGGCACCTTCGGCTTTACCGGCCATTATGAGCTCTTTCAGTTTGTTGAATCCGGCAATCAGGGCTTCCGGCCTCGGCATGCACCCGGCAATGTACACATCCACCGGCAGGTAGTAGTCCAGCCGGTTGATGGTGTTGTAGCTGTCGAAGTACATCCCGCCGTTAACCGTGCAACTGCCCAGTCCCAGCACGAACTTGGGATTCTGCATCTGCTCGTAGCTGCGGATGACCCGTTTGAGGGTTTTCACGGACAGGTATCCGCTGATGATGAATACACCGGCCTGCCGCGGTGTGGGACGGGGGAAAATACCGTAACGGGAGACATCGTAACGGGCAGTGTACAACGGGGGCAGTTCGATGGAACCGCATCCGGTACCAAAAGCCAGAATCCACAGAGAGTTGGCCTGCGCCCAATTGTAGAAGTTGCGCACAATTTTGTTCGCCACCGGTTGCACCACCTTTGGCCGCGCATCGCAGTAATATTCTTCGAAAGGGAATTCCTCTTCTTTCTTCTTATCGTCCTTCATCTATCGTTCCTTGTTTCTTGTTTTTGTTTTTTGACAGGATGAACAAGAATTCCTGTATGATTCAATGATTTTTGATTTTGGCTCATTTTTATTGGGATTTTTAACTCCTGTTTTCTTATCAAAAATCCAAAATTTTTTAAACCCCAGAATTTTTGAATTTGTATTTTAATCCTGTTTCATCCTGTTCATCTTGTCCAAAATTCTTTTTTTGACAGGATTAACAGGATTTTCAGGATGATTTTAAATATTTGCTTATTTCAACTTTTGTTTTTTTATCCTGTCTCCCATTTTTGAAATCAAAGCCTTAGAGTTCTCCACAATCAAAAGTCTTAATCTCTAAAGTCAATCCTGTTTTATCCTGTATATCCTGTCCAAAATTCTTTTTTTGACAGGATTTTCAGGATGAGAATGAGTATCTTCCATCTGAAAACTTCCCGTCAAAGTTAATTTGTGTCTGTGCTTTCAAAATCGGTAACATTTTACCACTCACTCATTCATTAACACCGTGGCTTTAGCCCGGTGGTACACAGTAATTCGACTATTTGAATAAACCGCTTCAGCGGTTTACTAATGGTTAACTCACTATGTTTCTCCATCCTAAATTCACCCAAACTTCGGGCGCTCACAACCGTCAGTCTATTCAATTCCAGGCCGAAACCGTTGAAACGGTTTCTTTTCTGTTTTTTACTTGCTGATCACCGGGCTAAAGCCGCGGTGTTAATTCATATTCGGGTTTCCGAATGCAGCAGAATTGTCGATTTATTATCCTGTTTCTCCTGTTCATCCTGTCGGTAAATTTTTTTGCCCGTCTATCCTGTCCAAATATTCTTTTCCTTCCTGTCAAAGAATTAAAATGAGTACATCAGCACGGCGATGATGCCGATAATTGTCGGGACTTTCAGGAAGAAGCGCACCGACTGCTCCACCCGGAAGCGGGGAAAGCCCACTTCCACGAATACGCATACCATCCAGATGAGAAAGGTTTTTACCACCATCTCCGGAATGGAAGTGGCACCGCCGAAGAACAGATTCATGAACAGCACCAGTT
>CAZBWV010000094.1:0-22773 GCA_964495805.1 uncultured Calditrichaceae bacterium
CCACCGTTGATTATTTTCTTCATCAGTTTGCATATTATCATTCTGCGTTTGCATGGCGTATCTGAACCGGAAGGATTCCCGAAAGGACATTATTCCTTTTATCCCCATCATTTTTATAAGATTATAATTATTACACTTTTCTTGTTAACTGTAATGAGCACGTTCACTATTATTCTTCCTCCGGGTCTGGGAGAACCGGCAAATCCCGCGGTCACACCGCTTCATATCAAACCGGAGTGGTATTTCTTCCCCATGTATCGGTTCCTGAAACTGGTTCCCTTAAATGTGGGGATTATTGTCACCGGTCTGTTTGTGGTGCTGATGCTGTTCTGGCCGTTTATTGATCCCATTATTGCTAAGAGCGAGAATAAGCGACGACTGTGGGCCTATGCGGTTGGGGGATTGACATTGCTAATAACGGTAGGAATGACCGTATGGGAAATGTTTTCTGCTTAACCAATTGTAAATCACCGATTTGACAAATATACAGGAGGAGTTATGGACACAATTAAAGCCCAACAATGGTTGATCGGTATTTTCAGTACACTTCTGATTGTTACGCTTATCATCATTGCGGGCATGGAGATGAAGAAGTCCCGCGAGTATAAGCCGGAGATTGAAATTGATGCCATGAGTCAGAAGTGTATCACTTGCCATGAAGAAAAGGGAATTGCCGTTAAACAGATTGATGCCTGGAAGGAAAGTAAGCATGCGGTGATGGGAATTGGCTGCTATGAGTGCCACGAGGCCAAAGAGAGCGATTTCGATGCTCAGCGCTGCCCCGAGAGCGATATTCTCATCGGCCGCCATCCCACTCCCAAGGATTGTGCTCGTTGCCATAAGCAGGAAGTAAAAGAGTTTGAAGAGAGTAAACATGCTCACCAGTTCTGGTTGATTAAAAATGCCGACCGGGCGGTGTTTGAGTTCCCAATTGCAACCAAACATGGCTGCGAGGAATGCCATCAGATCGGGAACATCTGGCCGGATGGCAGTGTGGGCGAGTGCGATGTGTGCCATCCCAAACATTCCTTCAGCATCGAGGTGGCCCGTCAGCCGGAAACCTGCGGCGAATGCCACATGGGCCCGGACCATCCTCACATCGAGATTTATAATGAGTCCAAACACGGTAACATTTTTAAAGCCAAGGGTAAAAACTGGGATATGGGGTACGACAGCCGGAACCATCAGCAAATTCCCATCGAGGTACCGGTATGTACCACCTGCCATATGGATGGTAACAAAACTCAGGATTTCACGCATAATGTCAGTGCCCGTCTGGCCTGGGAATCGCAGTTGACCTGGAGTATGCGCACGGTCTGGAATGAAGATATCCTGGGCAATTGGGAAGTGAAACGCGATCGAATGACCTCTACTTGTAAAAACTGCCATGCTCCCGATTTTGTGGATACTTATTTCCTGATTGCCGACCTGGCGAATTTGCAGTATAATGAAATTCGTCGTGAGTTTGTCCGCTGGACCAAGAAGCTGACTGCCAACGGCACGATCAAACGTCTGAAAGTTGGCGACAAGTACTATTCCAGCCCGGTTTTGAATGGTTGGGATGAAGTTCCTGAACATGAAATGTACTATGCCTGGCATCATGAAGGGCGCCGTTTCCGCCATGGTGCCGAAATGATGGGTGCGGATTTCACTCAGTGGCACGGAATCTGGGAGATGCAAGAAGATATGGTCGAACTAATTACCTGGGCAGCTGAACATGGCGATGCGGAAGCGAAAAAATGGGTCCATTCTACCCACCCCTCCAAGTTTATTACTTTCTCCCTGTATGATGTCCCCGGTAATGAATGGGGCATTGGTGTTATGAAAAACAGAACACCGTTTGTGTACAACAATTATCCCGATTACTGGGATCGAATTTATAAGAATGTGGAAGCCGCTTATAAACACGGATTACTATCGGAGAGCCAGTGGAACCTGTGGTTGAAGCGGTATAAAAACAAAGATCATTATATGGGTTTGAAATACTCCGCCGATTCTACCTGGAATTACTATAAGAGCCGCCACGACAATGATATTAAGCAGATGAATGAACAGGTTGTAAACTTCAAGCTTCCGGGTAAACCGTTCTATCAAAAGTAAATCCTGATGAAGTGAATAAACGCAGCGGAGGGTATCACCCTCTGCTGCGTTTTAAAACGGAGTGAGCTGTGGCATTCTCATCCAGGTTCTGGAAAAGCTGGGTTCAGGAAGGCGAATCGGTTCTGTTCAAGGTTCTATGTTGTGGATTTTTATGGGGACTTGCCGAAGTTTATCTTGGTGGTCTAATTAAATCCTGGCAACCAGCCCTATTTGGTTTTCTGCTTCCGTTTATAATTTCCCTTTTGCTACTGTGGGCACGATGGTGGGTTCCGGCAACCGGATCGCTGTTACTTATGGGAGTGATTGCTGCAACGCTCAAATTATTTGTGTCGGGAATGGTGTTTCATGGTGCTTTTCTGGCTATTTTAGTGGAAGCTCTTCTGGCAGAAGTAATATTTTTACTGGCTGGTATTAATCTATTCTCTTTTTCTTTGATTGGTATAGCAATTCAGTTTTACAGTTTGTTTCATCCGCTACTGTCGAAAGGAGTGTTTTGTCAGTCATCCCATTTTGTGCTGTTTAAAAGATGGCTGGAACGATTTCTTTTCCCCGGCGCACAAACCACTCTTTCCGACAGTACCACCAGTTTGATTCTGATACTGACCCATCTGTTGGTCGGTTTACTATCGGGTCTTATATCCTGGTTTTTAATTCGCAGCGTTTTTGATCATAAATGATGATTCGCTGTGATCAATTTTTAAATGGTATTTTTGCGTTGTTCATATGAGCAGTTGTTCATTGTGATAATAAATGGATAAATCCATGGGTAAAGAAGATGAGTACAAAAATTAATCGACGTCAGTTCTTGAAGATCACCAGCGCACTGGGTGGACTGGCTTTGTTAAAGCCTGCCTGGAATGTTGCTTCACATCTGACCGCAGCCGAAGCAGCCGAAGCGCAATCTTCCACCTTCTGGGTACCAAGTATCTGCAATTTTTGCTCATCGTTCTGCGATATTCAGGTTCAGGTACAGGAAAGCGGTGGAATTCGGCGTGTTCGTAAGATTGAGGGCAATTCCAACAGTCCGTTGAACCGGGGGAAGATCTGCGCCCGTGGTCAGGCCGGATGGTTGCAAACGTACGATCCGGATCGGTTGAAAAAACCGCTCATCCGTGTGGAAGGAAGTAAGCGGGGTGAATGGAAGTTTCGGGCGGTGAGCTGGAAAGAGGCGTATGATTATATTGCCTCAAAATTAAAGAAGGTGAACCCTTATGAGATTGCCCTGGTGGGTGGTTGGACCGCCTGCGTCTCGTACATGCATTTTACCCTGCCTTTTAGCCGTGCCTATCAGATACCGAACATTATTGCCTCCCCCATGCAGCATTGCGTATCGGCAGGACATTTAGGCACAGACCTGGTGACCGGTAATTTCAATGTGCACGACGAGATTCTGGCTGATTTTGAGAATGCTCGTTACATTTTGTTTAGCCTGAACAATGCTTCGGTGGCAGCGATTTCCACAGCGCGGGCGGTGCGCTTTGGCGAAGCCAAAAAGAAGGGCGCCCGGGTAGTGTGCCTGGATCCGCGAATGAGTGAACTGGCCGCTAAAGCCGATGAATGGTTACCTATAAAACCGGGAACCGATATGGCGTTTTTCCTGGCCATGCTGCATGTGCTGTTACGGAAAAAACTTTATGAAAAAGATTTCCTGGTTGAACACAGTAATGCCCCGTTCCTGGCATACCGGGATAAGAAAGGTGTGGTTCAGTTGCTTACCCGGAAGGATTCTTCAGGACGGGTTCAAGCGTATTATGTGTATGATGCGGTTCGGGGACGGGTGAGCACCGTTCCTGCCTTTACCAATAGTAATTTACGGAGTACCAGCGGCGAACGCATCCAACCCGCTTTACATGCTCCTGCCACTCTTAACGCGGCGGGACATTCCCTGGTGAAAACGGTGTTCGATTATTTCTATGAGGCAACCGAAGAATACACCCCGGAATGGGCTGCTGCGATTACCGATATCCCCGCCGAAACCATTGAACGGATTGCGACGGAATTCGGTCAGTCCCGACCGGCATTGGTGGATCCCGGCTGGATGGGAGCTCGGTACCACAATCTGCTGCCGCAGCGCAGACTTCAGGCCATTATTCAGACCCTGGTGGGCGGTATCGATAAACCGGGTGGCTGGCTGATGAGCGGGGAATTAAAGCATAAGATGGAGCAGTATTGGGAACGAGAAAAAGCGGGTAAACCCCAACCGGAGAACGTGGCGGAACTGCCCGGAATGAAATTCGCAGAGAAGTTTGTTGCAACGTATGCCAGTCCGCGTGCCTGGAAACACGGGCACCCGGCATTTTCTTTCATCTGGGCTCAGCAGCAAATGAAGCAGGGTAAACCGGGAGCAATGCTTCCGGTGATGGCCGATAGCGGATTACTGGAGTCGGTACGTGGTCAGCTTTCCTATCGGGGAAAACCGTACCAGGTTAAAGCATTTATTTTGAATGCCGCCAATCCTATCCGGCACTACTTCCCTGCCAGCCGTTGGAAAGAAATTTTTACCCATCCGGATGTGGAACTGGTGGTGGCGATCGATGTACTGCCCTCGGACACCACAGCTTATGCTGATGTGATTTTGCCCAACCATACCTATCTGGAACGGAATGAACCGCTGCTTTATCCGCTGGGACCTGCTCCGGACTTAGGGTACACCACCCGCCTACGTACGGTAGAACCGCTTTACGATACCCGGGATTCAGTGGATATATTCTTTGAAATAGCCGAACGACTGGGATTTTTTGATCAGTACATAGAAGGGGTAGCCGAATATGCCGGACTGGATGCGAATAAACTGAAAAAGGAGGTGTACCGTCATAAAAAGGCGAACCAACCGTTGAACGAGGCATTTCTGAAAGTTGCCTTCGAATCCATGGCACATCACTATCAGCGGGCAACTGGCAGGCACATGACCGGAGATCAGGTGGAGAAAATAATTCGGGAAAAGGGGGTTTTCCTGGTTAAAACTGCTGAGGAGCTTCTGCACGAGTCAGCGATGCCTCACCGCATTCCGTTGCCTTCCTCCTCAGGCCGTCTGGAATTGTACAGCCCCCTGCTGGCGCAGTTTGCCAGCCAGGCCGGCAAATCGCCCATTTTCGATCCCATTGTGCAATATGTCCCGGCAACAACCAAAAACGACAAACCGCTGCATCATTCCCTGAACGATGATGAGTTTTATTTTATTTACGGCAAAACTCCTATCGTTTCCCACGCCTCCACCAACAATAATAATATGCTGCTGGATGCCATTTCCCGAAGTAAAGATGCTTATTTCACTCATCTTTGGATGAACCGTACCCGTGCCCGGCGGCTGGGACTGAAGGATGGTGATCGGGTGGAGATTGAGAACGTTCAGTTTGGAAATAAAGTGAAAGCAACATTATTTACCAACGAACTTATTCGACCGGATACGGTGTACCTGCCTTCTTCCTACGGAAGTCGGAATCCCAATCTTCATGTTGCCTCGGGGAAAGGAACACCGTTGAGCGATCTGGTTCCGTATCGCCTGGAACCCATTGCGGCTTCGTTTATGTCGCAGGAATTTACCGTTCGTGTTCATAAAATTTAAGCAAGGAGAGTTTTAGCATGGCACGTTATGGCATGGTTATGAACTTGCAGGCGTGTGTGGGATGCGGTGCCTGCATGGTAGCCTGTGCAACGGAAAACAATACACCTTTCTGGAACGATAAATTTCGCACGCATGTGGAAGACCGGACGGAGGGTGAGTTTCCGGATGTTCAGCGTATTTTTCTTCCTCGTCTGTGCATGCACTGCGAAAATACTCCCTGTTTGTCTGCGTGTCCCACCGGTGCAACTTACAAAACGGAAGATGGTATTGTATTGGTGGACCACGACCGCTGCATTGGTTGCTTTGCCTGCATCATTGCCTGTCCCTACGATGCGCGATATCCTTACGAGAAGGAGGATGTAGAAAAAGAAAAGGAGATTTTTGGCGAAGATGTCAAGCATCTGGTTCCCCATGTGGATAAGTGTACCTTCTGTGAGCATCGCTTACGCGAAGGGCGCGAACCGGCATGCGTGGAAACCTGTCCCACCGGGGCACGGATTTTCGGTGATCTGGATGATCCCGGCAGCGAAGTTCATCGCCTGGCGGTTTCCGGGAAGGCAAAACCATTGCGCCCCGAGCTGGGCACCAATCCCAAAGTGTTTTATATTGAGTGAGACGTAGGAGGATCGATACATGTCGTTCATACCTCAAGAAGTCTGGCACTGGCAAATTGCCGCATACCTCTTTCTGGGCGGTTTGGGTGGGGCTGTCTTTGCCCTCTCTGCTCTGATTCATATATTTACTCAGTGCGATCGTAAAATGCTCTCTATTGCGGTGGTTTCTTCCATGGGCTTTCTGGGAATTGGCTCCATTTTTCTACTGGCGGATATGCTTCAACCCATGAAAGCTTATCTGGCATTAACCAATCCGACTTCCTGGATATTCTGGGGTGTCATTTTCATTAACGGATATTTTGCTCTGGCCACCGTTTATCTAATCCCGTTACTGGAAGAATGGCCGGTTTTAAAATCCATTATTCAGAAGCTGCCTGCCTGGTTGTTGGGTTTGCTGGAACGTGTAAATCGTCTGGCGGCATTGGGTGGTGCTACCATGGGATTTTTAGTGGCTATTTACACCGGTTTGCTCATATCCGGTGCACCGGGTATATCGTTCTGGAATACTCCGGCTATGCCACTGCTGTTCGTGGTGTCGGCTTTTTCCACCGGTGCTGCTTATCTCATGTTCCTTTCCAGCTTTTCCCCCTCCGAAGCGGTTCATAAAATTCATGACTTCCTGGAAAAACTGGATGCGGCACTCATTGTTCTGGAACTCATTATTCTGGGCGCTTATTTCAATTTTGCGTTTTTCTTACCCACCGGTGCCAGGGTGTCCGCCCAGCTTTTGTTCAAATCTCCCGTCTTTATTGTGGGATTCTTAATCGGGGGACTCATTATTCCTCTGCTCATCGAGAGCTATAGTATTTTTATCCGGAAAGAAAAACCATTGGGGAGTAAGTTGATTGTTACCGCCAGTATTCTGGTTTTGATCGGTGGATTTTTGTTGCGATATTTTGTGTTGCATGTGGGGGTATATCAGTATCCCTGGTAATGGATATGGATTGAATTGATTTTTTATGAATAATTTAACCACGAATCAACAGGAGTTGCTGCTGCGGTTTCTGGTGCGTGCTTTTGCCTATCCGGATGCCGATTTTTTGAAGGTGATGGAAACATTTCGACAGGAAGAAGAGAATCTTCCTTATTTAAAGGAGATCGTCAGCACTTTTTTGAATTCCCCTTTAATGGAATTGCAGGCGGAATATACTCGTCTGTTTATCACCGGATATCCCACAACACCCTGTCCGCCATACGAATCGTTCTTTCGCGAAGGTCGTTTAATGGGTTCGGTGGTGTACGACATTATGCGGGTTTATCAGGAGTGGGGTGTTCAGGCAGAACTTGGACTGGTGGATCATCTTTCCACCGAACTGGAATTTTTGGCCTATTTGCTTTCTGCCACACGAATCCCTGAACTTTCTGGAAAAGCACGGGAGGCATTTTCTGATTTTTTAAATAATCATTTCCGAAAATGGATTCCCGATTTTCGAAAAGCGCTGGAAGAGAATGCGCGACTTTCTGTGTACAACCAGATCGGTAAAATGCTAATTTTGTTGGAATGAAATCTTTTTTTTGAAAAACATTATAATCTGGACCATGCCGTATGGTATGTTTTTTACTTACCCGAGGGGAAAGGGTTGATTTTTATTGTAGCGGTTGTTATATTTGAACATATTTGATGATCTATTTCAAGTTTTTCTTCTCCGATCCGGTTGATCCCTCCGGGAGCAGCCGGGCGCTGGGGTAACCGGGCAACCGGTTACCCTGCCCGATGGATAGTTTAACGGTTTAAACTGTCCTGAATTGGCAAAGGAGAATGAATCGACCGGCCGTTTATGCCGGTTGCATTCATTTTTTTCGATGAACATTCCGCCTCCTGCCAATTCAGCAGGAGGCTTTTTTTTATCTTAAAATACAGTGGATGGACATGAAAGAATTAACCGTAGCGGTCATTGCAGGTGGGAAAAGCACTCGTTTTGGTTCGCCTAAATGTCAGGTCATGCTTTCCGGTAAAACATTGCTGGATCGGGCTGTGGAACTGGCTTACCGCATTGCTCCCCGGGTAATGGTAATTAGCGGAGAGCAACCCATCACTATTTTCCCGCAAACCCCGGTTTACCCGGATGTTTTTCCTGGTTTGGGACCACTGGGGGGTATTTACACCGCTTTGTTGCATACGCCAACCCCCTATCTGGCCACTCTTCCCTGCGATGCACCGCTACTCAACGAACGGATATTTGAATACCTGAGTCGGTACACCGAAACGGATCGGCCGATCGTAGCGGTTTCCCACAAAGGGATGGAACCACTTGTTGCTCTGTGGCCGAAAAGTGCTTTACCCACCATCCGTCGTTTTCTGGATGCACGTCAGTTGAGTCTGCGCCGGCCGCTGCAACATCTGCAGGCGGTGGAAGTTTACTTGCCGGTGGAAATGCCGGAATATCACCCTTTTTTGTTCCACAATATTAACACTCAGGAAGATTTACGCACGTTGTTGGTGTACCTGGAAAGGCAGAAAATTCATGAAGAGCTCTGAACCTCAGGAAGATTTGGTGGCCTCTTTAACAGGCGGACAACACGGTTACGCTCGGGATACGGTGGTGATGGCTGTGTTTGGCGCCCTGTGGGGATTAATGGAAGTGACCGTGGGAGTCACTCTAAAGGGATTACGCATTCCGATGGGTGGAGCCATGCTGACCTCCCTCTCAGCGGTCATTTTTCTCACCGGGCGCTACTTTGTCCCGCGTCGGGGTTCTATCCTGATTATGGGTGCCGTGGCGGCGGTATTAAAGATTTTCTCCATCGGTACGGTGATCGCCGGACCGTTTCTGGCCATTCTTATCGAAGCACTCCTGGGCGAAGCCCTGGTTTTGTTATTCGGCATCCACCGGCTTAGCTATATGTTGACTGGCAGTTTGCTGTTACTTTACACCATTGTCCACCCATTTATCTCTCAGGGGATTGTGTTTGGTACCAATATTTACCGCATTTACCTGGAAACCTTCACCCGGATTGCCGAGATTTTGCATCTGAACACCGAACATCTGCTCATCATTGTGGCAATATACGCTGGCATCCATGCCCTGATGGGGGCGCTGGCGGGATGGGTCGCTTTTTCCCTTTCGCGCAGCGTGGAAAATGAATTGCATCGGTTGCATCACACAGAAGGAGCGCATTCATGAAACGCTATGCCCTTTTTTCCGGAATTCTACTGGTTCTGGCTCTTACCAGCTCCATCCGAAACTTCTGGTACCTTTTACCAATAGCAATCGTTCTGGTGTTTTTAGTGGATCGACGAGCACTGACCATCCTGTTGCGCTGGAAATTTCTGCTGTTTTTAGGAATCCTGGTGTTTGGTATCCCCATTTTTATCGGTCAGCGCGATGCCCTGTTCTGGGGTATTCCCTATTCCCGCGATATTTTTCGCATGAGTGTGGAAATGGCCACCCGCAGCGTTATCATTCTGATTGCGATTAAAACGTTTACCGGCAACATTTCCGTGGAACAGATGTCCCATGGTTTTCAGCGTCTGCGTCTGGTCCGTTTTAGCGAAGTGTTTTCTGTTTCCATGAACCTGCTCCCGCGAATCCGTGAAATTGCCCGGGAAACATTTCAGGATTTCCGACAAAGTTGTACCAGTTACTACCGTCCCCGCGCCGGTTTTCATTTTCTGGTGATGCTGATGGCTCGCCTGCTTCATTTTGCCGAAAGCTACACCTCCCCGCAAAACCGATTGTCCGACAATTCTTAAAATGTTGTAAAAGGAAAAGATCGGGAATGGTGTAGCTGATGCCTCACAGCGTTTCACAGCATTTGATTATGGAAATGGTTAACCGTAATACTTCTCTTCTTTGATTAATCCTTATTGTTGGAAAATTGTGTAAAGTGCAGGACAAGGTCGATAGGAGAGAGAGCGCGATGAAATGGATGTTTGTCATCGGGATTTTTTTGTTCACCTTTTCTGGATGGTTACGAGCAGAGCAGGAGAATCATCCCACGGCTTCGGATAGCATTCCAGAATATCGCATGGGCGAAATTGTGGTTGAGGCCAGCGCTGAGCCGGGAGTAACCACAGCGACCATTCAGCAAATTGATTGGCGAACGGTGGCACGGCGGGAAGCCCATTCGGTTTCCTCTGCGCTGACTTTTTCTCCGGGTCTGTATCTCTCCCGCTCCCGGAAGAATGAAACCACCCTGCAAATTCGCGGATTTGCCCAGCGGCAGGTTAGTGTTTATCTGGACGGCATCCCCATTTCGGTTCCTTTCGACGGATTGTTGGACCTGGCTCAGTTGGTAGGAGATGATTATCGGAATATTCGCGTATCCAAAGGGGTGTCTTCCATTCTTTATGGAGCCAATACCCTGGGTGGAACAGTGAACATCCTCACCGGTACTCCCGATTCTGAGAACGGATTTCAGGTACGGCTGGAAAGTTCCACTCAGAGTCGTTTTTACGGGCGAGCCCGATTGTCTTTGAATCCGGGACGCTGGCACCTTTTTTTCTCCGCCGCACTGGACACCGCCGCTTATTTTCGGCTGCCTGCCAGTGCGGAATCCATGCCCAATGAGGACGGTGGCACACGGGACAACAGCGCTTATCGAAAAGGAAGCATCCTGTTGAAAGCCACTTATTCCCCGGGGGCGTTTCACCAGTTTGGAGTGCATCTTCATTTAGTGGACAATTCGTTTGGAGTACCACCCAACGCGTTAAGCTCCCGACCGCGGTACTGGAAATTCCCGGAATGGAAAAAGTACGTTCTGGGAGTCAATACCCGCCACCAGTGGGGCGAGGCTTTTTCGTTGCGCACCGTCTGGTATGCAGATCGGTATCGAAACCGCCTGGAGTCTTATGATGATGAGACTTACACCACTCAGACCCGCCGTTACGCATTCACTTCGGTGTACGACGACTATTCCTTAGGGGCTATTCTGTATCCTTCGTTAAATGTGTTGCCTTTCGGAAAAACCAACGCGGTGCTATCTGTAAAACACGATGTGCATCGGGAAAATTCCGGTCATGGAGAGCCATACCAGGAGTACAGTATGCAAACCTGGACGGTGGGATTAGAGCAACTGGTTCGCCTTTCCTCCCGCTGGAATGCCGTGGCGGGAATAGATGGTGATTATTTGCGTCCCCTGAAAGCAGCGGATGGTCCTCTGCGCGACCCGATCTTTCTGGCGAATGCTCAGCTTGCCTTTCAGTACCGGTTTGCCCGGCAATGGAGAATGCATCTGGCTATGGGAAGCAAGAGCAGATTTCCCACTCTGAAAGAGCTGTACTCCGAACGGCTGGGCACCAGTATTGCCAATCCGGATTTAAAAGAGGAACGTTCCTGGAACAATGAACTGGGGTTCACCTATCAGCGCGACGCCTGGTATGTTCAGGGTGCCTTGTTTTATAACCGATTGCAAGATTTAATTGCTCAAACCTATCTGCAGCAAGGAATTCGCCAGATGCAAAATGTGGGCGAAGCTTTGCTGGCCGGGGCAGAAGTTGAATTGCGCTGGCAGCATCAGCAAACGCTGGTGACGATGAATTACACTTATCTCCAGGCCAGAAATCTCTCTCCCGAGCGGGACTCCGATCATCTGGAATATCGCCCGCAGCATCGCCTGAATGTGCTGGGAAATCTTCCTCTGTTTGCCAGCATGGAAGCCGGTGTGGAGGCGAGCTACACCGCCGGTCAGTATTTTCAGAATCCGGATACCCGCCAGTGGGAAAGATTAAATGATTTTGCGCTGGTAAACGTGCGATTGAGCTACCGCTGGCATCAGGCGTTTCAGCTTTACCTGCGGGTGCAAAATTTATTCGACCGCTTTTACTACAGCGAATACGGTGTACCCATGCCAGGCCGTGAATTTGTAGCCGGGGTGCGGATCGGACAATGAAAATGGAGCGTATCCGGCCACAAATTGTTCTGGTTGTGGGTTCACGGAACAGCGGGAAGACCGCTTATTTGCATCTGCTCAAAAACCGAATTCAGGAACAAGAAGAGTGTGTGGGTGGGGTGGTAAGCGAGGCAGAGCTTCGCGATGGGGAGAAGTGGCGTTACTGGCTTCGGGATATCCGTACCGGTAAGCGATTGCTGCTGGCTACACACTATGATTCCTCCCCGGGAAAATTGCAGGTAGGACGCTTTCGCTTCGAACCCGAGACGTTTCGATGGGCTGAAGGCGTGTTTCGGCAGTCCCTGGATTGCGATGTACTTTTTCTGGATGAATATGGTCCGCTGGAAGCACGGGGTGAAGGGTTCCGCCATGTGCTGGAATTTTTATTAAAAAATTACCGGGGAATTTTAGTGATCACCCTCCGACCATCTCTTTTTGAGCATCTAATAAACGAAGTGTTGACACAGACCCCGGAATAACTGAAGGAGGTTGCCATGCCACAAACGGGTTCAATGGAAGGGAAAGTGGTTCTGATTACCGGCGCGACGGATGGAATCGGGCGGCAGACGGCTCTGGAACTGGCACGTCTGGATGCCCGGGTGGTGGTGCACGGACGAAATGAACAGAAAGCCCGACAGGTTGCGGAATGGATTCGGCACCAGAGCGGAAATCCACAGGTGGAAGCAATGGCTGCAGACCTGGCTTCTTTCCGGCAAATCCGCGAGATGGCAGAGGCGTTTCAGCAACGATTTCCGCATCTGCATGTGCTGATAAACAATGCGGGTGTGTTCGAACCCACCCGACGTGTGAGCGAAGATGGTTACGAAATGACCTTTGCGGTCAATCACCTGGCGCCATTTCTGCTTACCGGTTTATTGCTGGAAAAAATCTGGCAGAGCCGACCGGCCCGCATTGTCACGGTGAGTTCCATGGCGCACGCCCACACCATCGATTTTGACAATCTCCAGGGAGAAAAAGGGTACGACGGGTACACAGCCTATTCCCTGAGCAAATTGTGTAATATTCTGTTTACTTTTGAATTGGCTGAACGATTGAAGGGAACCGGTGTCACTGCCAACTGTCTGCATCCCGGAGTGATCCGTACCAAATTGCTGCATGCGGGTTGGGGCATGGGCGGTGCACCGGTGGAAGTAGGTGCTCAAACCAGTGTGTATCTGGCCAGTGCTCCGGAACTGGAACAGGTGACCGGTAAATACTTTTCCAACCGGCGGGAAGCGCGTCCTGCTGCCATCGCTTATCGTCCGGAAGTGCGCCGGAAGTTATGGGAATTAAGCGAACAAATGACCGGTTTTCGCTATGGGGAAGTTCTGGAGAAATTAATATCGTAACAAAAGGGGAAGTTCCTGCATTATGGAGCTTCCCGGTGAAATTCAGATTTGAGTCATATCCACCGCTTTTACCCTGCCATCACCTTCACCCACAACTTGCGGTGTCTGGGACCATCGAATTCACAAAAGTAAATTCCTTGCCAGGTACCCAATTGAAGTCGACCGTTTTCTACAATCACCGTTAGAGATGGTCCGATGAGCGAAGATTTGATGTGAGCGGCTGAATTGCCCTCTAAGTGATGGTAATTGTCGTTGAACGGAATCACTTTGTTGAGTTCTTTCAGGATGTCGTGCACTACGCTGGGGTCGGCGTTTTCGTTGATGGTGACACCGGCGGTGGTGTGAGGCACAAAAATATGGCACACCCCGGATTGAATACCACTTTGATTAACCGCCTGCTGTACCTCACGTGTCACATCGATCAATTCCGTTTGCGAGTGAGTCGGAACGTTGAGTTTGATGAACATAAAACCTCCAGGCTCTATTTTATCCTGAAATTTATGCAAGGGTATTTGCCAGGTGTAACGATTATTTGAATATTGACTATACCACGATTCGCGGTATCCCCCAGTTAATCCGGGTCACAAATTCGTAATTGATGGTGCCCACCAGGCTGGCCAGATGTTCCACAGTAATCTGCTCATTTCCCTGGCGTCCGATAAGGACCACCTCCTCTTCCAGTTGTACACCGGGGATGTCGGTGATGTCCACCATCATCAGGTTCATGCAAATTCTGCCTCGTACCGGTGCGCGGGTTCCCCGAATTAGCACATAACTCTGGTTACTGAGTCGGCGGTCGTACCCATCTGCGTAGCCGACTGGTAGCACTGCGATGCGTGAATTGCGGGTGGTCTGGTAGGTACATCCATATCCAATGCAGCGACCACGGGGCACCGTTTTAATCTGAGTTACCCGGGTTTTCCAGCTTAGCACCGGTGCCAGCATTTTTTCGTCTCCGGTGTGATGAATGGTTTTGTAAGAGACAAACGTCTCCCGCGATGGCCAGAGCCCATACTGGCTGATGCCCAGCCGAACCATATCGAAATGCGTTTCCGGAAAGAGTAAAATGGCTGCGGAGCAGGCTGTGTGGCGTTTGAGCCGGGGGAAACCACCGGTCTGAATTTGCTCGGTGGTCTGTTGAAATAATTTGAGCTGATGATACGCATATTCGTGGGTTGTGGTATCCTCAATATTGGCAAAATGGGTGTAGGCAGCTTCTAACTGTAAAAGTGGGTTATCTCGAATTATCTCCAGAAATGCGGGGAGTTCGTCTGGTTCAATTCCCTGGCGGTAAGTGCCGGTTTCCAGCTTCAGATGAATTCGTACCGGTTTCCGGAGTGTCCGGGTAAGTCGATCCAGTTCCCGGAGTGTTTCCTGATGGAAAACCGCCAGCCGGAAATCGTGTTTAAGCACTTCAGGCAGGCGAATTCGGAGCACCGGACCCATGATCAGCACATCTTCCCGGAAGCCCGCCCGGCGCAGCGCCAATGCTTCATCCAGTGCATGCACACAAAAAGAAGAAGCCCCGTACTTCCGCGCCAGTTGTGCAATGGGTAACATCCCATGTCCATAAGCATTGGATTTCACCACCGCACACAGCTCACTCCCCGGAGATAGAATCCGTTTGAAGAAAGAAAGATTCTTTCGGTAGCTCTCCTCCGAAAGTTCTATCCATGTGGTCAGATGCTGGGGAGAATACGGCTGTTCCGGATACACAAACGCCTCCATTTTATTTCCTGAAAAATACGGAAGAACCTTTCCGGATGGAATGGAAGAAAAATATTTTTCAAGGGATGGAACAGATTGCCGTGGGGCAGGGGATGCCGCGTGGAGATAAATGCCGGAGTCTGGCCCTACCGACCGGACTCCGACCAAGCCCTTTATTTCATTTCCACTTCAGTCATCCAGAAATCGTGTTGATTGCAAAAGCTGGTTGCGTAAAGCTTCTTGAATTTTTTGTCCGGCAATTCGTAAGTGGAAACCGCTTCTTTGTCCGTGGGCTGAAAAGTTTTGGCGCCAATAACAGTGCCATCGCAACCCACCAGGGTGTGTCGTACGATGTAATGGGCCTGGGACATGGGGTGCTTGGTGGTGATAGTAACCTTTTTGCCTTCGATCTTCACCACCGGTGCATGGCTGCCCACTTTCTTTTCCCACTGTCCCGGATCATCGGACGTGTAAATGATTCCCGAGGGTAATCCCTCTATTTTGGCGAAAGCGCCGGTGGTTTTACCCAGTACCATACCACCTGCCACTACCAGTGTTGTCTTTAAAAAATCGCGTCGATTAGCCATAATTGGACTCCTCCAATTTTTTTATATTAGATTGATTTCCGTCCCTGGGGATACATCCTGCCTGGATGGATATTAATAAGGATTCCTATTTTAATCAAGGAAAGAATGGTTGTTGAGGTGGAGAAAATATTTTGTTAGCCTTGAAGTAAAAACCAAAAGGAATTTGAAATAGTGTGAGAATTAAATGGAGGATAAAAAATTTAAAGGTAACAAACACAGTGTACTGGTTAAATTAAACCGAATCCTTATGCACCCTTTAAACAGAGTGCTCCGGGGTATAACTCATTCGTCCAACATCATTGAACACAGTAAACCATTTTCTTCCGTTTCACCCTTGGTTTAAAATTTTTCATCTGCCGACAATTTTTACCTTTTTAGAAATCAACCCTCAAACAATTTCAGTGTTTTCAGAGTCATCAGAGGTCAAAACCCCAAATAAAATAAACTTTCAAATTAGTTTCAGAGCCTTCAGTGACATCAGAAGTCAAAACCCCAAATAAAGATGAATCAATAAATTAATTTCAGTGTTTTCAGAGTCATCAGTGGTTAAAACCCAAATTCAGAAAAAATCTTCACACAATTTCAGAGCCTTCAGTGTCATCAGTGGTTAAAAAAACCAAAGAACCTTCAAAAAAATTCAGTGCCTTCAGTGCCATCAGTGGTTAAAAAAACCAAAAAATTCAGTGGTCCCGCTTCGAGCTTGCCTGAAAAGAATTTTGCATTATATTTTCCCATTATGAACGAACCAATCGAACCAGAACGAAGCGTGATGGTCAGCTTACAGGAACGCATCGATGAAATCTTTCGGATGCAGAAAGCAAACCGGTTTGTGCTGGCGCGGACGAGTGCTCGAGAGCGCACAGCCAAACTCCGGCGCTTATTGAACTGGATTTACCAGAATCGTCCTGCCATTCAACAGGCGCTGTACAATGATTTTCGGAAACCTCCGGCGGAAACCGATCTGACAGAAATTTATGTGGTCATTTCGGAAATCAAGCATGCCATTCGCCATTTGCGCCGGTGGATGAAACCGCACCGGGTGCCTCCCACACGGGCACTGCTTACTACACGAGCGTGGATTCGCTACGAACCTCGTGGGGTGGTGCTCATCATGTCCCCGTGGAACTTCCCGTTCAATTTATCTCTGGGACCGTTTGTCTCTGCGCTGGCGGCAGGAAATGCCATGATTCTGAAACCTTCTGAATTTTCCCCTCACACATCCCGACTGATTCGGGAGATGATAACCGCCCTTTTTCCGGAAAACGAAGCTTATGTGTTCGAAGGCGACCGCAGCGTGGCTGCTGCATTGCTCAAAAAGCCGTTTGACCATATTCTGTTTACCGGGAGCACAGCGGTGGGAAAAATCGTAATGAAAGCAGCCGCCGAACATCTCACCACCGTGACGCTGGAACTGGGTGGAAAATCTCCGGTGATTGTGGACAAAACAGCCGATCTGAACGATGCCGCCCGCAAAATTGCCTGGGGTAAATACATGAACATGGGGCAAACCTGCATTGCTCCGGATTACTTGCTGGTGCATCGGGAGGTGCACGACGAGTTTGTGGCATTGCTGAAAGAACAAATTCAGCGGACGTATGGATACACCGAGCAGGAGCGGCTGCGGAGTCCCGACTATTCCAGAGTCATCACACCTCGGCACCACCAGCGGCTCACCGCTCTGCTCCACGACTCGCTGGAAAAAGGAGCACGAATTGAAATTGGTGGCCACACGAGCGCCGAGGAGCGTTACATCGACCCCACGGTAGTTACCGGTGTCTCTCCGAAATCTGCTTTGATGCAGGAGGAAATATTCGGACCCATCCTGCCGGTCATTCGCTACGACGATGTGTGCGATTCCCTGAGGCTGATTCACCGGTTAGAAAAGCCGCTGGCGCTTTACATTTTCAGTCGGGACAAACAAACGATCGATTGCATTATAGCCAACACCCGGTCCGGAGGCGTGTGTATTAACGACGTGGTGTTACACTTTTTGCATCTGAATCTTCCATTTGGGGGAATCAACAACAGCGGTCACGGAAATGCCCATGGCTTTTATGGCTTCCGGGCCTTCTCCCATGAGCGCGCCATTCTGAAACACAGGCGATACAGCCCTTTGAAGTTGTTGTATCCGCCTTATGTTCCATGGGTGCAAAAGCTGATCAACCTGACCCTGAAATATCTGTAATGAAACGCTTTGGGGCGACCAGGTGGATCGGCACATGGCATGAATTCCGTTAAAAAACAGCGATCAACAGAAGCATGAGAACTCTTGACATCCACATTATCCCATTCCTCCTTTTTCAATTTTACATTTTTCATTCTACATTTTACATTTTACATCCCCCTTCCCTTTTCCCTAAAACCATAGGAGTAAACCATGCAAACAGATGGTAACCATTCTCTGGATTACGATTTCATTATCATTGGTTCGGGATTCGGCGGGTCTGTATCCGCGCTTCGGCTCAGTGAAAAAGGGTATCGGGTGCTGGTGCTGGAGAAGGGAAAGCGTCTGCGGAGTGAGGACTTCCCGAAAACAAACTGGAATCTCAAGCGCTGGTTCTGGTTGCCATCACTGAGATTTTTCGGTTTGTTTCGATTATCTTTTTTTCGGCACATTACCGTGCTCTCCGGTGTGGGGGTAGGGGGTGGGTCGCTGGTGTACGCCAACACCCTTCCGGTCCCCAAAAAGGACTTCTTTACTGCACCGAGCTGGGCGCATCTGGCGGATTGGGAAGCAGAACTGAAACCTTTTTATCCTCTGGCAAAGCGCATGCTGGGAGTAACTCGCAATCCGCACCTGGATACCGGGGATCTGGCACTGAAAAAACTGGCCGAAGCCATCGGTAAACCGGATGAATTTGAACCTACGGAAGTGGGTGTCTTCTTCGGGGAACCGGAAAAAAGAGTGCCTGACCCTTATTTTAACGGAGATGGACCGGAACGGGAAGGTTGCCGTTTTTGTGGCGGTTGCATGACCGGTTGCCGTTACAATGCCAAAAATTCACTGGACAAGAACTACCTGTACTTAGCGGAGAAGCGGGGAGCACACATTCGACCGGAAGCGGAAGTGTACGATGTCGTGCCGCTGGACGGACAGGACGGTTCCGCCGGTTACCGGGTTTACTGGAGGCAATCCACTGCCTATCGGGGAAACCGGGGAAGTTACACCACACGAGGAGTGGTGTTTGCCGGTGGGGTTTTAGGTACAGTACCGTTACTGCTGAAGCTGAAAAAAGGTTCATTACCACGCTTATCTGATCGAGTAGGATATGGAGTGCGCACCAACTCAGAAAGCTTAATCGGTATCACCACCATGGATAAACACACCGAATTTTGCAACGGAATAGCCATAGGTTCCATTTTGCACACCGATGCCCACAGCCATCTGGAACCGGTGCGTTACGCTGCCGGGTCAGGATTCTGGCGCATCCTTATGTCGCCCATGGTGAGCGGTGGTAATGCGCTGGTGCGATTGGGTCGTATTTTCCAGGAATTGGTAGGGCATCCGGTGCAGAGTTTGCGCACCTATTTTGTGGACGATTGGGCAAAGCGCACACAGATTTTGCTTTTCATGCAGACAATCGACAGCACGTTGCGACTCAGCCGGGGATTTTTAGGTGTGCGCACTCAACTGGATTCCGGAAAAGCGCCCACTGCGTTTATTCCGGAGGCACAGGAATTAGCCCGACGGTATGCTGGCATTGCCGGCGGACGACCCACCGTATTGTTAACTGAAACCCTGCTGGGAATTCCCACTACCGCACATATTCTGGGCGGAGCGGTAATGGGTCGCGATGCCAGCGAAGGAGTAATTGATCGGGACAATCGGGTATTTGGTTACCGCAACATGTTTGTGTGCGACGGCTCCATGATTTCAGCGAATCCGGGAGTGAATCCTTCCCTCACCATCACCGCTTTGAGTGAACGGGCAATGAGTAAAATACCGGATAGACGGGAGATGAGTTGGTGACATTTGGAGTAATTGCTGCATCCCCACATTCATTTGTTGTCATGACCGATAATTGACGACAGATGAAAATTTCCCTTTCCACTGGCTGTATAAACATTTTTTGTTTCAGATGAACTAAAATTATTTTATATTGAGATAAATTCGAAATGTGTGAATTCTTTTGAAACCATTTGGAGAAACCATGAAACGGTTTATGCTAATTGGGATATTTTTCTGGTTAACGTTACTGTTGGTCTCCTGCGGACGATCTCAACAGGAGGTGGACATTGGGTTGAGCATGGAAGAGATCATGGCTCAAATCAAGTCGCTTTCCCCGAAAGATGAAGATTTCAGGTTTAACCCCCCTGCGGGTTGGAGCGAAAATTTACTGAAAGAAGCGAAGATAGTGGCAGCCAGTGAAGGGGAGTCGGTGGATAGTCTCCGTAAAATCATCGATGGGTCGGGAGCGACTCTCTGGAAAAGCAACCGATACACACCTTCCCCCGAAGTGTTGATTGATCTAACCCGACCGGTGCAGTTTAATCGGTTGGTCATTTTTAATCGCTTTTCCGAAAGTCGTGGAACGGGAGGCGGAAATAATGCGACCCGGGAACTTCAGGTGTGGATTTCTCCCGATTCAAACATAAATCATTTAAAAAAACTGGCCACATTCACATTATCCGGTCCCAATCCGGTATGTTTCAAATTAAAAAATAAAGGTCAGGTGTGTGTATTTATCGATAATAAAGAACCGGATATTATTGAGACAACACCCACCACGGCGCGCCTGGTAAAGTTAGTATTCAAATCGGCTTATTGGGGGGAAGTTGCCCTGGAAGAATGGAAAACATCTGTCGCTCTTGGTGAGTTCATGATGTTTTACGCTCCCTGATGGAAGGTCAATTCGGGTATTTAGAAGGAGAATCCGTAATCTCATCCTTTACCATGGAACCAAAATGGAGACTGTCTTCCTCCGTATTCGATTTTTCGATGAGGGCTCATCGGGAAAATTCCCAAGATTTTCTTGCTATTTTTCGCTGAATGTGTTATTATAGAAGACAAAAGCGTATATTCTTCGTTTTTATGAAAAATTCTAATATTATTACATATTCCGCTTTGCGAAAAACAAATCGATTTTTCCGGGTGAAAGAGAAATACGGAAGGGGAAAAGGGTTAAAGTCGCCAGCGACATGGCCGTTGCGTTTTTCTAATCGGCATTTACCCGGGTAAAAATTGAAATTGGATACCAGTCGATGTATGGCGAATCGTTTCATTGCAGCATTACCCGCCGGCAGGCGAAACCGCATTATTAGAGCAAAATCCGGTGGTTTTAACATGAAATCCATCGTTCGTTTTTTCTTGTTTGGAATGGTGGTTCTTTTTGGACTTCCCGTTCCTTCCCTTATTTTATTGATTTCCAGTCAGGCTCAACCAGTAAACAATTCGGAGTACCGCAAAGTTGTGGCGCATGGGGCAGCGGTTCGAGAGGAGTTCAGGCGACGATATGCTGACGCCTCCACACCAGAAGAGCAAAAACAAATTGTGGAAGAAGCAAGGCAATTTCTATTCAATTTTCTTACCGATACTATTTTTCCTGCCTGGATAGGTACTCCCTGGTCGTTTAATGGAAACACGCGTGAGCCGAAAAAGGGAAGTGTGGCCTGCGGGGTTCTGGTGGTAAATACGCTTCGGGATGCCGGATTCCGCATCCCGGTGACCATGTCCAGACAACCTTCGGAAAATATAATTAAAAATCTGGTGGGAACCCAATCCCTGAGGCGCTTTTCCAATTCAGCCCCCATGAGCAGAGTGCAACGCTGGATTGTGAAAAATGGGGAAGGGATTTATCTGGTAGGTCTGGACATTCACGTGGGGTTTATTATTTACAAGAACGAAACCATCTCCTTTTTTCATTCCAGCTATTATAATCCGCCTCTGTGTGTGGTGAATCAGGACATTTCCGAAAAAAGCCCGTTAACCGATTCCCGTTATCGCGTGCTGGGGAAGTTACTCACCGATGAAATGGTGGTGAAATGGATCCGTGGAGAAACCTTCCCGCTAAAGTACGATTATTTTCGTCGCCCCCCAGAATAATTTTATTTTTAAGGTGGTTTGCGAATGAAAAAATTGTGAAAACGTCCCCCGGTGAAATTCTTCGGTGAATAAATCCTACAAAAAGGGATTTAAATAAGGAGTTACTGATGAAGTGGTTTCCTTTGGTTTTACTGATAAGTGTGCTTTTTCTACTTTCGGAACTTCATTACCAGGGAATGGCCCAAACGGGAGGATGGGAAGAAGTAGGGGAAGGGTTGTATATTGGTGTGTTTGAATCACCACAGAAGTCGGTGGTAGGAGACTCTCGAATCTGGATAATTAAAATTGATCCGGGTAAATACGAGTTTAAACTGTTGTGTGCTGCGGAGCTCGGGGTTCCCAATAAAACAGTCAGGGAATGGTGTCAGCAGTTTCATCTTATCGGAGCCATCAATGCCGGGATGTTTCGTCCGGACGGTAAAACGAATGTGGGGTATATGAAAAATTTCCGTTATACCAACAACGGAAAGATCCATCCCGGTTACCATTCCGTTGCGGCATTCCAGCCGGTTCAAAGTAACCTTCCGCTTTTTCGGATTTTCGACATCGACGAAGACGATATGGCTAAAATTATTAGAAGCTACCACATTGTGATTCAAAACTTGCGTTTGATCAAGCGTCCGGGGCAAAATAGATGGTCCCGGCAGGCGAAAAAATGGAGCGAAGCCGCTCTGGGTGAGGATAAAGATGGCAATGTACTATTTATTTTTTCCCGGTCGCCCTATTCCATGCACGATCTGAACGACATTTTAATTCACCTGCCCATTGGTCTTGTGGCTGCCCAACATGTAGAGGGTGGTCCGGAGGCCTCCCTGTATTTTTCGTATGGGAATAAAACCATAGAATTGTTTGGGAGTTACGAGACTGGTTTTAATGAAAATGATGCAAACAGCACATATTGGCCGATTCCCAATGTAATTGGGTTTGTGAAGCGGTAGGAAGCCTTACCGAAATGGAAGGAACGTCAATTCCCGGA
>CAZBWV010000095.1:0-17021 GCA_964495805.1 uncultured Calditrichaceae bacterium
TCCTGCCTTGAATTTCAGATTTCTATTAATTATTTTCCGAAGAAGACGAATATTAAAGGTAAGCACAGAGAACCGGAAAGGGAGTTCCGGGGTATATAAACGTAGGGAAACGTGGAGGAAAATATGAACACCATTTTAACCGATCCCATGACAGTTGGATTTCTGATTATTGCCGTTATTGGTTTGTTTATTTTTCAAATAATCCTGTTGATTAAAATTAAAATGATTCTTCAACAAATCTCGTTCTATATCGAGACCATCTCCCGTTTCTTTTATCGATTCACTTTGTCCACCACCAAGGCTCATCAACACGAATCGGTTCCCCGCACGTGTCAATTTTGCAAATATCGTTTATCGTTTATCCACATGAGCGATAACAAAGGGGAGGTGGAAAATTTCTATTACAAGTGCCAGCTCCGTAACATCGAAGTCAATCTGGATGACAGTTGCGAGCAATTTGAAAAGGACGATATTTACCAATAAACTTTCGGAACCGCTTACCTTCCAATTTTTCGGGAACTCTTTTACACCAGAGGGGTAAACCTAACTGAAGGATGTTGCCGGTACCTTCGATTTTGCGGGTTCACCCGCATGAGTAGTGCCTCCTCATTAAGTTGTGTCCGGCAACATCCTTCTTTTTTTCAAAAGGTTACTTCGGTTTATTTTCCATCTTCCGGTTCCGGATATTTCAGTTTTACCACTTCTGCTTCCCGGAATGCTTGCAGGTACAATTCTTCCATCTCTAATTTTTCTTCCACCTGACGAATCAGTTCCGGATCGCCTTTGGTCTCCGGATGTTTAGGAATAAACAGTGAGCAGCAATCTTCGAACGGTTCGGTGGAAATATCAAACGTACCAATTGCTTTTGCCAGGTCAATGATGTCTTTCTTATCCTCCCCGGCCAGTGGTCGAAGTACCGGCAGGGAAACCACCTCGTTAATCACCCGGATGTTGCTTAACGTTTGGCTGGCCACCTGGCCCACACTTTCGCCAGTAATCAGCGCAACAGCCTTTTCCCGGCGAGCCACCATTTCGGCCAGCCGGAACATAACCCGACGATAAAGTAATACCCGATATTTCGCTGGAGCTTTCGCCATAATTTCCTGCTGCAGGGGTAAAATGGGGATGAGATACAGTTTACTTACGTACTGGTACCGGGTCAGAATGCGCACAATTCGCCGGGAATTTTCGATAGATGCTCGAGTGGTTGCCGGTGCACTGTGGAAGTGCACAAATATAACTTTGACTCCTCTTTTCATCATTTTATAGGAAGCCACCGGCGAGTCAATTCCAGCAGAAAGCAATGCCACCGCTTTTTCGCTGACACCCACAGGAAGTCCCCCCGGTCCGGGAATTCGTTGCACATAAATAATCGCCATCTTATTCACAATTTCGATGTAGCAGGTGGCTTCAGGATGGTGCAAATCCACTCGCGCGCCGCTCTGCTGCTGAATGGCAGCACCGACCCGGGCATTAATTTCCGGAGATTTTAGCGGAAACTCCTTCTGCGGACGCCGGGTGGTTACGCGAAAGGAAGTGAATTTTTCCTGAGCCATCATTTCCACTGCCGTGCGGGTGATTCGCTCCATATCCTGCTGAACGATGGCGGCCGGTGAAAAATGTGCCACTCCAAACACTTTTTGCAACCGCTCACTCAGTTCCTCCCAGTCAAATTCCCGGGGCAAATATACCAGCAATCGTCCAAAGGAGCGTTCCACCGATTTAATTCCAACCGGTGCCAGCGTCCGATGAATATTTCGCCGAAGCTGATTCTCGAACTGACCGCGATTTTCCCCCTTTAATCCCACCTCTGCATAATGAACCACAATGCACGGCTTCGCTTGCTGCGGAATGTATGGTTTCACCAGGCACCTCTCTTTCCTGTTTAAACGGCGAAAATTGTACGAAAACCCTTGCTGGAAGGCAAGCGGAAAAGGAATTCCCTGCTCGCAACACTGGTTTACCCGTTGAGCGACCGCTGCAGAATGGGCCGACTTTCCAGTGGATGTAATTTATCCTCATACTCCAGCACGATGCCTTCCAGTGGAATTTCGTTTTTGCGTAAAAATTGGAACAGCTCCGTATAGGGGATAACTCCCTGACCGATGGTACAAAAGGAAGAGCGGGATTGTTCGGCATCCCGGACATCGATGAGGTGGAGCAGTAATGGAAGATGACGGTTACCAAAATAGTTCAGTAGTTGATAGCACCAGCGCAGAGCTTCTTCCGGAGGAAACTGTAATCTGGCGTTAAAGCACCGCGGGACATCCAGCACCGGCCGGAGCTGAATTTGCATGGAGTTGGCCAGGGTAAACAACGCCAGATATTTTTTCAAATTTTTCCGGGCGTTTTCCGCTCCATTCAGTCGAAAATAATTTTCCAGATACAACCGAAATCCACTTTGCGCAAACCGCTCGATTCCCGCGAGCATCTCTTCCAGCCCGGCAGTTTCGTCAAAATGCACAATCACGGGAAAATTGTTCTCATTCCGGGTCAGGTGCTGCAACGTTTCCCACATGGGTTGTTCAAAAAATGCCCGGTTTAAATCCCCGGGAAGATGAAAATAGATCAATGGTTCTCCTTTGCGATAAATTTCGATCAACCAATCCGTCAATTCGCTTTCCGATGCCAGCATGGATTCCGAAAGATATATCTGCAGCAGTTCAAACTTTTCCTGCCGGGCATACCGGTAAGCATCCCGCGGATCGTATGAGAAATTCGCCGAGACCGAATTTGCCACACCAATGGGTAAATTCATCCATCAACCTTTCCGTCTTTTTTTCAGGTTTCTCATTGAATTTTATGTAAAAAATGCTAAATTAAAGAAACGAATCCAAAAGAAGATTTTTTTTTAAACAACGTGTTCGGGGAGAACCATGATTGCCCAGGTTCTAAGTGCCGCATTAATGGGAATCGATGCTTATCTGGTAAAGGTGGAAGCCAATATTGAAGGTCAGACGCTTCCGGGTTTTGCCACAGTGGGATTACCGGATAGTGCAGTGAAAGAAAGTCGCGAACGGGTGCAGACGGCGATCAAAAACAGCGGGTTTCAATTTCCCATTAAAAAAATAACCATTAATCTGGCACCAGCGGATATTCGCAAGGAAGGATCGGCATACGACCTGCCTATTGCCATCGGGATTCTGGCTGCAAATGGGGAAGTTTCCCAGTCTCGGTTGGAAGACCACGTGATTTTAGGTGAGCTGGCACTGGACGGTACCATTCGGCCCATCCACGGTGCGCTTTCTGTAGCATGGGAAGTGCGAAAAGCCGGTCTAAAAGGATTGATTGTCCCGGAGGAAAATGCCCGGGAAGCAGCCCTGGTTCGCGACATCCAGGTGTATCCGGTATCCACCCTGCGGCAGGCAGTTGATTTTTTGAACAACCGGGAGGACATTCCGCCTTTTCAGGTGGATATTGAAGCATTATTTGATGTCAGTCGGCAGTACACAATGGATTTTTCCGACGTTAAAGGTCAGAATCACGTGAAGCGCGCGCTGGAGGTGGCTGCCGCTGGCGGACACAACATTCTGATGATTGGCCCACCCGGGTCCGGTAAAACCATGCTGGCAAAACGGCTTCCCACCATTCTTCCGGCCATGACCCTGGAAGAAGCGCTGGAAACTACCAAAATTCACTCCGTGGCCGGGTTACTCCGGGCAGACCAGGCGCTGGTTGCCACCCGACCGTTTCGCTCACCCCATCATACCATCAGCGATGCGGGACTGATTGGCGGCGGGCGATATCCCAAACCGGGGGAAGTCAGTCTGGCTCACCATGGCGTACTGTTCCTGGACGAACTCCCCGAATTTAAAAAGAACGTGCTGGAAGTGTTACGCCAACCGATGGAAGATGGACGAGTCACAATTTCCCGCGCTCTGCTATCCATTACCTATCCGGCTAATTTTATGCTGGCGGCGGCCATGAATCCCTGTCCCTGCGGTTACTACACCCATCCCACTAAAACCTGCACCTGTACGTCCCAGCAGATACAGAAATATCTGGCCCGGGTGAGCGGACCGTTGCTGGACCGCATCGACATTCAGATTGAGGTTCCGGCGGTTCCTTACCGGGAACTGGCCAGCCGACAAAGCGGTGAGACCTCTGCCCGGATTCGGGAACGAGTACAAAAAGCCCGAGAAGTTCAACTACAGCGCTTCCGGGATAATTCCCATCTGTTCTGTTATGCCGTCATGCAGTCCCGGGATATCCGCCGGTATTGCCGGTTGGATGCACAAGGTGAGGAGTTGCTGAAAAACGCTATCTCGCGGCTGGGGCTCTCCGCCCGAGCGTACGACCGAATTCTGAAAGTGAGTCGCACCATCGCTGACCTGGAAAACAGTGAACAAATTTTACCGGCACACATCAGCGAAGCCATCCAGTACCGCAGCCTGGACCGACAAATCTGGGTGTAACCAATGAAATTTAAATTTGGAGGAAAATTTTAATCCCGCAGAAGTAAAAAAAAGAACTCAGAGTAAATTTCGGGGAAGGGTTCCATGGAGAGGCCGTTTGCACAATTCCCTGCCCACTCCAATTCGAAAAGCTATTTTAAAACGTTCCCGGATCAGGGTGTATTACCCGAAGGCATGAAAAAGAAACAGGTCTGGAACCCCAGACCTACGCTTCATTCATTGGTATCCCGGTGCATGCCTTGCAGGTTTCTACCCCTTACCCTAACAGGCGTTTTAACATTTCGTCTGTTTCTGAATCCAGGTCAATCTCAATTTCGTCCCGTGTACCATCGGTAAAAAACACTTCAATCAAGCGCTGTTCGGGACGCCAGGCCTCTTCCGGCCCCATATCTTCATATTCTTCAAACATCATATAATCCACATCTTCAAAATCTTCAATGACCAGATATTCCACCGTTTCGGGATCCAGCTCCAGTAGTTCACAGATTTCCTCAAACATCGGTTCGTCGCGGCCCACCACCCGGGATTCCATGCGATCTCCTATATCCATAACACCCTCCGTACTTTATTCGCTGTGTTTCACCTTTGTTTTTCAAAATAGTTTCGTCCTGGTTCTTAGATTGCGTAATTTACTCCGTAAAATTCGACTTGGTTCTTAATAAAAAAATTGATTGGAGTCAACAAAAAAATTTTTTATTTCCTGAATCCGTTCAAACGACGGCAAACATACGAATGAAAACCCAATTACGCAAATACATCCTCATCTTTTTATTCTTTTTAATCCCTACCGGATTTGCCTGTAAATTTTATCACGGTCCGCTGGAAATCTGGGTGCGCAATTATCTGGTGGGAATATTGTATGTGTTGTTCTGGAATCTGGTGCTGTTGTTTTGTTTTCCCCGGCGGGAACTCATCGGGCGGATCGTTACGGTCGTTCTGCTGGTAACCAGCTTTCTGGAAGTGTTACAACTCTGGCATCCTGCCTGGCTGGAGGCCATTCGCTCACACTTTCTGGGGCGGACGTTACTGGGAACTTCTTTCGCCTGGTGGGATTTTGTTCACTATCTGATGGGATCAATGTTATCCGTATGGGTAATGGAATTTCTGGTTAGAAAGGCAAAGTAATAAAAAGTGCACACGTTTTTTCGAAATCAGCATAGGTGCCGGGTATCATAAAAAAAGCGGGAATTGGAACAACCCCCGCCAAAAATTCTGAGCTACTGAATCGTTTGCGTTTTAACGAACAGCTTTCATCACTTTGCCGGCCTGCAGACAACTGGTACACACGGTCATCCGTCTGGTTTTACCATTTACCACGACCCGAACTTTTTGTAAATTAGGTTCAAAACGGCGCCGACGCCGGTTGTTTGCGTGACTCACATGATTGCCATACATGGGTTTCTTACCGCAAATTTCGCATACCTTGGCCATCTCTAATTCTCCTTTTTACCTCATCAAAGAACAACTAATTTAAACAATGAAACAGGATAAAACAAATTCTTTGAAAACTTTTTGGGTAGATTCCGGCCATTTTTCAAAGCCTATTGATTTCCCATAACTTATGGCACTTTGTTTAACGTGAAACTAAAAACCTTCAAAAAAATTTCCCAACTCGCTTGCATTTCTGCCGAAAAATTCTATACTATTTGTGCCGCTGTTTCGAAAAGCAGTCATGCATTCGGCATCTTACATAGCCAAATACAGTAACGTTTAGGGAAGATAATACGCCAAAGGAAAGGGAAATTAGTTTTATGGGAAATGAACTGGCACGATCTCTTCAGACCCCGGCCTCGCAACCGGAAACTGTCCAGGGAAAATGGCAACAGTGCCTAACGCTTATGAAAGAGAAGGTCACCCATCAGGCATTTCAAACCTGGCTGGAGCCCATCATTCCGGTGAACTTCGTGGACAATCAGCTCATCCTTCGAGTGCCATCTCAATTCTTTTACGAATGGATTGAATCCAATTTTTACGAAATCCTGCACACAGCAGTTAAGAAGGTATTTGGCCTTCACGCTAAAATCGATTACCTCATTGCCTCTCGCCCCGATTCGGAACCGGAAACAATGAATCTGGAAACCCCGGAAAAATCAGAAACACCAGAAAAAACCGAAACTCCTGCCATAATCAGCGATGAGATTAATCTGGATAATCGTTATTCCTTTACCAATTTTTTTGTGGGCAACGACAATGAGCTGGCTTTGCGAGCCGCCCAGGAAGTCGCTCGCCATCCCGGTAAAACGGATTTCAATCCCCTGTTTGTTTACGGAGATACAGGTTGCGGAAAAACCCACCTGCTAAATGCTTTAGGCAAAGCAGTACTGGAAAAAACCAAACGGAAGAAAGTCCGTTATTACAGCAGCGAAGTGTTTGTAAATGAATATATATACGCCCTGCAAACCAAAAATATCGATAAATTCAACCGACAATTTCTGAGAAACGATGTAATATTATTCGATGATGTTCATTTTTTATCAGGGAAAAATAAATCTCAGGAAGGACTCTACTTTTTACTCAGCGAAATGGAACGTCGTCGCAAACAGATTGTGATTTCCTCCAGCATTCCTCCTTCCCAGCTCAAGGGCTTTAAAAAACGTTTGATCTCTTTTTTTAAACGCGGTTTGATTGTTGATCTGATTCCCCCCAGTTACCAGACCCGTATTCGCTGGATGGAAGACTATTGTCAGAGGAATAATCTGAACCTGCTTCCGGAGGTTAAAGAGTTGCTGGCTCGTACCCTGACCGAAGGGCTTCATCAGATGCGCGCGGTGATGGTGCGTATTGCTGCCCAGAGTTCACTGTTAGGTGAACCCGTCTCTCTGCAGGCAACCCGGCGCATCCTGGAGCAAATTGACACCAGCTGGGTGGAAAAAAACGGTCATTTCCCCTTCCAGAAAAGCATTAAAATCGAGGACATCATTCGCACTGTAGCGGAATATCTCAATATTCCCCAGGACTTGATTGTCGGTTTTTCCCGCCAGCGGGAAGTCTCTTACGCCCGACAGATTGCCATTTATCTCTGCAAAGAACTAACCCACCTGCCGTTTCAATCCATAGGGTACTACTTCAGCGACCGCCATTATACTGCCATCCTGTACAACTACCGCAAAATTGCCGAACAGATCCACCACAACAGCATGCTGGCCGGAATGATCTCGGAGATAAAAAGCCGGCTATATTTCGATTGAAAAAGCCAGGGAAACGGCGGGAATGGGAGCAACAGTTTCAGCTACTGCTTGAAATTCGTGCATTTCGTACGTATCATACCCACTCGAATGATTCAGCTTCTAAAACTGAGTGAAATGAGAATGGGAAAATCCCGTTTTATTGGAGCAGTTTTTTTAATCGCCTTTTCGGGTTTACTGGCATTGGGCTCGGGATTCAACGACCAACAGGATTCGGTTTCAGTGCGCCCGGTGGCATCCCCGGATACTCAGATTGTTACCACCGATTCGGATTCACTTCCTCGTTCGCTGGATCGCTACGTCCCCAATCACGCCTTCCGTCCGGGAGAAAAACTGGACTTTGTAGTCCGTTACGGATTCATCAAAGCCGGATATGCAACCATGGAAGTGCAGGAAGTTGTACCGGTGCGCGATCGCATGGCGTATCGCATTGTTTCCACTGCCCGCTCTGCCCGAACGTTCGATTTTGTTTTTAAAGTGCGCGACCAGGTGGAAACTCTCATGGACACACTGGGTCTTTTCTCCTGGCACTTCAAAAAAATGCTGCGCGAGGGAGGCTACAAGTTCGACCTGTTAGTGGATTACGACCAGTACATGGGGAAAGCCCATGTGAAAACCATCCGTTATTTTAACGAAGAACCGCTTCGGGTTCGCTCGCAGGAAGAGTTTGACCTCACCATCCCACCCTACGTGCTGGATATTCTCGCATCCTTTTACTATGTGCGAACTCAGGAGCTGGAAGTGGGACACCCCATTTATTTGACCAATCACGATAATAAAAAAATTTACGACCTGAAGGTTCTGGTACAAAAGCGGGAAACCATTAAAGTGAAAGCGGGCAAATTCAGGTGCATTGTGGTGGAACCGGTTTTGCGCGGGGAGGCAATATTCAAACAAAAGGGTCGGTTGTGGGTATGGCTGAGCGATGACCGGTACAAAATTCCCGTGCAAATGAAAAGCAAGGTGTTCATCGGCAGCATAACCACCGAACTGAAAGCCATCCATGGCGTGCCACTTCCTCTTCCTTCCCAGATTCAATAAAATTCAACGGGGGTCAGGGAGTTACCTGAACCTCGATTCCTCGCTCCTGCCGAAAGCGTTTAAACTTCTCCAGGTCTTCTTTGATGGCACTGACCACAAAGGCAATCACCGTGGCATCGTCCAGAAATCCCAGACCAGGAAGCATATCGGGAATCACATCAAAAGGATTGAGAAAGTACACCAGCGCCGCCACGGCAAAAACCAGTGTGCGCCAGGGAATAAACGGGTATTCTTTATTAAAATAGGATCGAACCATTTGAATTAACGTAAGCAGGTCGTCCCAGAAACTTTTCAGGCGAACTTTCTCTTTTTGTGCTTTAGCGATTGCTTCTTCCAGCATCGCCTGAACTTTTTCCTTCTCCTGCAATAGTTTCTCTGCAGCTTCCCGTGCTTTCCGAAACTCCTGATTCTCCTGCATGAAACCACCTCCTGATTTTTTATTAATTAGAAACGAATGTGCGGAAATTTGTTCCCCATTCGGTTAAATGGCTCGCTCGAAATACTTCTCACCATGAATTGTTACCGGGCGAAAACCCATTTTCTTCAGATATTTTTCGTGCTGCCGCACCGAGGCGCGGGTCAGATAGCGTTTGTATCCTTTGCTGCCAAAAATCTTTTTCCCCCGCCCAAAAACAAAATGAGCGCTTTTCATATCCCGAAAATCAGGTGTTACGTAATCCAGCACAATCTCCAGGGTTTCCTTATCCCGAGGTTCAGCAATAAATAACCCCGCGGGAACCATATTACGGAACAGAAAAATGATGTGCGGGTTTTTCAGTTTGTTCAGAGTAAAATCCGGGAAATATTTTTTTATATCGTCCTGGTAGAAATGGACAAACCGATTTAAAAACGGCGTATTCACATCAGGAACGCGCATGATCTCGAAATACTCCTTTTTGGTGCGAATTTGTACCAGCCGGTAGAAATGAGTGGAAGCAATAAAACCGTTTAATACAAACACCGGCAGGGAATGAATCATAAGCCCGTACACACTGAACAGGCCCGAACCAATCATTCCCAGAGTGCGCAATTTTACCAGCGATTTCATGCTCATGGAAATGGCTACCAGAACCGATGCGGCGTAACCAAATATCTCAATCCAGGTCATTCTTTCCTCAATTTTTTGAATTTACCGGCGTAATATAACAAACCGACCGGGTTGTTGCGAACGTTTTCGGGGAAACCTGCGCTGGCGATATTCTTCGGGGAATTGGCCAGAACAGGAGAATACCGCTAAGTTGCAAAATGAAACAATGGGATAAATTAACTTGTTAGTGAAGCAGGTGAAAAGTCTGCATCAAACGAACCACCAGCGCCAGAATGGGAAGCAGCAGCGCCGTGCGGATGAGAAACAATGCTACGAGTTGACCAAAGCGTACCGGTATTTCCCGAAACATATCCAGAATCATGGGTCCCAGACTGGAGAAAAAAATAAGCTGAGAAACAGAGAGTACGGCGATAAAAAAGCGCACGCTTTCCGAAGCGCCGGTAACCAGCAGTGCCGGAATGTACATCTCCGTTATTTCCACCAGGATGGCAGGCGCCACAACAGATGGCTGGGGGAGTCCCAGGATTCGAATCACCGGAATTAAAGGAGCACCTAAATAGTGAAATACCGGAGTAAATTTGGCCACCATCAGGGAAAGGGTTCCAATGGAGAGGATGGTACCAATGATGGAGGCGGCCAGTCGCAGGCCATCGCCCAGCGCTTCGAGAAGCACCCGCGGGAACGGTGGAGCGACTGCCGCCCGTCGAAGAGCGTTCTCCACCGCCCGGCGAAAGAGCCCTCCGGTGGGTTCGTCAAACCCCGCTTCCTCTTCCGGTTCCGCCACATAATCATCCGGTACCCGAGAGATGGGAGGAATTCGCACCAGAACCACCGTCAAAAACACGATGGCCAGAAAATAAAGGATGACCACCAGCGGAAACAGGTGGAGAAGCTCCAGGGTGGAGCACACCACACCCACAAAGCCAATGGAGACGGTACTGAAGCAGGTCGCAATGGTAAATGCTTGTCGGCGTGTGTAGCCGCCCCGTAGCATCACCGTGCGGGTCAGGTACAGTCCCACGCTGTAAGAGCCCACCCAGCTGGTCAGGGCATCCAGTGCAGCCCGCCCCGGAAGCCGAAACAGCGGTCGCATGAACGGTTCTGCCAGCGTGCCTAAAAATTCCATTCCGCCGTACACCACAAACAACTGCACAAATATGGCTCCCACAGGAATAATCAGCGCAACGGAAACAGCCAGCACCTGCCAGATGAGCGCATCGATTTTTGCTTCGTGGATGGGTGCAGGCATGGCGCGCAGCACAAACAGAATCGCCAGGATTAAACCGGCAAGGCGAAAGAATACAATGGTGCGGGAGGTGCGAAAATCGTCCGCATAGCGGGTTAGCCTGCCCAGGTGAACCAGCAACGTCGCAACTCCGCCCATTAAAATAATCAAAAAGGTGTACAGCTCCACAGTGCGGGGAAACGAATGCCGAAGTCCGCTGATTATCACATCAAACGGAACGGTAATTTTGCCATGATGGGAAACAGGAAAGAGAAAGAAGAAAAAGCCCACCAGTGTGGCCAGGAGAAATCGAATTGTCCTGAGACTGAATTGTTTTTTCATTTAACAGAAATTTTCGTCCACATTCCGTACAAGAGCAGATATTTTATTTTTGGAGTTCCATAACTTATCGTCAGATTTCCGGATTTCTACGATGAACCATACTCTGTAACCCAAAATAAACCGGATATATTTCGTTTACAAAACGATAACTTCCTCGCCCATGTTCTGTATCCGGTTCAATCACTCCCAATTGTCGAATCCGCCTTAAAAAATTATGAAATACTTTTCTCTCGGCTTCAGTCAGTTTGGTTTCAATATCTTTTTTCCGGAAACTACGGGAGAAGCTTGCTCCCAGCTTGTAAAGAATGGAACGATAATGCTCACTGCGAATCACACGCAAAACCTTGGGATCAAGATATTTTTTCCCGATATTCAATGCAGCATCCACTATTCCTACTTGCGCATCTCTTTCAGTGATTACGTCATCCTGATCGATCCAGTAAATAGAATCACCAATTTCTTGCATCAGTAAAGGTAAACCACTGGAATAATGCACCATCATTTTCATTGCTTCAGGTTCTACTTTTTTACCTGCTTGCTCTTCAAAGGTTTTATGAAAAAAGCTCTTTACTTCTTCATCCGACAACTTTTCTACTTCAATAATCCGAAATATGCGCATCAATGATGGTTGGTGATGGGACAAGGCATCTCGTTTTTCCGGCATACCGATAAGCATTATAAAAACAGGAAATTTTTTAAAAGAAACCGCTGCTTCATCTACAAAACTTTTATACCAATTCGCAAAATCAGGCTGTTCAGCTAATCCGTTGATATCATCTAAGGCAAGAAACAAAGCGGTCTTTTTGTCTTTTAACTTTTCCAGAATATTTATAAGCACTTGAGGGAAATTTTCTACCAGTTTTTCCAGTTCTTTCTCAGGCGGAGTAAATGAAATTGTAAGTCCAAATAAATCGACTTCGGTAATGTATTGACCAAACAACCGCGAAATTTCCGGAAACCATTTCTCCTGTTTTGCTTCCTTTAATATCTGTTGAAAAATATGATGGACCATTTCCTTCAGCGTTTTTACTCTTCCCAGAAAAACGTGGACTCCCAGAATGTTAAAATTGGAAGTTGCATAATATCTGACAAAAGATGCCAGAGAGCTCTTTCCGATTCCACGTTCTCCCACTAAAAAAACATTTTCCTGCTTTCCGGCAACGGATTGTCGAACATATCGGGTTATTTTTTTGATTAAATTCGTTCGACCGACAAAGAAATCAACTGGAACCGGTGCACCAGGTGTAAACGGACTATCCGATTTATTATTCATAAGCCAGATTCATTTTAGTTTTTTAAATTTGTTAATAAGATAAACATCTTTGTTAATTCACACAAAGGAAAAGGACAGGAAAAAACTTTTTTGCCATTCCAAATATTTCACGGTTTTCTGGCGATAATAAAGTACTTTTTAAATACAACTTTCTGACCTGTACCAGGGAAGAGAAAAATTATATTTTTCTTAAAACCACTTCAATATAATTTATCCCACTTTCGCAGTGCATTAAGCAGGGCACGAAAATCCTTGGGAAGCGGTGCCTGAAAATGCACCGGTTCACCGCTGCCAGGATGCTGAAACTGAATTCGGTAGGCATGGAGCGAAAGTCGTGAGATGATAGCCGACGCCACCTCCCCGGTTTGTCGGCGCCCGGTTTTCAGGAATCCAATAGTAAGGTGCGAGACACCGTGATACAACGGGTCCACCGCCAGGGGATGCCCGATGGCCTGCAAATGCACGCGAATCTGATGCGTGCGCCCGGTATGGGGATGCACTTCTAACAGGGCAAAGTGCCGGAATTGTTCCAGCACCCGATAACGGGTGAGCGCCGGTTTCCCCCGCTCGTGGATGCGTACCCGTCCCCGCCGTTTACCCGTATCGATAGGGAAATCCACCTCACCTTCGCTCTCCGATTCGGGAAAAACACCTTCCACCACCGCCCAGTAAGTTTTTTCCACCCGATTCTCTTCGAACTGACGATTTAATTCCCGGTGTGCTTCCGGATGGCGAGCAAATACAACAATGCCACTGGTATCCATATCAATGCGATGCACCGTCCAGATGGTCTGCTCCCGCAAATCGCCCTGTTTGCGGGACTGTGCCTCCAGCAAGGCTTTCACATTGGTAAAGGCAGGAACAAATTGATCGGGAATCACCCGCAGCCCGGCCGGCTTGTTAACCACCAGGATGTCCTCATCCTGATACAAAATTTCCACGGTTTGCTTTCGACCGGTAGCATCCCGTAAATGAATGTTGTGTAATTCCGTCATCCGGCATATTTCAGGGTTTGAATTCCGTCTTTGGTTCCCAACACAATGAGCCGATCGTCTTCCTTCAGCACCTCGGTCGGTGCCGGAACAATTTGATGAAACCCGTCTCCTTCGGATTTTTTCCGCTTAATCATCAGAATCTGCGTATTGAATCGAGCACGGATGTTGAGCTCTTTCAGGCTTTTTCCGACAAACGATTTTGGCACGGGAACTTCCGCCATCAGATATCCGTCAATAAAATCGACAGCCTGAACGGTATCCAGCAATTTCACAGAGCTGGAAATTTCCTCGCTCAGGTTTCGGCGCATCAGCTCACGATTGTATGCGTCGATTACATCTTTTCGTAAAACGGTTCCGATGATGGTGAGCGGATCACGCGGATCCACCACCGGCAATTCTTCCACATCAAACCGGCCAAACAGCTTCATCACCGTATCCAGGTTATCATCCAGTGTTACCCGTGGAATTTCGGGATTAGCCAGATCGGCAGCAATAAGCAGATCAGAAAGGTAATCCTGGTCGCTCAACGCCTGTCGAATTTCCATTAAGGAAACGGCTCCTATCCAGCGGTTTTCCCGGTTCACCACGTAAAACAGGGAATGGGGACTGTTCGCCACTATCTCCAGCATTTCTTTAAAACTGGTGTTGGGTGGAATGATGACCGGGTCCTGGTTGTACACTTCGGAAACCTTGAGGGAGCGGAGCAGGTTGATTTCCCGACCACGGAACAGATTCACTCCGCGGCGAATGAGCTTGAGGGTGTAAATGGATTCCTTCTTCAACTTGGTGGTTAGCAGGGTGGCGATGATGGTGGAGATCATCAACGGCAGGATGATTTTGTAATCGTTGGTCAGTTCAAAAATAATCAAAATAGCTGTGATGGGAGCGTGGGTGGCTCCGGCAACCACCGCACCCATTCCCACCAGCGAGTAGGCACCGGAGCTGGCGGAATACTGGGGAAAGAACTGGTGAATCAGCGCACCGAAAAAACCGCCGGTCATGGTACCCATAAACAGGGAGGGAGCAAAAATTCCACCGGATCCCCCGGAGCCCAGGCTGATACTGGTAGCCAGCAGCTTCATGAAAATCAGCCCCAGCATCACCATCCAGGGCAACTGACCCAGTAATGCCATATTCATGGAATTGTAACCAACCCCGTACACATGAGGAACAAACACTCCCATGATACCCACCAGTAAACCGCCAATCATGGTTTTTATCACGCCATTTAGCTTGAGCTCTTCGAAAAAATCTTCCAGGGTGTACAGGGTTTTAATGAACAGCAGTGCTACAAATCCGGCCAGGATGCCCAGAATGCCATAGGGAATCAGCTCCAGCGGACTGACCAGCTCGTATGGGGGCACCTCGAAAGCGGGAAAGTCGCCCAAAAAATGCCGGGAAACCACCGTTGCCATTACCGAGGCAATCACGATGGGGCTGAACTGCGCCACACCGAAATCACCTAAAATAATTTCCACACTAAACAGGGCACCGGCCACAGGAGCGTTAAAAGCAGCAGCAATGCCCGCAGCAGCACCGCAGGCAACAAATATTTTCATTCGCTGGGGATTGACCCGCAAAAATTGACCGATGGATGAACCGATGGACGAACCGATTTGAATTACCGGGCCTTCGCGACCGGTGGACCCACCGGAGCCAATACAAATGGAAGAAGCCAGCAGCTTCGCCACGACCACCCGCGGACGAATAACCCCATTGCGCAGGGCAATGGCTTCCATAACCTCCGGCACACCGTGTCCCTTGGCTTCCTGGGCAAAAAAGTACACGATAGCTCCCACAATCAGTCCGCCAATAGTGGGTGCCAGAATTTTCACGTAAATGGGTACTTCTTTCAGGTACGTCAGGGTCGTTTCCCACTCCCCCCAGAAGATTTTCTGTACCAGTTTAATGGTAAACTGAATGCCCACCGCACCCAGACCACCCAGCAATCCGATGATAATCGCCACAATAATCATAAAGGTGTGCTCGGTGGCGCGAAAACGCAAAAAGTAGTGTGCCAGCGATTCGTTTAACCGACTACGCCACTCCAGAAATCCATCTACTATTTTTTGGGTAAACGTCGCCATTGTTTTACTGCTTCGCCTTCCATTGGTAACATTTACAAATATAATGGGTTAAGTGGCTGTTTGAAAGGGAGCAATCAAAAATATCGAACAAGGTAAAAAAGGAAAGCCTGCGGGAAGAAAACGCGCATGTTGCGGGATTCATTCGGAATGAGCAGGAGAGCCATCGATTATTTTACCCGACAGAAGAGCAATTGACTATCCGCTTGCCTGTCCGATTTTGCTTCTGTAATTTGGCGAAAAAAAGAAGACGACAACAGGTGAGCTTATGGCATCGAAATATCAGCGCCTGACTTTCGAAAAGGTGAAAACCTATTCTATTCGGGAACGATTCAGCAAAGTACGTACGGAGGATTTTGCCGGAATGGTGAACCGGGATACCACCATCCAGGAGTTTATCGATCGGTTGCCCAATATCCTGATGGGGCAGGAATTCCGGGAGTTTGTAAACCACTATCGAAACGCCATTCAGCAGGGGAAACAAATTGTGTGGATGATGGGCGCTCACACGATCAAAGTGGGGCTCAACCCGCTGATAATTGAACTGATGAAACAAAAACGCATCCGGCATCTGGCACTAAACGGTGCCGGTGTGATCCATGATGTGGAGGTCGCCATGTGGGGAACAACCAGCGAGGATGTGGCTACCGGTTTGCAGGATGGTTCATTCGGAATGGCACGGGAGACGGCGGAGTTCATCAACGGTGCTCTGGCAGAAAACGCCGGAAACGACCTGGGATACGGAGAATCCGTTGCACGAAAGCTGGTGGAAGCCCGGGCACCCAATCTTCACCTCAGCCTGCTGGCTAACGCTTATTTAAATGATGTGCCACTCAGCATTCATCCGGCGCTGGGAACGGAAATCATCCACCAGCATCCCAACCTGAACGGACCGGCTTTCGGCGAGAAATCGCTACTGGATTTTCAGGTATTCAGCCATAGCCTGAGTCAGCTAAGCGAAGGAAGTATTGTGTGCAATGTGGGATCTGCGGTGATTTTGCCGGAAGTTTTTTTGAAAGCACTCACCGTGGTGCGCAATTTGGGTTACCCGGCGTACGGTTTTTATTCCGCTGTGTTCGACATGATCCGGCACTATCGTCCCACAGTAAACGTAATGCAACGTCCCACCCAGAACACCGGTAAGGGTTACTACTTCGTGGGACATCATGAAATTATGATTCCGTTACTGGCAGGCGCTATTTTGTAAGAACCCAAAAGTGTTCCCTGAGCATTGCCGAAACAGTTTACAGCCTTCCTTTTCACGGTTGATTTATCAGTACCACCCCCACGGCAATGCCAGCCGCATCTGCTAACAAATCTTTCCAGGAGAAGTGGTTCCCGGGTTGTCGGGAATCGCGCACTTCTTTGAGCACTCCCAGAGAAAAGCTAAATCCCACTGCCATTTGCCGCGAG
>CAZBWV010000096.1:0-43127 GCA_964495805.1 uncultured Calditrichaceae bacterium
TGGTCAGTACAGCCTGTCCCTTCTGCGCTACCATGATTAACGATGGCATCAACGAAACCGGGCGCACCGAGGAAATGGAAGGCAAGGACATTGCACTGCTTGTGGCCGAAGCAATGGGAGTATGAAAAAACCGGCAGAATGACCACATCATCGGGTGAGAGGGCACGGTAATAAATTCATCAGGAAATTACCCCGCTGGAGAAGCACCAGCCTCCCTCTCACCCCCTTTGCACCTCTAAATACACCTTGAAATTCCTCAACCACACTTTTCCTTCCTATTTCCTTTCACATCCTATACACCAAATTCATTTTACATTTTACATTCCTCATCCCCCATTATCTCCCCATTCCCCTTATTCCCCTTATACCCTTTATTTCCCTTATCTCCCTTATCTCCCTTATCTCCCTTATCTCCCCTATTCCCCTTATCTCCCCTATCCCCATGCAGCCCTTCTTCCCCCTATTTTCCTCTTCCCCAAATTATTAAATCCATCACACCTCCGGTAAACCAACCCTTGTATTTTAAAGAAGAAAACCGATAATAAACCTACGTCCCGGAAAAAGCCGGAGCAGGGAAAAATAAGCGAAGCCATGAAACACATATCACTCGCCTTTCGAATTATTTCGTATTCCACTCTGATAGGAGCAATCCTGTTGCTCCTGCTCCTCACCGCACGTATTCGTTCCCTTTCCTCCCTGTCCGAGAATCATTACTATCTTGGTGATGCGGAGTACCGTTCCGGTAATTACCAGGCGGCATTGCAGCATTTTCGGCAGGCGATTCAGAAGCAACCGGATTTGGCGCAGCACGACCCGTTGCTGCGTTTTAAAATGGGATTTGCTCTGTTCAAAACCCGGCGGTGGGACGAAGCCGAACTGGAATTCCGACAGGCGGAAGAAAAACTGGACATTATCGCTGACTATGCTGTTTACTTCCGCGGAATGGCATATCTGGCCCGGGGAGATACTCTGGCTGCTCTGAAGCAATTTCGCCGGATACGCCAGCAATACCCTCAATCCGCTTTGCAGGGAGAGCTGGATTCGGTTTACGCGGAAATTTACCTTCGGAAACAACCGCCCGACAGCGCTCGCAAGTATTTGCGCCGAATGTTGAAGCAGCGCCGGTTCGACCGCAGTCTGGTTTATCTGAAGCTGCTGCAAACTGCCCGACTTCCGGGCGACAGCCTGTTCTACCGAAAGTACGCTTTCAAATTTCTCCGAAAATACCCCATGCACCACGATGCTGAGGGTGTTTATGGTAAGTTGCTCAGGCTCTATTCCGGAAAAATTCCCTGGAAGCCGTTTCGAGCGATGATGACCTATCTGTTTAAAAGCAGGCAGTTATTGGCTGCCCAAAAATTGCTGAAACGGCAGCGCCAGTTTTCCGTTACACCGGACAGGCAGGAATATCTGGAATGGCTGGCGGTTGAAATCGATTACCGGCAGGGGGAATATCGCCGGGTACTGGATTGGTGTTTGAAAAACCGCTCCCGGATTCAGACGGGTCAGGTGCTCCGAAATATCGATTTACACATTGCGCGCTGCTATTTGCGGTTGGGGCGTACGGACAAAGCCATCCGCAGTTATCTGAAATTTCGGGAACGTTTCCCCCGGGATGATCTGGCACCGGAAGTTCTCTGGAAAGTCGCCTGGCTGTACGAAGGGCAGGGAAACATGAATCAGGCTATCCGTACATATCGGTTACTGGTGCAGGAGTACCCCCGTTACGAATTTGCTTTTGAGGCGGACTTTCGGGTAGGACTGAATTACTATCGGCAAAAGGCGTACAAAAAAGCCCGGCAGGCCTGGCAGAGCGCACGCAAGCGGACCCAAAACCCCTACCGCCAGGCGCGCCTGGACTACTGGATTGGCAAGTGTTATGAGAAAGAAGGAAGACCTTTGCAGCAGCAAAAAATTTACCTCCGTCTGGCTCAACGCCCCGTGGATAGTTATTACAACCTGAAAGCTTTTTATCGGATTGCAGACACCGCACAGGTGCGCCAGCAATTTCAGCAGATTATCTGGGAACTTCACCACCAGCAATACAGCTATTTGCCGCACTATTTAAACAGTTTCAATCGGGCAATGTTAATTCGCGAACTTTTAGGGAACCACCGGGGAAGTCTGGAGCTTAGTGCTGCACAAAAGAAAACAGATAACTGGAAGTATCTCTATGCGGTGGGAGAACTGCACGAACGATGGCGAAACTATGGCGAAGCCTATCGAAAATTTCGGGCTATATTCAATACCTTTTTTGCCGGTGCGAACCTTCCGGAGATGCTGCCGGTGTTCAAACGGCTCTACCCGTTTTATTATCACGAACATGTTCAACCCTTGTCGGACAGTTTGAAAGTGCCCGAAGCGCTGGTGTACAGCGTAATGAAAAAAGAAAGCAGTTTCGATCACCGGGCGCTCTCTTATGCCAACGCCTACGGACTGATGCAACTGCTTCCGGGAACTGCCTCTCAGATGGCAGCGCGGCTGAAAGTGCGTTTTCGCGATCCGGCTCAACTGTTCCGCCCGGAACTGAACATTCGGATGGGCACAGCTTTCCTTTCGCAATTACTCAGGCAATTTGAGGGGAATCCGTATCTGGTGCTGGCAGCTTACAATGCCGGTCCACATCGGGCGCAACGCTGGAAAAAGAAGTACGGCGTGGCAGATAACGACTTTTTTATGGAAAACATCGAATTCGAGCAGACCCGTCGGTACGTCCGCAATTGCATGAAATATTACTGGGTTTACCAGGCCATCATGCAACCGGGTAAAATTCCGCCAGAAATTATCCCGCTGGTCGGAGAGGCTTCCGGACAGAATAGCGTAGGTATCAGTGGTCAGGAGTAGTTCCGCGGAAGCCAGTAGCCCGGCGGGTGTTGAAATTCATTGCGAAAGAAAAGCAGGTTGAATATATTAATAGTGAGACAATCGTGGAACGTTTCAATAAAACCGCATTAATAAACGTGTGGAAAGGACTCCGATGACACGGCAAATTCCCATCAATCTGATTGTCGTGATATTACTGGCGGTAACCCTGCTATATGCCGGGGATTGGCCATACCGACAGGAGCTGAACAGGGAAGTTAATTTCTGGATTCAGGTATTTACCCATTACCACAGCAACCAGTATATTTTTCACGATAGTGAAAATCCCGCGCTGATTTACCGGATTGTGACCTTCGATACCTCCGTATCCAGCAGGCAGCGTGAGAAACAGGTACGTCGGATTAAGAAAAAAATCAGCCGACGTTTGTTCCGGCTGGCACGCAATCTGGGCCACGCCGACTCGTTAACCGCATTTGACCGGTATGTGCTGAAACAATTGGGAGAAAAAGCCAGACCCGTGGAATTGAGGGTGCTCTCCCGACAGGTGCGGGCTCAGCAGGGTATGCTGGAGCCATTCCGGGATGGTGTGCGCCGGGCGCTGGCATACCTTCCCTATTTGCGAGAAATTTTTCGGGAAGAAGGGTTACCGGAAGAACTGTGCTATCTTCCCCATGTGGAATCCTCGTTCAACATTCACGCGCGTTCCCATGCCGGTGCGGTGGGAATGTGGCAGTTTATGCGATCTACCGGACGGTTGTACATGAAGGTGAACCGAATAATTGATGAACGTCGGGACCCGTTTATTTCCACCCGGGCGGCGGCAAAGTTGTTAAAATACAATTATCAGGAATTAGAGGATTGGGCGCTGGCCTTAACCGCTTACAATTTTGGTGTGGCGGGCATGCGCCGGGCAAAAAAGCAGGTCCGCGGCGATTATTTGAAAATCCGCCAGGAATTCCGGCATCGACGGTTTGGTTTTGCCGCGCGCAATTTCTACCCTGAATTTCTGGCGGTGGTGGAAATTATGCGCCACCTGCACCACTACTTCCCGAATGTGCAACCGATTCCGCTTCCTGGCAGTGTCCAGTATCGATTGAAGCGAGCGGTTAAACTTCCCCGGCTGGCACGAATGCTCAACATCCCGCTCAATACACTCAAAAAGCTCAATCCCGCTTATACTTACCGGGTATGGCGGGGATGGAATGACGTGCCAAAGGGTTACTGGATTCGTCTGCCCATGGAAGGTGTGAACTTTACTGTGCTGGCTCCTTATGTGGAAGAAATTCCTTTGCTGGCGAAGGCGGAGATGAGTAAATCGGTGCATCCTGCCTCTCCGTCACAATCGGCACAGACCTATTTGCCGTACAGTAAAACCTTACCGGAGCTTGTACTGCTGGCACCGGACTTACGGATATCACCTGCCCAAAAGACGACAGAACCGGTTGCTGAAATCGAGGAAAATTCGGAGTCTGGCTCCGGGCAGGCGGAAAAACTTGCTGTTGCCCCGGGAGGGGGAGAACCCGTTCTGAATAAAACCCGCCTGGACAATATTCTGCGGGAATTGACACCTGTACTGACTCCCCGGGGAGAATGGACGGAAGTGTTTATTCACGAAACCCTGGGACATTTTGCGGAGTGGTTACATATTTCCGTTCGCCGGTTGCGCCAGCTTAACGATATGGGACAGCGCACTCGCCTGTATATGGGGCAAAAACTGCGTCTGGATTTCTCCCGGGTCTCGCCCGAACAGTTCACCCGGGCGCGGTTGCGTTATCATCAACAAATCTTAAAAAGTTATCTAAATGAGAAACTATTTGTGAATATTATCGAATATGAGGTAAATTCCGGAGAGTCGGTCTGGAACGTGGCACGTATCCGATACGGCGTGCCATTTGAACTGGTGGCGTATTTGAACGGAAACCGGAATCTGTCCCGGATTAAAGCAGGAGACATATTAAAAATTCCAGTTCTGATAACCAAACATACATCGGAGGAGACTTTATGAAAATTAAGGAAAAAATTGAAGGTGATGTAGCGGTCTTAACTGTTTCGGGGAACATGATGGGTGGACCGGAAACCACCGCTTTGCACGATAAGGTAAAGAGTCTGATTGCCGATGGCATTAAAAAGGTGGTCATCGATTTGAAGGGAGTGAAGTGGATGAACAGCTCCGGTCTGGGAGTTTTAATGGCCTGCATGACCTCCCTGAACAACGCCGGCGGAAAACTGAAACTGGCCAGCGTAACCGAGAAGGTAAAGAGCTTGTTGATGATTACCCAGCTGCTTCGCATTTTTGACACTTACGAGAATGCTGAGCGTGCGGTGGCATCCTTCTACGAAGAAGAACACAAGACGCAATAGGTGATAGGTGGGGAAGTCCCGTATCTGACGGGACTTCCCGTTGTTTTATTTTTCCAGCCTTGTTCGCGGAAACACGATTCAATCAAACATCCCGGGTTGTTCACCAATTTTTTTTTGCGAACGCTCCCGGTGATTGTCTGAACCCGGAAATAGGTTCCAGCAGCATGGAAATTGTACCATTACATTCCTGGGAAGTGGATTTTGACCGGGCACGAGAGATTCAGGCGAATTTGCGCCGAAAACTCGTTTTTGAGGATGTCGTTCCATTTCAAAATATCCGTTTGATTGCTGCTGCAGATGTGTCCTTTAATCGGTTTGGTAAAGTGTTGTATGGTGCGGTGGTGCTCATGCGTTTCCCGGAGTTGGAAGTGGTGGAAATGTACACCGAGGCGGCGCAGGTGACATTCCCTTACGTTCCCGGTTATTTAAGTTTCCGCGAAGCACCGGTCATTTTAAATATTTTTCGCAAGATCAACACAATCCCGCAGGTGCTTCTGTGTGATGGGCAGGGTGTGGCACATCCCCGCGGATTTGGATTGGCCTCCCATCTGGGAATGTTTTTAGATATTCCCACCATTGGTTGTGCCAAATCGTTGTTGGTTGGGGAGTATGACCGGTTGGGGGAAGAGCGCGGAGCGGTGGCACCGCTGGTGTACCGGGGAAATGTGGTGGGACGTGCGGTTCGCACCCGCCGGGGAGTCAAACCAGTGTTTGTTTCCGTGGGGCACAAAATTAGCCTGGAAACCGCTACCCGGGTGGTACTGGCAGCTTCACCTCGTTACCGTATTCCCGAACCCCTTCGTCAGGCGCACCAGCTGGTGAATGAATTCAGAAAAGAAAACGAAAAGAAAAAGAGAACAGATAGATAAATGCCGAAATCCGTAAAAATATTTTGGGGTGATCAGAATTATACGGAGTGTATCTCTCATTGTGAGGCTGCTTCATCGGTTCATGTTTGCTTTTTATATCGGCAAACAATAAGGATGGGTACACGGTTTGGAATCGCTCGGCGACCTGTTTTTGAAGGGGGACAGTGTGGACGGTGTATCGGGGCAGTCACGGTGTTCGCTTCAATTTCTCCGGCATTCTGGTTCTTCATTCATTTTATCTTTCCTTTCTTCACCAGTGAAACCATGAACACCACCGATTTTCCCCTCCACCCCCCTATTTCCCCTATATCCCTTATTTCCCCTATATCCCTTATTTCCCCTATATCCCCTATTCCCCTTATATCCCTTATTCCCCTTCTCCCCCTTTACTCCCATCACCGAGCAACCCGTTACTTCATCCTTCATACTCCAACCCTTAACCCAAAGAAGGATTTAATATGGAAGAGAAACTAAAAGATCTGCAGGCCAAACTCAGGCAAAAAGAACGTGAGATTTATTCCATCCAGCGCATCGGGCAGGCGCTGAGCAACACGCTGCGGTTAGAAGATTTGTTAAACTTGATTATGCGGGAAATTACCGAACTGATGAATGCGGATCGTAGCACGTTGTATTTGCTGGATGAAGCCCGGGGCGAAATCTGGTCCAAAATTGCCCTGAAGGCAGAAGTAAAAGAAATCCGGCAAAAGATTGGTGTGGGGATTTCCGGGATGGTGGCACTCACCGGCGAGACGATTAACATCCCCGATGCTTACCAGGATGAACGTTTCGATCCCAGCACGGATAAGCGCACCGGCTATCGTACCCGGTCCATTTTATGTATTCCAGTATGGGAACCGGTTACTACCACCGATAAACGTAAGATGCTGGGCGTGATTCAGGTACTTAACAAAAAAGATGGCGAGTTCACTGAGGAGGACGAAGAAATCCTTAAAGCTATTGCCTCGCAGGTCGCGGTTGCTATTTCCAACGCCCGATTGTACCAACAATTAGAGAAGAAGTACCAGGAAATGGATTTGCTGTATGAGTTCGAGCAGCTGATTTCCCGGGAGTTTGACCTGCAGCGGATTTTTAGCCAGATGCTTGGCAAAATTCTCTCTTTGCTGGAAGGCGAACTGGCGGTGATTGTCTTCCCCCAGAAAGGGCAGTATTCCATGCTTATGCTGGACCGGAATGGTACCGAGCAGCTTAAGCCACTGGTTCATCTGGAGGGTGACTTGTGGCAGGCCATCGAATCGCCCAAACCGCTGGACGATCCGGAGAATCGACAGATTATTCTGCAGTATCTTCCTGTGCTGGCCAATCAGGATGCGGCACTGTTGAAGGCACTGCGTATTCAGCTGGTGGGAGAGGAACAAAAACCGGCTCTGCTTTTCTTCCAGGGACGTCCCCGGGGTAAAGAAGCCATGCGGGAGGATGACACCCTGCTGCTGGAGCTGGTTGCCCAGAAAATCTCCCGTGCCATCGAACTCCACGAGTTACGGGAAGCCCTTTTGCAGAAAGAACGACTTTCTGCCATTGGTCAGATGATGAGCACCATCGTGCACGACCTGCGCAGCCCCATCAACAGTATCTACGGTTTCATGGAATTGCTGATGGATGAGAACATCAGTCCGGAGGAAAAGAAAGAATTTGCCGAGATTATTCGCACCGAGATCCAGACCATCACCAACATGACCCGGGAAATCCTGGATTTTGCTAAAGGAAAAACCAACATTTTGCCGCGCAAGAGTTCGGTTAAACAGCTTTTTCAGCGACTGGAACCTCAGTTAGAGCAGCTATTTCGCAATACCCATATCACCCTGAAGATGGAGAACAATGCGCGGAAGTTGGTTTATATGGATGTGGAAAAGATGGCTCGTGTGTTGTATAATATTGCTAAAAATGCTCGCGAAGCGATGGGTGACAGCGGTGAGTTTACACTGCGCGCTTACGATGGCGAAAACGAGGTGATTTTTGAACTGTCCGATAACGGTCCTGGTATTCCCGAGGAAATTCGCGACCGGTTGTTCGAATCCTTTGTAACCAGCGGTAAAAAGAACGGTACGGGATTGGGATTGGCCATTGTAAAGAAAATTGTGGACGAACACCACGGGAGCATCGAAATTGAAACGGAAACCGGGAAAGGGACCACGTTTTACATCCGGTTACCAGAGTATCAGGCGGCACATGTTGTCAAGTGATGGATGGAAAAGAGTAAAGAGTAAGGGAGAAGGTGGAGAGAGTTAAAGATGTGGGAGGAAATGGGGGAGAAAGGAGGTGGTACCATGAAATGGCTGGTGTACCTCTTTTTGCTGGGATTCATTGCCGGAGGGTGTGGCAAAGTGAGTCGCGAGAAAATGAAATCGGAACAACCGCAATACGAGAAGTGGCGTCATCGCATGGTGGAGGAGCAGATCCATCGTCGCGGGGTGGATGACGAACGGGTGCTGCAGGCAATGGAGAAAGTACCCCGGCATCTGTTTGTCCCGGAGCATCTCCGCGATCAGGCGTATGCCGATGAGCCACTTCCCATCGGATATGGACAAACCATTTCGCAGCCGTACATTGTTGCGTACATGACCGAGCAACTGGCGCTGAAAGGCGATGAGCGGGTACTGGAAATTGGTACGGGAAGCGGATATCAGGCGGCTATTCTGGCCGAGTTGTGCGATTCGGTATTCACGATTGAGATTGTGCCGGAGTTATCCAAAAGAGCGCAGGAGGTGATTCGTGAATTGGGTTATACCAATGTGCAATTTCGGGTGGGGGACGGTTATCAGGGCTGGCCGGAGAAAGCACCGTTCGACGCCATTATCGTCACTGCCGCACCCAGATCGATTCCACAGCCGCTGATTGACCAGCTGAAAGTGGGTGGGCGCATGATTATCCCGGTAGGCGATTTTTATCAGGACCTGTATTTGATTACTCGTACAAAGCAGGGGATTCGCAAAGAACGGAAATTACCGGTGCGTTTTGTCCCGATGAAAGGAAAAGCAGAAGAGATGTGAGGAACGGGGTAACCGAGCGAGGGAGCAGCCAGAGACCCGGCGATTTTTTCTTCTTCTTTGCTCCCTCCCCCGCAGCATTTATGTATTTGGACATTTATGCCCTTTACATCTCTATCCCCTTTATACCCATTGCCAGGCAGTCAGACGTATTTTTCGGAGAGAGGTGAGCGGTGAAGATAAGGAAACTTTTCAGAAAAGGACCAATATCCGGGGAAACTTTAATGAACGAGCGCATGGTGCGGGAAATTGAGGAAATTCTGGGACCGGGGTTCCGGATGGATTATTTCTCCCGACTGAAAGGGTATGCGGTGTTCCATGCTGATCGGTTGTTGGTGGATGAGGAAGATATGCGCCGTCTGGTTACCCTGCTCATGTCCCGCGGTTACTACCCGCAAATCGATTCCCGGGATGGCTACTGGATTCTCCATGTGGTTCCTTATAAACAGAAACAGGGGATGAGTCCCGTGTGGGTGCACGTGCTGCTGTTCCTGTTAACCATCCTGACCACTATGATGGCGGGTGCCACCCTTTTAGGAAAAGATTATTTCAGTGATTTTTCGCAAATTCTTCACGGCTGGAAGTACTCTTTTGCCGTGCTGTGCATATTGTCCGCACATGAATTCGGGCATTATCTGGCAGCACGTTACCATCGGATTCGTGCCACGCTGCCCTATTACATTCCTTTGCCCATTCCCGGCTTCCATTTCGGAACTCTGGGTGCATTCATTAAAATTAAATCACCCATTCCCCATCGCAAGGCGCTGTTAGATGTAGGGGCAGCCGGTCCGCTGGCCGGATTTGTGGTGAGCCTTATTTTTCTGATAATCGGCTACTGGCGTCTGCCGGATTTTCAGGGTATTGTGGCGTATGTGGAAACCATTCATCCATGGAATATGCATGGCGAGGGCATTAACCTGGTGCTGGGCAAATCGCTGTTGTTCGCCTTTTTCAATGACTTTATCGCTGGCGGACGACTCCCCATGAATGAGGTCTACCACTTTCCGTTCATCTTTGCGGGATGGGTGGGGCTTTTGGTTACTGCCATCAATCTGATTCCCATTGGGCAACTGGATGGCGGGCATATCCTGTATGCGTTAATCGGGAAACATGCTCGCTATATGGGCATCCTGGCGTTTATCTTTCTGCTCCTGCTCAATCTGGTGCTGATTGTTCGTTTTCTTTCCTTTGTGTGGGTGGTGTGGATTTTTCTCATTCTTTTTCTGATTGGTTTTCGTCATCCTTCCACCGTTCAGGATGATATTCCCCTAAATACCACCCGACGAAAAGTGGGCTGGTTCACCCTGTTCATCTTTTTTCTGTGTTTTACACCTTTACCAGTGTACATCGCTTAAAATGGTGCTGGTAGGGGAGTGAAATGATTTCTCGCAGGAGTTCGTATGGAACAAACTTCGCAGCAGCCCGTTTGGGCGGTTATCTTTATTTCCCGTTTGTCGGAAGGTGCGGAAGGTTATCGGGAGATGGCACAGGAAATGATGGAACGAGTATCCCGATTTCCGGGGTTCATGGGGGCAGAATCGGTACGGGAAGGGGAACTGGGAATCACTATTTCTTACTGGAGAGATCGGGAATCCATCCAGCGCTGGGCTGACGATCCGCGCCACCGGGAAGCGCAAAAACGGGGTAAAGAGCAGTGGTATCAGTCCTACACCCTGCAGGTGGTTCGCATTGAGCAAGTAAAAAATTTCCGAAGGAAATGATAATTTTGCCGATAATCGAAACAAACGACGGGTAAACCTGAAAAATCGGGATGGAAACAATGATATATGCAATTATTTTTCTGGGAATTGTGTTATTCGCGCTGGGCGTTCTGGTGCTGCTTCGGAAGTTCCAGTACGATGTGGTACATCGCAACTTTCTGGCGCTGGAAGACCGCTACGGCGGTAAAATCATTCGTGGCGGATTTGCTGTCCGCCCCCGTTATGTGGGCGAAATTGAGGGGAATCGCTTTTCAGTGTCCATTTCCACTGAAAAAAATAAACAGGGCAGCGGTCGAATCTACTACCTTTCCTTTTTCATGCAAAAAGCGGCGGACGCCAATTTCACCATCATGTCCGTGGACTGGTTGGGCAAAAATGTGGAGGCGCATCGTAAGAAGGGCCAGGTGAAACCTATTTTTCAGGGGAAATATCAGGTGGAGGCGGCGCAGAAGGAGTTATTCAAAAAAATGGATTGGCCCCGTATGGAGGAAATTGTGCAGCAAATCCATCCCTTTGCGTATGCCCTGGTTTCTTCCCGGGGAATTGTGCTGGAACGGCTCTCTACCAATTTAGCCAGGGATACCGAGTTCGAACAAATCAACCCGGTAATTAACGGAATGTTGAAACTCGGGCATCTTTTGCAACCGACCGAGTCATCGCAGTAGCTTGCTCACTGAACGTTTTTTATTGATGTTGTAGATGACCCGGGCAAATAACGGTGCCACACTCACTTCCTGATACCAGGGGGTGTTCTCCACAAATGCCTCACCCCAGAACACGGCATCGGTACCAATTACCAGTTTAATCAGCCCGTCTTGATACGCCCGGTCGATCCGTTCCACAGCGTTGCCGTTAAAGAAGGGCAGGCTCACCGCCACATAAATATCCTTAGCCCCTTTTTCTTTGAGCAGGGCGGCAGCATGAAGCAGTGTTCCACCGGTAGCGATCATGTCGTCCACAATGAGCACGTTTTTATCTTTCACATCGCCCACCAGGCGCATGCTTTCCACTACCCCCACTTTGCTGTAATCCCGTGCCTTATCTACAATGGCCAGATCGGTACCCAGCGCTTTTGAGTAGTGGCGGGCACGGTCGGCACTGCCCACATCCGGACCGGTGACCACCAGATTGGAGGTATCCAGCTTCAGGGTATTGAGCAGGTAATTCATGATTTCGCCGGAAGCATGCATATCTTCTAACTTGGTAAAATTAAAGAATCCCTGGATGGCTTCGGAATGGATGTCCAGAGTCAACACTCGTTGGGCTCCGGCATCTTCGATCATGTTTGCCACCAATTTGGCTGTGATGGCTTCGCGGGTTTTGCGGCGTTCCTGTCGGGAATAGGGATACTGGGGGATCACTGCCGTGATGTGGTCGGGATCGGACTGGTAAGCGGCGTGGATGGCGGTGACCAGTGCCATCAGATTGTCGTTTACGCTGCGGTCGCGCAACGGATCGTCGATGCACTGGATGATGTACACGTCGTCTCCGCGGATGTATTCGTTAATGACCACCTTCACCTCCCCGTTGGGGAAGACGATCTCGTCGGTGGGATGCAGGCGGTATTGGGCTTCCAGCCCATCTTCCTGCGCACATTTATTCAGATGGGTGATGATTCGCTCAGCAAAGTTTCGTCCGGATTCGCATGCCATGATGCACAGGGCGCCCCGGTTTTCTAATGGAGTCTGTTGCATGGTTAATCCCTTTTTTAATCCTTTGCGTGCGGAAAATAATAACCGAGAGTTTTCACCAGTCTGGTGTGGCTATCAGCATTTCCGGCGACGATGTAGCCTGTTTTTAAATAGCGGTTACCTCCCCAGAAGTCACTCACCACGCCCCCGGCTTCCTGAACCAGCAAGCTGCCCGCTGCCACATCCCAGATGCTCAGCCCGATTTCCCAGAAACCCTCAAAGCGTCCGGCGGCAGTGTAAGCCAGGTCCAGTGCCGCAGAACCACACCGACGCATACCGCTGCACTGTAAAAAAATATCTTCGAATGCTAACAAATAGGAAGGAAGATTCCGCTTGGCTCGAAAGGGAAAACCTGTGGCGATGAGCGATTGGGAGAATGGCCGCTGGCTTACCCGGATGGGTGTGCCGTTCAAAAAAGCACCACTTCCCTTCTCCGCAGTGAACATCTCGTCGTTTGCCGGATGATAAATCACCCCAACGACAATCTCGCTACCTTTCTGAAGAGCAATGGAAATGGCAAACATGGGTACGTCCTGAATGAAATTCTTGGTACCATCCAGCGGGTCAATAATCCAGCGATAGTCTGCCTCGGTATCCTGTGCCGTCCCTTCTTCCGCCAGAATTTTATGGGAGGGAAAAGCACTGCGCAGATGTTCGATAATCATCTGTTCGGAGGTGCGATCCACGTAAGTTACAAAATCGTTCCGGGCTTTTTCGTCCACCACATCCTGTGAGATTTTTCCCCGGTTTTTCAGGAGGTACGCTCCGGCTTGCCGGGCTGCTTCCCGGGCAACACTCACATAGTCTGCCATTGGCTCTCTTCCGCCTTTTTACATGGAGCAACACAACGATGTTGACGCTGTACGGTCACGGTTTTTCTTCCCTGAGTTACCATTTCGCCATTCATCAGAGTTTGGTCTTCATCCGGTCAAATCTTGATGTCCCCGAATTCCTTCAGTTTGTTCAGTACCAGATTTTTGATTTCTTCCAGTCGTTCGGGAGTTTTTGCTTCGAACCGAAGCACCAGAACCGGTTGAGTGTTGGATGCCCGTACCAGTCCCCAGCCATCGCCAAATAGAATGCGCACTCCGTCCACATCAATCACTTCGTAATGCTCTTTAAAGTATTCCGCTGCTTTTTGAGCGATTTTAAACTTTTCTTCGTCAGAAGCGGTTTCCACTCGCATTTCCGGCGTGGAGTAATACTGGGGTACATCTGCCAACAGCTCAGAAATATTTTTACCGCTGCGGGAGAGTAGTTCCATCAGCCGAACCGAAGCATAAATGGCATCGTCGTACCCGTAATAGCGGTCGGCAAAAAAGAGGTGCCCGCTCATTTCTCCGGCAATCGTGGCTCCGGTCTCTTTCATTTTCTTCTTTAGCAAACTGTGTCCGGTTTTCCACATGATCGGTTCTCCGCCTGCCGCTTCGATAGCCTCGGGCAACGCCTGAGAGCATTTCACCTCAAAAATAATCTTCTGCCCTTTCTTCTCCTGAAGCACGTCCCGGGCAAACAGAATCAACAATCGGTCGCCCCACACGATGTCGCCTTTATCATCAATAACGCCAATCCGGTCAGCATCACCATCGTAAGCTACTCCCAGGTTCGCACCAAGCTTTAGCACCTGTTCGCGGAGGTCTTTCACGTTTTCTTCTACGGTGGGATCAGGATGATGATTGGGGAAGGTACCGTCCGGTTCACAGTACATCATATATGCGTCGATACCCAATTCGCGCATCAGTTTTTCCGCCACTAACGAAGCAGCTCCGTTCCCACAGTCCACTACCGCTTTGATTTTCCCCTGTATGTGAATCCGGCTTTTCAGGTCATTGATGTAATCGTCAATCAAATCGCGGGTTTCCACCTGCCCCTGTCCGGTCAGGAATTCATCTTTTTCAATAATCTGGCGCAGCTTCTGAATCTCCTCTCCGTAGATGGTGGATTGTCCCACGGACATTTTGAAGCCGTTGAAGTCCGGGGGATTATGGCTGCCGGTAATCATTACACCGCCATCCACATTCAGTTTGAACAAAGAAAAGTACTGTACCGGGGTAGGTACAATACCGATATCCACCACATCCACCCCGGTGGAGGTCAGTCCTTGAATGAGCACTTTTTTGAATCGCTCGGTGGAAAGGCGTACGTCACCACCCACAGACACTTTCCGTCCGCCCTGGCGCTGTAAATAGGTACCAAATGCTTTGCCCAGTAATAGAACCACCTCATCGGTCAGGTCTTTATCCACCACGCCGCGAATGTCGTATTCTCGAAAAATGTAAGGGTTAATTTGAGCCATGGATTTTCTCCTGTTGCGTTTCTTCTTCCGAAAATTGTGCCCAAATTTAAAATTAAAGGGCAAACAACACAAGCGGTTTATTGGGGGAGGGCGGAGGAAAGAAGAGGATTGGGGAAATGGTTTATGAGATTCCTCCATTCCGCTCCTCACAGCGTTCGTCGCTTCAGTCGGAATGACATAAGGTGGCCGTGTCACCCCGAACGGAGTGCCAGCGGAGTCAAGGGGTCTCATTCCCATGCGGGATGTGTTGAAAAAATTGGAGAGGATAGACAGGATGCGATGTGATTTTTTGATGGATTTTATTTTTTATCCTGAAAATCCCGTTCATCCTGTCAAAAAAGATTTCTTCATGAGATTCCTCCATTCCGCTCCTCACTCCGTTCGTCACTCCAGTCGGAATGACAGCAGGTGGCCGTGTCACCCCGAGCGGAGCGCCAGCGGAGTCGAGGGGTCTCATTCCCATGCGGGATGTGTTGTAAAAATTGGACAGGATAGACAAGATGGGACAGGATTTTTTTGATGGATTTTTTATTATCATAAAAATCCCGTTCATCCAGTCAAAAAAAACAACGACAGGATTTTTTTGATTTGTAATGATCTGTTTAGCAAACCCACTGACCTGGTTGGTTGTACCAGAAATCAAAAATTTCATTTCATCCGGAACAATCCTGTATATCCTGTCCGAGAGTAAAACTAAAACCGATAACTCACCGTCAGCAGGAGTTTGTTATGGTAAATTTCCTCGTCCGTTCCCGAAGGTGCCAGATCGTCGTAAGAGAACTGTTTCCAGAATCCCAACCGATACATAATGTCTAACTTGAACACCTTATCGATAAGCAGCCCATACCCCAGAGAAATGTATTTTCGGTCGTGTTCCAGGGAAGCGTGTTTATCTGGCGATTGGTCATAAGTCAGACCGCCACGGAACTGGGAAGCCAGAAAAGGAAGACCGATTTCGCCGCCCACACTGAGTTTAAGAGTCGGTCGATAGTTATCCTTAAACAACCGGTTCTGGTCCAGCAAATCCTGATAATCCGGGTTGTAACGTTCTTCATCGGAAACGTCGAACTTCAGCTGTGTCCAATCGATGTATTCGGCCGAGCCGGTGGCCAGAATGGGTCCCAGTGCCAGCGATAAACCGGCATCAAAACGAAAAGGCATTTTGACTTTATATTTAAACTCTCCGGTCAGGTCATCCAATTGGATATATTCTTCATCATCAAACGAAATGGAACTGTTTAGTCGATAATTTTCCGTTACATGAAAGGTTTGTGGCGGTTGCATCCCGATCCCCAGACGAATCACTTTCCCCATCCGGATCATGACCCCAAACTTGAAGCTGAAGGAGGAATATTCTGCCAGGATATTGCGTTTTTCGGTGTAATCATGAAAATTGGCCGGATATTTGGTAAAATGATCGTACACGTCTAACTGGTAAAAATCCTGTCGATAATCGCTGCTTCCGCTCCAGTAGGTCATGGTCATTCCCACCGAAGCGTTGGGGGAAATGTCCATACCAAACGCACCGGACCACTGATTTAACGTGCCTTCGTCGTGGATGTATTCTTCTTTTTGCACATCTTCACCCCAGAAATGGTACAGGGTACCGGTGCTGTCCAGATAAAAGGAAAGTCGGTCGCTCCCTTCCGCAGAGATGCCTTTAAATTCGTTTATATAGTCAAAATCCTTTACCCGCTGGTAGCCCACTGCAAATACCAGACTGCCCCGATAAGTGGGTATCGGAAAAGCCAGTCCCAGGGAATTCAATCGGGTAGCGCTGTTGGTAACCTGAAAAGGCGTTCCCTGATAGACCAGATCATTGCGCAGCACTGTGTGGCTGATGCCCATCATGAATTCCATTTTCCGCATCTGAGCCAGCCCGGCGGGGTTCCAGTAGATGGCGGAATAATCGTCTGCCACGCCCTGGTATGCACCACCCAGGCTCAGTGCCCGGGCACCAAATCCCTGCATGTTTTCGGTAATGCGAATCGCATCTTCGGTGGATTGGCTGAAACCGAATGTGAGAAAAATTCCCAGAATCATCAGTACAGGATAAACAACCGTTTTATTCATCGAGCAATTCCTATTTTTTCTTTCGACGTTGAACTTTTCCGGAAGTATGGGATGACGATTTTTTATTTCCGCTTCCGCGAATGGCGTTGCGGCCCGGCTTAGGAGTTTTCTGGCGCTGCATGCTGCTTCCGGAAGATGGGCTGGTGCTGGCGGAATTTTTATGTGTGTCTCCCACAATGGTACCGCCAGGAGAATATCCACCCCCGGTGAAGCTGCCGGAGGGAGGGGTAGAACGACTGCCGCCTGCACCGGGGAAGCGCCGCCGCGCTGATATGGTGGGAAGGGGTTGATTACCCGAGTTAGCCACCGTGCCACCACCACCGCCGGTAAAAATGGGGCGATACCACCAGGGGAATTCATAAAAATAATTCCAGCGTTCGTTTTCGGAAATGTAGTCCACCCGGGGAAGTCTGTACCTGGCGGTTGCCGGAATGTTAAACTCCCTGGTGTCTGCATGGCACTGGCTGCAATCGTCGGTAAAATAAACCGAATGGCTAAATTGTGGATTCTGTGGATCGGTCACCCGTGGATGATTGATAACCGTGTAACAGGCAGTTAATGTGAGTAGAAATCCGATTAGAACGACAAACTTCATACCAGGCAACCTTTTTCTATCTTCGCTGGACCGAACGTGATGAACCGCTCCGACTGCTGCTACGGGAGGAGCTACTGCTTCGCCTGCTGGTCGAACCCCGACTGGTGGAATGACTTCGTGTGCTGCTCCGGGGAGAATAACTTCGGGAAGTGGAATGGCTGATTGTTCGTGTTCCCCGGTATGCGGGTCGGTAACGACTGCTGCTGCGGGAGGAAGCCCGACCTTTGGCAACTGTTCTGGAATGGGATGTATTGCTCCGTGTGCGGCGGATGTGCCGTTTGGGTGGTACGGTTTTCTGGGTGCTCAGTTGTGTCTTTCGCTCGCCGGAACGAACAATGCGCCTGGAATCCGAACCCTGCACATCGGAAGTGGTAGAGCTTCCACCTGCACTCCTGCCTACAATTCGACGGTTGTCGCTTCCCGCCAGATGTCGCTCCGGAGGCGGCCCAGAATTTCGCTCGATGGTGCGGGGACCGGTAAAGGTTCTCCGGCCAAATGGTCGCTTCCCGTAATAAATCGGATTCACCGGATACGGATATCCCCACCACGGATCATAGGGATATGGATAAGGGTAGTAGCAGCAGTAGGAATACCAGGGATAGTATGGGTTCCATGCCCAGTAAGGATCCCACCATCCCATGGAAAACCCAAAGCTCAGGTTCCAGCCGGGTGAATACCAGGGGTCCCAGTAACCGGGAGTGTTATAAATATAATAGTTGTTGATTTCGGTATCGACGTAATATTCCGAATCCGCTGCAGCGGTATCTTGATAAGCGTAATCTTCATAATCGGCCGGAGGCTCCTGATAACTCTCCGGTGGTGGCTCCTGCCGATCCACCATCTTAATCTGGGTGTAACATCCGCTCAGAATGAGCAGAAGCACAGCCAGAAAAAGCAGGGAAATTTTAGTTTTCATTGCCACTCCTTTACCCGTTTTCACACTTCATTGAACGGGCGAATTGGTTGCATGTTCCTGGTTATAATAGCAGGTTCCGGCAGGGAAATCAATGGAATAATCACAAACCAGAAGAATTTTTTTGAAACGAAGCGCTGGGGAGGAAAATGGATGGTGACAGGATGAAAATCCCTTTTTCGTTTGCATGCTGAGGATGGGAATTTTCAATAAAAAACCTCCTGCCGGGAAATTTATTGTGCGTCACGGCGTTTTATTAATATGAGTATATTTTGACAACCAGTAATTAAGTTGCCTGGGGAATATTCCGAATGTAAATTAGGTTCGAAATAAAAATAACGATGATAAAGGGAAAAGGATAGATTAATTATGTTGGGGTTTTCAATGAGGAACAATTTTACCAGCCGGGTTCAGAAAGTAATTCGGTATTCCAAGGAAGAAGCCATGCGTCTTGGGCATGATTATATTGGCACCGAGCATCTCATGCTGGGCATCATCAAGGAGGGGGAAGGGATTGCGGTAAAGATTTTGCGCAATCTGGGTGTGGATATCGATAAACTGAAGCAGCGTCTGGAAGAGGCGGCTGGACCGGCTGGTGGCATGATGACGCTGGGGAACCTTCCCCTGTCCAAACGAGCGGAAAAGGTACTGAAAGTCACCTATCTGGAAGCGAAGAATTTCAAATCCGATATAATTGGAACAGAGCATTTGCTTTTGTCGTTGTTGAAAGAGAAAGAAGGCCTGGCTGCCCAGGTCCTGATGAGTTTTAATGTGGACTATAATGTTGTTTATTCGGAATTAAAAAATATTCTGGATGGGAAACCAAGTATGACGTATGGTGCAGCTTCCCGTCCGGCGCAGAAGGTAAAAACCCCGGCGCTGGACCATTTTGGTCGGGATTTAACCCAGTTGGCCCTGCAGGGAAAGCTGGACCCCATCATTGGAAGGGACAAAATCATTGAACGGGTGGCTCAAATCTTAAGCCGCCGGAAAAAGAACAATCCTGTGCTGATTGGTGAGCCGGGTGTGGGAAAAACCGCTATTGCCGAGGGCCTGGCGTTGCGCATCATCAGCCGGAAGGTGCCGCGTGTGCTTCATAATAAGCGAATTATTGCGCTGGATATGGGCAGCATCGTGGCGGGAACCAAATATCGCGGCCAATTCGAAGAGCGCATGAAAGCCATCATGAGTGAGCTGGAAAAAGCCGACGATGTGATTCTGTTTATCGACGAGCTGCACACCATCGTGGGCGCAGGGGGTGCCTCCGGTTCCCTGGATGCCTCCAACATGTTCAAACCGGCACTTGCCCGGGGCGAACTGCAATGCATTGGTGCCACCACGCTGGATGAATATCGCATGTACATCGAAAAAGATGGGGCGCTGGAGCGCCGATTTCAGAAGGTGATGATTGAACCTACCACACCGGAGGAAACTCTGGAAATTCTCCGCTGCATCAAATCCAAGTACGAGGAGCATCACCACGTTCGCTATACGGACGAGGCGTTGCTGGCAACCATCCGTTTGTGCGAGCGCTATATTACCGATAAATATTTCCCGGACAAAGCCATCGATGTACTGGACGAAACCGGTTCGCGCGTGCATATTTCCAGTATTGTGGTTCCCAGGGAAATTCTGGAGCTGGAAAAACGCATCGAACAGGTGCGTCAGGAGAAAGAGCAGTATGCTCGCCGGCAGGATTTTGAGAAGGCAGCCCGCATGCGGGACATCGAACGGCGCTTGCAGGAAGAACTGGCACTGGAACGGGCCAAATGGGAGCGGGAACAGGATACTCAGATTGCCACGGTGACCGAAGAAGACATCGCCGAAGTGGTGTCCATGATGACCGGAATCCCCGTTCAACGAGTGGCCAAAAGCGAAACGGCCAAACTGGTGGAAATGGAAGAACAACTGAAGAAACGGGTCATCGGGCAGGACGAAGCCATCCGCACCATTGCCAAAGCCATTCGGCGTTCCCGCACGGGACTGAAGGACCCCAATCGTCCCATTGGTTCGTTTATGTTCCTGGGACCCACCGGTGTGGGAAAGACCCATCTGGCCAAAATGCTGGCAGAATATCTGTTCGAACGGAAAGATGCCCTGGTGCGCATTGATATGTCTGAGTATATGGAAAAATTCTCCGTGTCCCGGCTGGTTGGTTCACCGCCCGGATACGTGGGCTACGAGGAAGGCGGACAGCTCACCGAACAGGTCCGGCGCCATCCTTACTCCGTGATTCTGTTTGACGAAATCGAGAAGGCACATCCCGATGTGTTCAATATTTTGTTACAGGTTCTGGATGATGGTCAATTAACCGATAGTCTGGGACGGAAAGTGGATTTCCGCAACACGATTTTGATTCTGACCTCCAACGTGGGTACCCGGGAGCTGAAGAAAAGCAGTTCCATCGGTTTTGCCCAAAAAGGGGATGAGTCCGACCACGAGCAGATGCGGGAAAAGATAACCGAAGAGTTGAAGCGAGTCTTTAATCCCGAATTTTTGAACCGGCTGGATGAGTTCATCTTCTTCCGGAAACTGTCCAAAAAAGATGTGATGAAAATTGTGGACATCATGATCGATGAGATGAAAGACCGTTTGATGGAACGGGATATTACCATCGAAATTAGTGACGGCGCCAAAGAATTTATTGCCGAAAAAGGGTATGACCCGCTGTTAGGTGCCCGACCGTTGAAACGCGCCATCCAGAAGTACATCGAAGACCCGCTGGCGGATGAAATTTTGCAGGGTCGGTTCGAAAACGGTTCCACCATCAAAATAAAAATGAAAAATAAAAAAGAGCTGGGATTTTACCTGGTGGAAAAAAGCAAGAACATCAATGTGAATTAGTCGATTTACCCCGCATACTTTTAACCGGAAACCCGGATGACACGCGCATCCGGGTTTTTTCATGCACCGGATGAAGAAGGAAATTGCTGCCCACAGAAAGTCCCTTGGAAATACGGAAACATAGGAATACGTTAGCACGATATCCTTGTTTTTTTATATGGCGGAAGAAAAATTTCAGTGATTTCCGTATTCGCAGTGGTTAAATTGTTATCTCGAAAAAACGGCATAATTCACTGCTTTGGGCAAATTACGGCGATACTCAGTTTTCTGTTTTCAGTGGTTCAAAAATCAATGAATTCAGTCATATCAGGATGGAAAGAAGGAGTTGCTCATGAAAATTGAAATTCGTAAACCTGACCCTCAGGAGCTGGAAAAATTAGGCGTGCGGGAGTGGCCCATCTGGGAGCATGGGAAAGACACATTTCCCTGGCATTATGATATGAAAGAAGTGTGCTATATCCTGGAAGGAAAAGTGCGGGTTAAAACGGATGAGGAGACGGTGGAGTTTGGTGCCGGAGATCTGGTGACTTTTCCCGCCGGGTTAAGCTGCGAATGGCACATTCTGGAACCGGTGCGGAAACATTATCAGTTAGGTTAGCAGAGGAGTTGTTCATGAGCCGGGACGGGGCTCGCATTCAGGAATATGGTTTCGGGCGTATTGTAATAGACGGGAAAAAGTACACCTCCGACGTGATTATCTATCCGGATCGGGTGGATGACAGCTGGTGGCGCCGGGAGGGACATCGGCTGGTACCGGATGATCTGCCATTTCTGCGGGAGAACCCTCCGGCGGTGCTGGTGGTTGGTCAGGGGCGGTTCGGATTGATGAAAATTACCCCGGAGTTTCTTGCATTGGTCCGGGAACTGGGTATTGAACTGCACGCCGGACGCAGCGCTGAAGCGGTAAAGATGTACAATCAGCTCTGGAAGGAAGGTCGTCGGGACATCATCGGGGCATTTCATTTGACCTGTTAGTGCGAAAAAATTATGTTGTAAAAACAGCCTGCTCCCGATCCGATGACCATGCCGGGCTGAATGGTATGAATCGATCGATGCAACCAGAATAATTTCATGGATTCCCTGTTTGCCAGATATCCCGGTGGCGTGATGGCGTTGGCGCTGGCTACCGGCATTTTATTCCAGCATTTTTTTCACCCTCCCGGGTTAGTCCCCCTTCTGCTTTTTCTGATTAGCCTTACTGTTGCACTGACACTTCGTCACAAGCGGTATGCTGATGTTTTGCTTGCCTTTCTTTTTTTGGGAATGGGGATGCTGCGATTTTCGCTGTGGGAGGTTCACACGCTTCACTCACCTATCCTAAAATTTTTGCCTTTTGAGTCTCAATCCGTTCGGGTAGTAGTGCAACAACCACCTGCTCCGGGCAGGAAGTCCTTTCGTGCCCGTGTACGGGAATGTACTGTGGATTCGGTCAAGGTGCCGGTGCAGCGGGATTTTCAGGTACGTTCCGCCGCCGAACTGCCCCGTTCCCTGTTGCCAGGTGATACACTCCTCCTGACCCGGGTGGTGATTCGGCAAATTGCCCCACCGCGTAATCCCGGTCAACCGGATTACCGCCGTTACCTGAGATATCATGGAGTAGTGGGAGAAATCCGGCAGAACCTCTCCGGTACAGTACAGGTTGTACCCGGGACGTCTCCCTGGCTTGCTGCGCGCCTGTTCCACCGCTGGCGACGCTCCCTGGAGCAGCGCATCCACCGGCTGGTCCCCACTCCGGCAGCGGGATTCCTGACCGCTATATTGCTGGGAGAAAAGACACAGCTTCCCCGGAAGGTGAAACGGGAGTTTCAATTAACCGGCGTTGCGCATGTACTGGCCATTAGCGGACTGCATGTGGGATTTGTGGCAGCCATCGTTTATCTGTTGCTCTCCTTTTTACCCCTTCCGTTTCGGTGGAACTACGTTCTGTCCATGATTCTGCTCCTGGGATATATGCTGCTTACCGGAGCCAATCCGCCGGTGGTACGTGCCACCCTGATGATTCAGCTCTATTTGTTGGGCAAACTTGTGGAGCGCAAGCCGAACGTGTATAACACGCTGTTTCTCACTGCATTCCTGATCCTGCTGTTTCAACCCCAGCAATTGTTCTGGGTCAGTTTTCAGTTTTCCTTTGTCGCGGTGTTGTCCATTTTACTGATTTACCGTCGGCTGGAATCCTGGCAAAAATGGTTGCGCGCCCGGATGGAGAGTTTTCCACTGGCTCATCGCATTCACCAGATCGTGATTGTGCCGTTTTTGGTTTCACTGGCTGCTCAGGTGGGCACCCTCCCGGTAACAGCCTGGTACTTTCGCAATATTCCACTGATCTCGTTCTTACTGAATCTTCTCATTATTCCGCTAACTGCACTGGTAGTCAGTGTGGGCTTTCTGATGCTGCTGGTATCATTTATCTTTCCGCCGCTGGCGCAATCCCTCGGTTTACTAACCGGTTTACTCATCCGTGCCGAAATGCTGCTGGTGCATTTTTCCTCCCATCTACCACTGGCTTATTTCACCGTACCGCGTTTCCCGCTGCTTGTAATGCTGGTGTATCTGGGTTTTGTGGGGCTTTTTTTATTCTGGAGGAACCCGGTTCTGCAGGGAATTCGGTTGCCGCTGGTGCTGTTTTTAGTGGTGCTTCTGTTCTGGGTGCTGGCACCCCGACGGCAGACTGTCCAGTTGTGTATGCTGGATGTGGGGAACGGCAACGCCACCCTGATGCGTACCGCCGGAGGAAGTTTACTTTTGTTTGACGCAGGACCGGCTTCGCGGTTTCGCGATAGCGGTAGAGATGCCATCCTTCCTGCACTGGGCGAATTGGGTGCCCTGCATTTGCACCGGGTTTTCCTGAGCCATCCCCATGCCGACCACATCGGGGGAATCTTTTCACTTCTGCAGGATGTGTCCATAGATTCGGTGTATCTACCGGATATTACCGTGCCTTACATCTGGCAGGACAGCCTCATTCATTCCCTGCGACTACACCAGGTGGGTTTCCGAAAATTACGGGCAGGAGAAGTGGTAAAAATTGATGAAAGCACCCGGGTGTATGTGCTGGGTCCTCCCGGTTCGTTTCTGCATCCGGTTAACGTTTCCGGCCACAGCATGAACAACACTTCGCTGGTCACGCTGGTGCATGTGGGGGATACGCGCATCTTATTTACCGGTGATGCCGAATCGCCGGTGGAACGGGCGTTACTGGGCTGGGGGAAGTTGCTCCAGAGCGATGTGTTGCAGGTCGGGCACCACGGAAGCAGAACTTCCACCACCGGAGAATTCCTGCGTGCCGTAGCGCCCCGGATTGCTCTGATCTCTGCCGGGAGATTCAACCGCTTTGGGCATCCTGCTCCGCAGGTGGTGCAGCGATTGAAACAATTCTCCGTTCAGGTGTACCGAACCGATCGGCGGGGAGCCATCTGGCTCCGCTGGCAACATCCTCAGTGGCGATGGTGGAATTGGCGGGAGCGGTGATTCAGAATGGTTCGGGTTCGGAATGCGAAGTTATCGGGCGGAAGCATTACTGTGGCTCAGTACCTGCTGAAAACGAAACTCCCCCAGTCCGGAGACATCCCGGAAAATGATTTTCAGGGAAAGACGCCGGTATTCCCAGGTTTCCAGAAGGGTGTGGGTGATGGGATCGTGCTGACGTTCGATGCGATCGGGCCATCCGTACACGACAAAAATCTTGCCCCGATCGCTCAGCTGATTGTCCCGGGAAAAATGGCTGCGGGCATATTCCAGACGCCGGTAAAACTGCACACGGGCTTCGTTTACCGGAGTGGATGCGTCCGGATCGCGACGTTTCCAGAAGTTTTGCAGATGTTTCGGGAACTCCGAATCGGAAGCCCCCTCCAGTTGAGCGATTTCCGAATCACTGCCGATAAGCCGAAGGTAGGCGGTAATTTCTTCCTTTCGGTAGAAACGCAAATCTTCCGGATCCTGCTCCACCCGAAATGTTTTCTGTGCTAATACGTGGGGAATTCCACTTGTGGGAATCCACCGTGCGGTGAGCTGGTATTCACCGGGAGGCAAATCGGATACTTCCAGCGAATCCAGCAGAGAAAACACCGCACCCGACTCTGGCAATGGATACTGCCTGACCAGCACAGGTGGGGTGCCAGGAGCCGTACAGGTTAACTGAATTTTTCCTGAAGACCCAATCGTCTTCCCTTCCGGGTAGGCTTCGAAATAAAAATAAACCCGGGAAACATGAGGTCCAAAACATCTGGCCGGGTAAGGGAACAGGGAAGGATGCTTTTCGGTGGATGCCTCTGTTGTTTTTGCCTGACGTCTGGCCAGCATGAGCAAACTGCTGACCGGGAAGGGGACATCACCGACGGTTCCCACCGAAAAATGTGTCTCAGAAATATAGCGTACTTCTCCCTTTGCGGAAGTAATTTTTACCAGTGCGCGGTAGCGACCCATCGGTAAATGGATGGGAAAACGAAGCAATTGCTGCGAAGTTTGTTCCCGGGAGATTATCGGGAAGTAAAGAGAAATGTCCTGTGTGCGGTGCAGGACATGCTCACCATTCCGATTGTACACAAAAAGAGAAAGCTGTGCCGAAGTTTCCTTTTCGGAATACGGCTCAACGGGAATAATTTGAACAAAAAGAACAGATAACTGTTTCTGCTGAGCCTCATCCATTCCACTCCAGGTGTCCAGGTAAATTTTTAAAGGAATGCTTTTCTGAGGGTTGGAAGAAAATAAAGAAGCATCCGGAAAAATCCGGGCAAATCCCCGGAATAGAAAAAGGGCAATGAACCAAATAATCAGGCCGGTACGCAGATGTTGCATCAGAAGGACATCCTTGTGTGTTGTTCCCTGTTCATTCTCTGGTTATCATCGGCGAGGGATGAGAAATATTTAATTCCGGAAGATTGTTGAATCGGTGTTACTTGATTGACATGGGAGAGTTTGCGGGAGCTTATCGGATGAGTTCTCCTGATGAAGGAAGGGCGAAAGATTGTAAATGGGAAGAATAACCGGAAATGGATTCTTCATAAAGTTCTAAAAATACGAAATATTTCTCTTAAAAGTCGCTTTTTGCTGAAAGTTGTTAAAAACTGTTGGGAATCAATCTCATTAGTTTAAATAAAAACATTAATTTATATTACTATTGAAAAAGAGGTTGCGGATTATTATATTTTTCTCAATTAGAAAGGGAAGAAAAGTGTCTAAATAAAAAATATTCACATAGTTATTCACTCATAACAGCAGGAGATTTCGCCATGCGATATGTGAAGCACTACGGAACATGGGCCTACATCTTGCATCGGCTTACGGGATTAGCGCTCACCGCTTACATTATGATTCACATTTATCTGGTCAGTGGTGTGCACGATCCCGAAAGCTTTCAGGAAGAGATGGCTCTGTTTAAAAGCCTACCTTTCAAGCTACTGGAGTGGGGCCTGTTTAGCGTGTTGATTTTTCACGCTTTAAACGGCATTCGCATTTTTATCATCGATTATTTCAACGGGGCCCGATATCACAAACAACTCTTTACGGCAGTATGGATTGTGGGCCTGATTCTTTTTGGTGCCATGGGTTTATTAATGTTTTCATAATATTTTGAGGAGGAAAAAACGATGTCGTACAAATATGAAGGTGCCAATACATCCGGAGCGTTTTCCTGGTTTTTTCAACGGGTTACCGGATTGGTTCTGTTTGTCCTTACCCTGGTTCACTTTTACATTGCCCACCAGACCTGGGAATCCGGTCATGACTGGCAGCATGTGGTTAACCGGCTGGCCAGTCCGTACATGAAAATGTTTTACCTGGTATTTGTATTGTTGGGCCTGTGGCACGGATTAAACGGTTTATGGTCGGTCATTCGCGATTATGATATGTCCGCCGGTTCTCGTAAACTCATTATTTCTCTAATCTGGATTTTTGGCGTGTTTCTGGGAACGCTCGGATTCATCACCGTGCTAACCATTCAGGTTCCCCATTAATTCAGAATAATTAGTGAATGAAAAATAAACAGGATAATAAGAGAGGTTATTATGGTTATTGAACATGATGTCGTTATCGTTGGGGCTGGTCTCGCAGGTTTACGGGCTGCACTGGAAGCCTCGCGTTACTATGATGTAGCGGTGGTAACCAAGGTGTTTCCGACGCGATCCCACAGTGGAGCGGCACAGGGTGGTATTGCCGCAGCCCTGGGAAATGTGGAAGAAGATCACATTGACTGGCACTTTTTCGATACAGTAAAAGGGAGCGATTACCTGGGAGATCAGGATGCCATCGAAGTACTGGTGAACGATGCCATTCCTGCCATTTACGAATTAGAGCACCTGGGTGTGCCGTTTAGCCGAACTCCGGACGGAAAGATTAACCAGCGTAAATTTGGTGGACACACCCGAAATTACGGCGAAGCGCCGGTGTTGCGCGCTTGCTTTGCTGCCGACCGAACCGGGCATGTACTGCTGCATACCCTATACGATCAGTGCTTAAAAAATCACGTCCGTTTTTATTCCGAATTTTATGTGTTAGACCTTCTGTACAAAGATAACATTGCTCGCGGAGTTGTGGCTTACGATATGATTGGTGGTGAGTATGTGGTGTTCCATTCCAAAGCGGTGATGTTTGCCACCGGTGGATATGGCCGTGCATTTAAAGTTACCTCCAACGCGCACACCAACACCGGTGACGGATTGGGAATTGTCCTGCGGGCTGGTTTACCGCTGGAGGATATGGAGTTTGTGCAGTTCCATCCCACCGGGTTGTATCCGTATGGAATTTTGCTCACCGAAGGTGCCCGCGGCGAAGGCGCGTACTTAATCAACAACGATGGCGAGCGCTTTATGAAAAAATACGCTCCCACGTTAATGGAATTAGCTCCGCGCGATTTAACGGCACGGTCCATTCAAACCGAAATTGAAGAAGGGCGCGGGATTAACGGAAAAGATTATGTTTACCTGGATCTGAGACATCTGGGCGAGCAGCGCATCAAAGAGCGTTTACCGGAAATTACCGGCTTCTGCCGGAAAATTGCCGGTGTGGACCCGGTGAAGGAACCGGTGCCCATTCAACCCACTGCTCACTATTCCATGGGTGGTATTCCGGTGACCATTGATTCGCAGGTGCTGGCCGACGGAAAATCGGAAATCGCCGAAGGTTTCTACGCGGCAGGTGAATGTGCCTGCGTATCCGTCCACGGAGCAAACCGATTGGGAACCAACTCCCAGCTGGAAACCATTGTGTTTGGTCGCCGGGCCGGTAAAGCCATTGTGGATTGGCTAAACAAAGCGGGAACCACCAAGGCGGATATTCCGGAAGAGCAGGTGAAACGCTCCATCGAACGCATTGAACATGTGCGAACCAAGGATGGCAATGAGCGCGTTGCCCAGATTCGCAAGGAGTTGCAGGAAACCATGATGAAAAATGTGGGCGTGTTCCGCGATGCCCAGCGGCTGGAAAAAGCGCTGAAGGACGTCCATGAGCTGGAAGAACGGGCAAAGAATATTAAAGTGGACGATAAGGGAATGAAGTTTAATACGGATTTAACAGAAGCCATGGAGCTGGATAATCTGCTGCACTTTGCCGAGATTATCGTGAGCGGTGCACTGAACCGCCAGGAGAGCCGTGGTGCCCAGTTCCGCAAGGACTTCCCCAAGCGCGACGATAAAAATTGGTTGAAACACACCATCGCTTTCCGCAAGGAAGATGGAACGATTGAGTTTGATTATAAACCCGTTGTGATTACCAAATTTCAACCAAAAGAAAGGAAATACTGATGATACAGGTAAACTTGAAAATCTTGCGCTACAATCCCGAAAACGGGGATGAGAAGCCTCATTACGAGACCTACACGCTGGAGGCCGATCCCAAGGAAAAAGTGCTGGATCTGCTTCATCGGGTGAAGTGGGAACAGGATGGAACCCTGGCATTCCGCCGTTCCTGCGCCCACGGGATTTGCGGTTCCTGCGCCATGCGGATCAACGGACGGAATCGGCTGGCCTGCGAAACCAACCTTCAGGATTTGAAAGATCCCCACAACATTACCGTCGAACCGTTGAAATCGCTGCCGGTCATTAAGGATCTGGTGGTGGATATGTCCGATTTTTACAAGAAATTCGAGGTGGTAAAACCGTATCTGATTGCCAAAACACCGCCGCCTTCTCAGGAACGGTTGCAAAGTCCGGAAGACCGCAAGCTGATTGACGAGTCCACCTGGTGTATTCTATGCGGTTCCTGTACCACCTCCTGCCCCTCCAACTGGAAGAATCCCAAATTCCTGGGTCCGGCAGCTTTGCTGAAGGCTTTCCGTTATACTTTCGATTCCCGGGACGAAGGTGCACCCGAGCGGCTGCGCGCCATCGACAATGCCGATGGAGTGTGGCGCTGCCATACCATTTTCAACTGTGTGGAAGCCTGTCCCAAGGAAATTAATATTACCTGGCACATCTCCGAGCTGAAAAAACGGCTGGTGAGCCGGGAATATTAAGCAGGAAAATGACTCTCCCAAAAGAACCCCGCTGCCACCTGAACTGGCACCGGGGTTTTTTTCTGGAAAAATTTTTTTCTTGTGTCGTTCGGTCTTTTATCATATATTTGCCACCGGTTTGGGCGGTTAGCTCAGTTGGCTAGAGCGCTGCGCTCACATCGCAGAGGTCACAGGTTCAAATCCTGTACCGCCCACAAAGTTCGAAGTTGTATCGGCAAGTTTAATTGTTTTTTCCTTTAATACTACCCCGTGAGGTAGTCAAGGAGCCCAATGAGCAAACGAAATACATTTTTCTAACCCTTATATAAAAGCCTCCGGTTTTTAATCGGAGGCTTTTTCTTTATACGGAGAATTGACTTATGAACGTTCGAATTAAAGCAGAAATCCTGAACCGTCAGGATATTCAACGCATTGTTACCCGCTTGGCTCATGAAATTCTGGAGAAAAACCGCGGTTCGGAAAATCTGGTGATTGTGGGGATTCGCACCCGCGGGGCATATCTGGCCAGCCGAATTGCTGAGAAAATCCGTTCGATCGAAAATCGGGAAGTTCCCACCGGTTTTCTGGATGTGACCCTCTATCGGGACGATTTCCGCACCCGATTGAAGCAGCCTTCAGTGGAAGTAACCAACATTCCTTTCGGAATTGATGAAAAGAACATCGTGCTGGTGGACGACGTGTTGTACACCGGGCGCACGGTACGAGCTGCATTGGATGCGCTGATGGATTTCGGACGACCGGCACGCATCTATCTGGCAGTGCTGGTAGATCGGGGACATCGGGAACTGCCCATCAAAGCAGATTTTGTCGGGAAGAATATTCCCACCTCCATCGGCGAGGAAGTCAAAGTTATGCTCTCGGAAGTGGATGGCGAAGATCGGGTCCTTTTGGTGGAGCGAACCGGGGAAAAGGAGTAACTTTGCCTTGAGTTGTACCCGGGGAATTTAATCAGAATTTTCGGGAGACCGACCAATCAGGAAAACATGGAGTACGTTATGGCATTAAGCAGCAGACATCTGTTGGGTCTGGATGGTGCAACAAAAGAGGATATCCAGACCATTCTGGACACTGCCCGTTCTTTTCGGGAAATTTTGGATCGTCCCATTAAGCGCCTGCCCACCCTTCAGGGGAAGACAGTGGTCAATCTGTTCTACGAACCATCCACCCGGACGCGCATTTCGTTTGAGCTGGCAGAAAAGCGGCTATCGGCAGACATTGTTAACTTCTCCGCTTCCACCAGTTCGGTGAAAAAGGGAGAGACACTCATCGATACGGTGAAGAACATTGAAGCCATGAAAATCGACATGGTGGTGGTGCGGCATTCCTCACCCGGTGCACCGCATCTGTTGGCCAGGGTCCTTAACGCCAACATCATCAATGCCGGAGATGGAGGGCACGAACATCCCACTCAGGCACTGCTGGATATGTTTACCATCCGGCAAAAGTTGGGGCGGTTGGAGGGCGTTACAGTAGCGCTGGTGGGCGATATTTCCCATTCCCGGGTAGCGATGTCCAATATATACGGACTGCGTAAGATGGGAGCACGCGTGCTGGTGTGCGGACCCTCCACGCTCATTCCGCGGGAAATCGACAAATTAGGGGTGGAGATTTACCATAACATCGACGAAATCATTCCCATGGTGGATGTCATGAACATTTTGCGGTTGCAGCTTGAACGGCAGCGAAAAGGGTTATTCCCTTCCCTTCGGGAATACCATAATTATTTTGGGATTACCCGTGAGCGACTGGAACGTGCCACCCGACCCATTCTTATTATGCATCCGGGTCCCATGAATCGCGGGGTGGAAATTTCCAGCAACGTGGCCGATAGTGAGCATTCGGTGATTTTAGAGCAGGTCACCAACGGGGTGGCCGTACGCATGGCGGTGTTGTATTTATTAACAGGAGGTCGCAGTGAAATTAACTAAAAACATCGTTTCGGCAGGACGCAATTTTCAACCATTACCGGAAAAGGTTTTGCTCCATGGCGGACGCGTGATAGATCCGGCACAGGGGGTGAATGACCAGCTGGATGTAGTGATCGAAAACGGACGGATTGTGGAAGTGGGTCACATCAACACGGAGCATTTTAACGGCGAGAAGATCGATTGTACCGGACGGGTGATCAGTCCTGGCTGGATGGACATGCACGTGCATTTGCGCGAGCCCGGGGCAGAGGGCAAGGAAACCATTGCCACCGGGAGTCTGGCTGCAGCCAATGGGGGATTTACCGCAGTCGCCTGTATGCCCAACACCAATCCGCCTATCGACACTCAGGAGATTATTCAATATATCAAAGACCGATCCAAAGGTTCACTGGTCAGCGTGTATCCCATCGCTGCTATCACCAAAGGTCGGGAGGGAAAAGAATTGAGCGAGATACTGGAATTGGTGGAACAGGGAGCGGTGGCTATTTCCGACGACGGAAATCCGGTGATGAGTGCGGAGGTTATGCGCCGGGCGCTGGAGTACAGCAAGATGGTTAACATTCCGGTTATCGGCCATGAGGAAGATGCCACTATGACTGAAAACGGTGATATGCACGAAGGGTATGTCTCCACCTGCCTTGGGCTGCACGGAATGCCTTCGGTGGCAGAAGAGATTATGATTTCGCGGGATATTATGCTGGCGGAATATACCGGCGCGCGTTTCCATGTTGCGCATATTTCCACCGCTCGCTCGGTGGAACTGGTCCGTCAGGCCAAAGCCCGGGGAATTCAGGTTACCGCAGAAGTCACCCCACACCATTTTACCCTGACTGACGAGGCCGTGCGCGGATTCGATACCAACACCAAGATGAATCCACCGCTGCGCACCGAAGCCGACCGGCAGGCGGTGCTGGAAGGTTTGCAGGATGGTACCATCGATGTCATTGCCACCGATCATGCGCCCCATTCCTGGGAGGAAAAAGAAGCAGAATACATTTATGCTCCATTTGGCATTATCGGACTGGAAACGGCAATGGGGCTGGCACTGAGCGAAATTTACCACCGCCAAATTCTCGATCTACCCGAACTTCTGAAAAAATTTGTGGTCAATCCTTATCAGATTTTAAATTTGCCCCTTCCAGCAGTGCGTGAAGGGGAAGCGGCTAATCTTACCATCTTCCATCCTGAGAAAAAATGGACTGTGCAGCGGGAGCGGTTTCTTTCTAAAAGCAGCAATTCTCCATTCATCGGTCGGGAACTCACCGGTGCTCCCGAAGCTGTGATTCATCACGGACAGATATTCTTCTCCATCTTAACCGGGACGACAACACGATAGACGGGACTCCGCCTGGCATTCCCGGACCATCAAAAAACCGTGGGGTACGTCCGTCAGGAATCGTACCTCACTTTTTCTGCCAATCTGTCAGGATGACAGAATACTCCTTTATATCTGACAGGGATTTTGTTCCTCTTACCTCTTAAAATTTTCTTTTTGAAAATCATGTAACATAAATAATAACAATATGATGTGTTCCTTTTGAAATTTTTGGCATTATCTTTGTACTCATATCGGTTGCCAGACAAAAGAAAACAAAAAAGGAGGTGATAAAGATGTTAGAACAAATGGTTCCCGGCTTTGGACTGGAAAATCTGGAAGGATTTCGGGAAATTCGCGATCGAATGAATCGTTTGTTCAACGAATTGGTTTCGCGCAGTATGGAGGATTGGTTTACCGGTAATTTTCCGTTGACGGATTTGTGGGAAGAAGATGATAAATACGTCCTGCATGTGGAACTACCGGGTGTAAAGAAAGAGGATGTGAAGCTGACTGTTCAGGATGGTGTTCTGGTTTTGCAGGGCGAGCGAAAACAACGGGAGCTACCGGAAGGCGCCAATTACCTGCGAAATGAGATTACTTACGGAGAGTTCAGCCGTTCTATCATCCTGCCCAATAAAGCAGATGTGGAAAAGATCAGCGCCAATTATAGGGACGGTGTTCTGGAAGTGGTCATTCCCAAGAAAGAAGAGGAAAAACCCAAAGAAGTGAAAATTCAGGTAAACTAAGCAGGCAGGTGTAAACTAAATTAAAAGAAAAGGGGGTGAGAACAATGTTAGGAAATAAAAGTATTGTACGGAGCGAAGCGAAGAAAGAAGTGGAAAAGCCGGAATTGCTGAAAGTAAAACCGGCAGTGGATATTTACGAGACTAAGGATGCTGTGGTAATTCTGGCGGAAATGCCCAATGTGGACCGGGAGCACCTGAATGTTCAGGTGAAAGACGGATTGCTCTACATCCGCGGAACCCGTAATACTGTGCCCAAAAAAGGTGAATTTATTATTCGGGAAACCCGGGATGTGGAATATGAACGAATTTTCGAATTGGGCGACGATCTGGATCCGGACAAAATTTCCGCTTCGTACAAATACGGAATTCTGGAAGTTACCATTGGCAAAAAAGAAAAAGCGCAGCCGAAGGTCATCGAAATCAAATAAAACAACGAGTTCGTTGTTTGATATAGCAGGTGCACGATGAATGGCTATATAGACTTTTCTATATAGTCATTCATTATATTCAGCAATTAAACAAAGGGGAAGAAGATGGCCAAAATTGCCTGGATCGACAATGTGATTGAAAAGCTGGAAGGCGGGCCTCATCGAGAGGCCTCGCGGCGTGCAGAGGTGATTGAGTTTCTCCGGCAGGATCGAGCGAAACTGCTGGAAATTGCCCGACGGCTGGAAGTGGAAGCCGAGCATGTAGCATATCCGCATCTCCGCAACGAGATTCATCAACTGGTGGAGAAGAAACGAGGATTTGCCGAAAAACTGCGTGCACTGGTGGAAGAATTGGGAGGTCGTGCAGAAGCGGACCCGGAAGCGGAAGCTATTTTTCCCAGAGGGAATTTTCGCGATGTATTTAATGCAGAAAGTGAACTGTACGAGCAATTGACCGATCATTCTAATCTGGCGGAAGATTACCGATTGTTTCATGTGGCAAAGCAGTTGCGAGATATGAAAAATGAGAATTCCGATTTAGTGGAACAATTAGAACAAATCATTATGCGAATTAACGCAGAAATTTAAAACAAGAAAAAAAAGGAGGTTGATAAAATGGCCAAGAAAGTAATAGGAATTGACCTTGGAACGACAAACTCTGTTGTAGCAGTGATGGAAGGTGGTGAACCGGTGGTGATCCCCAATTCCGAGGGTGCCCGGACGACCCCGTCGGTGGTGGCATTTACCAAGACCGGTGAGATTCTGGTTGGTGCTCCGGCAAAGCGTCAAATGATTACCAATCCGGAAAACACCATTTATTCCATAAAACGATTTATGGGACGTCGCTTTGATGAAGTCCCGGAAGAAACCAAAATGGTTCCTTACAAAGTGAAACGGGGACCGCACGATCTGGCGGTGGTGGAAATTAACGGGAAAGATTATACCCCGCAGGAAATTTCTGCCATGATTTTGCAGAAAATGAAACAGACTGCTGAGGACTATCTGGGCGAAAAAGTAACCGAGGCGGTAATTACCGTACCGGCTTACTTCAATGATAGCCAGCGGAAAGCCACCAAAGAAGCCGGTGAAATTGCCGGACTAAAGGTCCTTCGTATCATTAACGAGCCCACTGCGGCATCGCTGGCTTATGGTCTGGATAAGAAAAAGAATGAAAAAATTGCCGTGTACGACCTGGGTGGTGGAACCTTCGATATTTCCATTCTGGAAATTGGTGAGGGTGTGTTCGAGGTGAAAGCAACCAATGGCGATACCCACCTAGGTGGTGACAATTTCGATCAGCGAGTGGTGGACTGGATTGCCGATGAGTTCCAGAAGGAGCACGGCATCGATTTGCGTAAAGACCCCATGGCACTGCAGCGGTTGCGTGAAGCGGCAGAAAAAGCTAAGATTGAATTAAGTAGCACCCAGCAGACTGACATCAATCTGCCGTTTATTACCGCAGATGCGAGTGGTCCCAAACACCTGCAGATGACCCTGACCCGGGCGAAGTTTGAATCGCTCATCGAGGACCTTCTGCAGCGCACGCTGGGTCCCTGCGATCAGGCATTGAAAGATGCCGGATTGAGCCCCAGCGAAATTGACGAAGTCATTCTGGTTGGTGGTTCCACCCGAATTCCGCGCGTACAGCAGCTGGTAAAGGAATTCTTTGGGAAGGAACCGCACAAGGGAATCAACCCGGATGAAGTGGTGGCCATTGGTGCGGCAATTCAAGCGGGTGTATTAACCGGCGAAGTGAAAGAAGTGTTATTGTTGGACGTGACTCCGCTGTCTCTGGGAATCGAAACGCTGGGTGGTGTGATGACCAAGCTAATCGAACGCAATACCACCATCCCGACCCGGAAAAGCGAAATCTTTTCCACGGCAGCAGACAACCAGACTTCTGTGGAAATCCATGTGCTGCAGGGTGAACGGGAATTTGCCAAGGACAACCGGACATTGGGTCGGTTTATCCTGGATGGAATTCCTCCGGCACCGCGTGGAGTTCCGAAAATTGAAGTTACCTTCGACATCGATGCCAATGGCATTTTGCACGTTTCGGCTAAAGACCTGGCCACCGGTAAAGAGCAGAGCATCCGCATCGAAGCCAGTTCCGGTTTAACGGAGGAGGAAATTGAGCGGATGGTGAAAGATGCCAAACAACATGCAGCGGAAGACCGCAAGCGCCGCGAACTGGTGGATGCCCGGAATTCCGGCGACCAGTTGCTGTATCAGACGGAGAAGAATTTAAAGGAATATGGCGATAAGCTCGACGCAACTTTGCGGAACAAGATTGAAGCAGCAATGAATCGCCTGCGCGAAGCACTGAAAACCGATAATCTGGATGAAATTCGCTCTGCTACCGAAGGCTTGAACGCTGCCTGGAACGAAGCTTCTTCCACAATTTATCAGCAGACCACCGCACAGGGTGCAGGTGCAGGAGCTCAGGCGGGTACCGGTAGCACAACGGAATCCACGGAGAAATCCGGCGAAGAAAAGGTGGAAGAAGCCGATTTCGAAGTGGTGGATGACGATAACAAAGATAAATAAATCGAATCAATTAGTTCCTTTCCCCACAGCGGGAAAGGAACTGATTTTTATGATTGTGAAAGAACCCCTAACACAAATAATGATTTGTGCGAAAGGGTGAAAAATGCATTTCAGGAGGTGAGTTGAAATGATCAAACGACAGGACGAAAAAGATATTCCGATAGATTTTCCTGAAGAGGAGGTAAAGACCACGGAACAGAACGAAAGCAGTTCCGGAACCGATGGTGAGGCCTCCGCGAAGAGCAAAGCAGGGGAGAAAGAGAAAAAAAGAGGGACCGATTACAAGAAGTTGTATCAGGAGCTGAATCAGAAATACGAGGCGTTGAATGACCAGTACCTGCGACTTCGAGCCGAGTTTGCCAACTACAAACGACGGGTTGAGCGGGAACAACTGGAACTGGCCGATTACATCAAAGGTGAGTTCATGAAAAAGCTGCTACCCGTGCTGGACGATTTCAACCACATGCTGGAGAAATCGCAGCAGGGTGCAAATGAGCAGTCTGTGTTAGAAGGCGCCAAAATGATCTACGATAAATTTTACCAGATTCTTCGCTCGGAAGGGCTGGAGAAAATCGAGGCACTGGGTCAGGAATTTGATCCGCAAATCCACGAAGCCATGATGATGCAAAAAACCGACAACAGGGACGACCACCACAAGGTACTGAATGTATTCCAGGATGGATACAAAATAAAAGATAAATTAATTCGTGCCAGTAAAGTGGTGGTGGGAACTTTTGAAGAGGAAACGGACAATAAATAACAAAATGGCCGGTGGACTTCATAAAGGAGAGGGATGCCTTTATGAAGAATTATTACCAGATTCTGGGTGTCTCGTATAATGCCAGCGCAGAAGATATTAAAAAGGCGTACCGGGAGCTGGTAAGGAAATTTCATCCGGATATGGGAGAAACGTCGGATGTGGAGCGGTTTCTGGAGGTTCAGGAAGCGTTTGAGGTGTTAGGTAATAAGAAAAAGCGCGAAGCGTACGACCAGAAGATTGAGCAGTTGAAAAAGCCGCAAACGCTTTTGCACGAAAACTGGCGGAATGTATTTGATGAACTGGATATTCTGTTGCATCAGTTTCAGGAATATTCGGTGTCCACAATGTTCCGCCAGGACAAAATGAAGGAACCCATCCCCTTTGTGGAAGAAGGGTTAACTGTGGATATTATTCTGACCCCGGCCGAAGCGCACCGTGGAGGCCGAATTAAACTGGAAGTTCCGGTTATGTACGAATGTCCGTATTGCGAAGGACGAGGTGTGGATTTTCCGTTTGTATGCTTCAATTGCGGGGGAGAGGGCATTACCCGCGGAACCCGAACAATTTTTATGGAAATTCCCCCGCTTAATCGAACCCAGCAAACTTTTGAACTGGATCTGGGACAATTCGGCATAAAAGGCAAGATTAAAGTGGTGTTTAAAATCAGTTTCTATTAAATGATACGTTCCAGGCAATTCTGGCAGCGGCAGAGGGAAGAGCAATATATTTCCTCTGCCGTTTTTTTATTTCCAATTTGTTTTTTTCTGTTTTCAAATTTACATTTAACTTTAACCATCGAAGGTCTATCACACAGATAATAAAGTAAGCTATTCATAGGAATAGGCGGGAGTTACGCCTCTCTCACCAGTATTTTTATTCGCCTTTTTTCATGAGTTGCGGGGAATTTCCCTGAAATTGAATTCTCTGGAAGACACAGAGAACTTTGAGCTGATTTTAAATTAGTGATGGAGTGTTGTTTTAAGCATATTCTTGTAAGAATATTAAAAAAAAGAATAAAGAATATGGAAAAGTTCAGTTTTTTTATTGACTTTTAAAGGAAACTTAATTAAATTTTTAAAAATCAAAACCATGAGGTAATCTATGCTGGTTTTAACAAGGAGGTTAGGCGAATCGATTAATATTGGTGATGATATTAAAATCACCGTTGTGGATATCGATGGTAAGCAGGTCAAAATCGGCATTCAAGCGCCGAAGGAAATTTCCGTTTATCGAGAGGAAGTTTACGAACGGATTAAAAAAGAGAATTTGCGGGCAGCTGCCGCTTCGACTGACGAGTTGCGTAAAGCTGCACAAATCTTTAAAAAATCAAAAGTCGAAAAATAGCGCCCTGCGCCAATGATTTTATCCCTCCGCATGCTTCACCTTCTGGGAATTGTCTGCTTCGGTGGTTTTATCACCCATGATTTGGTTCTGTTTTTTTTAGCGGGAGGAAATTATTTCGTTAACAAACCATCCATTAATCTGTTTTATTTTTTCACCCTTCCATTATTTATTCTGCTTCTGCTCACCGGAATTGTGCTTACGGTGCAGCGTATGTATATTTTAAAAAAAGAGAGCTGGTTAAAAAAGAAATTTGCTGCTGCTGCCGCAATCATGTTTTTATTGATTTTAGGGGTATTCCCGGTGTTGAAGCAGGCAGCTCTCAACCCTTCCACCATCACTCAGCTCCCGATAAAGTATCCACTGGCTCTGATGGGAATTTTTTTACTTTTTGTTTATGCTCTGTATCAGGCGCTTCACCATCGAGAGATGTTTCACGAAGAAATCCGAAATTAAGGATAAAGAAAAAACGGGGAGAAATCCCGGAATTCCTCCCCGCAGCGGAAAAATTACAAAGTTCTGAACTCTACTTTTTGATTCCGAAGATTGGCCAGAGCAAATTGACCGTTTTTCAACGAACCGGGATTAATCACCCGCGTCGTGCCGATGATTTCCTCCCCCTGATCCGATCCGGAACCGACAAAAGCGTAAATGGGATCGTAAGTTTTAATGAAATCTTCCACCACGTCCGAACCCACATGTTTGCCATCGATCAAATCCAGTTTTCCTCCATACGGTGGGGAATAGAACAGCATGATGAGCTGAAGCGGTTTCAGATCGCGAATAATTTTCAGATGATATTCCACCTCCCACCGTGGGTAGCGTAGAACAAAACGTTCTTCCCGCTGTTTCTCAGAAATTTCTCCTCCAAATCCCACGATTTCGTAATGATTCCGATAAAAGGAAAAGCTTTTGTGCACGTTCCGAATGTGCGGAAAGACGATCTCGGAGTTGTAGGCTTCCCGGAGGAACCGCTCGATGGGTGCATCGTATTTGCCAGGAATGTAGAAAACCGGTACCTGCAAATCACCCAGCGCTTTGAAGAATTCTTCGTATTCCTTCAAATCCAATTGTTCGCCTGCAGTTATTTTACTGGCGTCTGCCTGCCGACCTTCATCTTCCGCCTGTTGAAACTCTTGAACCCGTTCGGTTCCCTGAACGATTCCACCGGTGAAAACAACAAAATCCACCTTTTCTTTTTCCACTACGGATTTTAGGTCTTGAAGTGCTTTTTGTTCACCCAGATAATTGGCAATTCCCAGAACTTTCATGGCAGTACCTCCTCTTTTTTTCTCCCAACAATATATATTTTTTACAGTTACAAAAGTTTCGTATTCCCGAACAAATCGTGAGAATCGAGGCAATTTCAAGGTACAACTGGTGTGGCAAATTCCATGAAAAGCTCAGTGAAAATCATTCATCGTCAGGCTGATATTTTATTTTCGATTACGTAATTCAGCAAAATCGTGCTATATTTTTATTTCGAATGCAGGAGAGATGCAAAAATGGATCGGTCACAGGCTCGAATTTACATGCTCTCGCGATTGTTTACCGTCAGCCTTTCCGTGTTTTTAGCGAATTTTGTGCTGACCTGGGGTTATGTCTGGCTGTGGGCGTTTTTCACCGATTACGGTGAGATGGGAAACGAATGGTTGCACCTGGTTCTCTGGGTCATTCTTCCCATTCTGGTTTCGCTGGTAACGCTCTCCGTTGGTCGTCGGATGGCGGGAAGACAACACCCGGAAACGGTGCTGACCCGAAAAACTTTCTATTTGCTGAGTGGTGTGCTGTTTGGTACCACTGTTTTCGTGAGCCTGTGGAATCCCATTCGGATAACCTGGATTCTTTCCATTATCTCTGCGCTGATGAGCATTTATATTTTTAAACTCTGGCAGCTGGAAACGAATATGGAAGAAGATCAAGCATGATTCGGCTACCGGTATATCCAGAAAATCCGCATCGCCGTCACATCTTAAAAGCGGTGGATGTGCTGAAGGAAGGGAAGTTGATTATTTACCCGACCGACACGGTTTATGGGATTGGTTGCGATTTGTACAACAAGCATGCTCTGGAAACGCTGTATCAGTTGAAGAAAAAAAGCAAGTTCGATCCCATCAGTGTCATTGTAAAAGACATCCGTCAGGCCAGTCAGTATGCGCGCATCTCCAATTTTGCCTACCGAATTCTCCGCCGCTGTTTGCCAGGACCATACACGTTTATTTTACCAGCTACCCGGGAGATTCCCCGCATTATGCTCAGTAAGCGAAAGGAAGTCGGGATTCGGATTCCCGATTGCAATGTTTCTCTGCATTTAATTGAGGAATTCTCTCACCCTCTGGTCAATACCTCGGTGAATATGTCTGCCGATGAGCTATTAAACGATCCCGATGAGATTGAAACCCGCTACCAGTACGATGTGGAGCTGATGCTGGATGTGGGCTGGCTTCCTGATGCCGAGGAATCCACGGTGGTTAGCCTTATTGATGATGAAGTGACCATTCTTCGGGAAGGAAAGGGTGAGTTAGAGCGGTTGTTTGAATAGACGAAACATCTGGAAAATGAACTATTTTTTTGGACCCAATGAACAAGTCAGGAGGATGAGTATGAAAAAGATTATTCGAACCTCCGATGCCCCCGACCCGGTTGGCCCGTACAATCAGGCGGTGGTGGTGGGACAGCTGGTGTTTACCGCCGGGCAGATTGCCATCGATCCCTTTACGGGAAGACTTGTAGAAAACGATGTGCGCAAGCAGACCCGACAGGTGCTGGAAAATCTGAAAGCGGTTCTCCAGGCTGCCGGAACCGATCTGAACCATGTGGTGAAAACCACGGTGTTCCTGAAAAACATGGACGATTTTGCTGCAATGAACGAAGTGTATGCGGAATATTTCCCGGAACATTCCCCGGCACGCTCGGCGGTGGAAGTGGCTCGCCTGCCCAAAGATGTACTGGTGGAAATTGAGTGCATTGCTGAGATTGAATAGGTGCTGAATCCAAAATTTATCGACGATATGAAAAAATATCTGCTCATTCTCAATCCCATGGCTGGTCGTGGGAAAGGGCAACGTCTGTATCCGCAAATCGAACGGTGGTTGCATGCTCAATTAGGCGAAGTCGATGTGCAACTGACCCGATATTCCGGCCATGCCCGGGAACTGGCCGCGCAATTTCGGGATGCCTATGACGTGCTTATAGCAGCAGGGGGAGATGGCACGGTGCACGAAGTGGTGAATGGAATGATGGGTGGAAAAGCCACTCTGGCGGTAATTCCCATTGGCAGCGGTAACGATTTTGTGAAGATGCTTCACCTCCCACTGGAACCGCAGGAGGCAATTCGGGTGATTGCCCGAAATCAGCGTATGAAGGTGGATGTCGGTAAAGTGGGCGACCGGTATTTCCCCAACGGTCTGGGTATTGGTTTCGATGCCTGGGTAGTTCGCGAGAGCAAAAAGGTCAAGCATCTGCGCGGGTTTCTCATTTACCTGTATTCCGTGCTGAAGACTACCTTTTTGTACCGGAATCAGCGGGTTTTGCTGGAGGTGGATGGCAAGCGTAGCGAGCATGACATCTTTCTGATAGCAGTGGGAAACGGCAAAGCCATGGGCGGAGGGTTTTATCTGACCCCTCATGCCAATATTCAGGACGGCCTGTTCGATGTGTGTATTATTCATGCGTTGACGAAAAAAGATATTTTTCTGAATCTGCCCAAAGCCACGAAAGGCGAACATCTGGACATGCCCCAGGTGGAGATGTTCCGCACCGCGCAATTGAAGGTCAGTACCCCGGAAGGCATTGCCGCCCACGCAGATGGCGAACTACTGGGCATGGAGCTAAAGGAACTGGATGTTTCGCTGCTCCCCGCCGCCCTGGAAGTGATTTACCAACCGTCTGCGGATAAGGAGCGGTAACCATGACAAAGGTGCCGGTGTGGTGGACAGTAACGTTGGTTCTGTTGTTGAATCTCGCTGGTTCCCTTCTTGCCCGGGAACCTTTGCGAGTCAACCCCGATTCGCTTTTTACCCGGGTGGTACTGGATACCAACCGCTTGCTTTCGGATCAGCCGCTGAAGTCACCCACCGGTGCCATGCTGCGCTCGGCAGTGCTGCCCGGATGGGGGCAGTGGTACAACGAGCAGTACTGGAAGGCACCGCTGGCTTTTTCGGTCAATGCGTTCCTGGTTTACCAGGTGTGGCATTATCACCAGCGCTGGCGGGATACCGGAAATCGGGACTTTCAGGATCGCCGCAATCTGTTTACATGGTATCTGGGGCTCTCCTACGCACTCACACTGGTGGATGCTTACGTGGATGCCTACCTGTACAAATTTGACGAAGCCATGGAAATTGGCCATCTGTTGAATTATGAGGAGCACCAATGGCAGGTTGGAGTGTGCGTGTTTTACCATTTTTGATGGTGCTTCTG
>CAZBWV010000097.1:0-5589 GCA_964495805.1 uncultured Calditrichaceae bacterium
TATTGATGAGGTACGTATTAAAAATGTAGCTGTTGATCCGGCAGATTTGCATTACCATAAGACGGACCTTCCTTACACGGCTGATGCAAATACAGCAATTCTTTTTCATTTTGATGAAGGTTCTGGGAGTACCACCCAGAATTCGGCCAGTGTTTCTCCCGCCGATACAGCACGATTGGGACATGATGGTCCTGGTGATGCCGCTGAACCGGTCTGGCGTCCCTGGAATTACAACGGGTCCGACCTCTCCCTCCCCGTTGAACTCACCTCTTTTGCTGTTCTACCTGGGGATAATCAGGCAATCCTACAGTGGACCACCCAGAGCGAGGTGGAAAACATAGGCTTTGAAGTGTATCGGGCCAGTGAGGAAAATGGAAATTACCTGATGATTGCCTCGTACGAGAACACTCCGTCTCTGAAGGGGAGTGGAAACACCAACACTGCCCGGCAATATACTTTTACCGACCACAACGTATTAAACGGGCAGATTTACTGGTATAAGCTGGCGGCGGTGGGAATGAACGGCCAGCGCCATTTCTTCGGCCCGGTTTCAGTGATTCCCAATAAAAGTGGCACCAATTTAACCCAACTGGAAAATATACCGGAAACATTTGCACTTCACCAGAACTTCCCCAATCCGTTTAACCCGAGCACAACCATTCATTTCGATATCCCACACAATCGCGCCGGAGCCACCATGGTGACGCTGACCATCTACGATGTAATGGGGCATAAGGTTCGCACATTGGTAAAGGACGCCCTGCCAGCGGGTTCATACAAAGTGATCTGGGATGGAACCAATGATAATGGCGAAAGGGTTGCCAGCGGTGTTTACCTGTACAATATGCACACGGATAAATTCTCTTCCACCCATAAAATGATGCTGGTCCGGTAAACAAGGAACTTACGTCCGGGAAGAGGAAATCTTCCCGGACGATTTTTTTTGGGGTGAAAAAATTATTCAACAATTCTCAACAACCAACATCGAACGGCATATTCAGGTAACTCAAAATTCATGGTTCTAATTGATGTAAAGGTGTTTGATGTTGGGAATTGTTGTACGCAAACCATAAATCAAGGGAGGCCCTGATGAATCGATCCATGATTGTTTTGATCATCGTTTTGGCTTTTGCATTAACGATCTCTGCGCAGAATACTCTGTCTATCCTTTTGGTGGATGACGATAATTACTCCTCTCCCGATCACATTACCCGCATCGAAACAGCAATTACCGACGCCGGTTATACCTACGATCTGTTCAACGCACAGGATAGTTCCGCTTCCCCTGCTGCTACATTCATGCAGAATTACGACCTGGTGATCTGGTATACCGCAAACGATGGGGTAGGCCAATATTTCTGGCACGACGGAACCAGCTTCAACACAGACAACCCGGAAGTGATAACCTATCTGGATAACGGTGGTATGATGTGGATTATGGGAAATGATATTCTGTACGATCGCTATGGAGGAGCACCGGACACTTTTCAGGTGGGCGATTTTGTGTACGACTATCTGGGCGTTTCCAGTTACGATGTGCAATCCAAAGTCAACGATGGGGGAACCGGTGTGCCCATGCTGTTAAAAGTTCCCGGACAGAGTATGACCACCCTGGATACTGTGCGCTGGTATTTTTCCTCCGGGGGCCTGTGGTATGCGGATGGTTGCACGTTAACCCCCAATGCTGTACCGGTGTACGAATTCGGCGATTCTTCCTACATTCTGGCCGGATATATCACCTCAATTTACAACGAAGTGGGTACCGGCAAAATTTTAAGCTGCTTCTGGGATGCCTATTATATGGATAGCCAGGCAAATCGGGCTACGTTGTTCCAGGGAATTCTGGACTGGTTTGCTGCCCACAAACCGCAACCCCCAACTGCGTTTAACCTCCAGGCACCGGTTAACGGTTCAGAAATCTGGCTGAATTACCCCACCGATGAGGTGTATTTTTATTGGTCACCCAGCAGCGACCCCCTGGGTGGTTCGGTGAGTTATGAATTGTGGATTGCCTCGGATTCTTCCCTCACGACTGTAATGGGAACATTTCCCGCCACGACCAATCAGGCTGTGCTGGATACAGCCGACCTCTGGCCCCTGTTCCAGAATAATGACACGCTGGATGTGTGGTGGAGTGTGAAAGCCATCAGTAACTATGGAATTACCTGGGCTTCGGATACTTTTGCGCTTCGCCTGGTGGAAAATATTAACGAACCACCACTTCCCTTTGCATTGCTCTCCCCACCCGACCAATCCGTCTGGGTTGTTGCAGAAGATTCAATGGAAACCTTTACCTTCCTGTGGGAAAGTTCCCAGGAACCGGATATGGACCCGGTATTCTATCACTTTTACTTACGCGCACCGGATCCGACAGAACTAAATCTGATTGACACGGTGGTTACTGATACAACCATTTCGTTTACCACGGCACAGTTTTTATCTCTGTTTACTTACCTGGGAACGGACACCATTAATGCCAACTGGGCGGTTACAGTAAGCGATAGCGAATATATTGCTGCTTCGCTGGATACGTTTGATCTGACCTTGATTAAAATTCCCCACGTAAACCAGCCTCCACTCCCATTCACCATGCTGAATCCCCCGAACGGTTCCGATGTGCTCATCGATTCCCTGAACCAGGAAGTACCGTTCGTATGGGAATCCACCACCGATCCGGAAGGGGATTCGCTTTATTACACGTTCAGCATATTTCTAACCACTGCCAGTGGGGATTCTCAGATTGCTTATGCTGCTCTGCCGGATACCAGTTTAATCATGTACGGAACAAATTTTGTGAATCTGTTTGGTGTATATGGCGATACACTGATGTGTTACTGGACGGTGCACGCCATAGATGTTTATTACAATGTAACCGTAGCGGATACGTTTTACCTGAATATCATCGAAAATATTGCCGAAATGCCATCTCCACCGGTGCTGCTCTATCCGCAACCGGACAAAAAACTATTTTTCCGGGAAAACAGTTCCACCGCTTACACATTCTTCTGGCACAGCTCCACCGATCCGGACAATGATCCGCTGATGTATTTCCTGATTCTGGCAACGCCCTCGGATAGCATGGTGTACAGTACCATTACGGCAGATACGTTTGCGACAGTGGATATCGGCAGCTATCTGAATAGCACCGGTGAGGATTCGGTGCATCTCCAGTGGAATGTTGTGACTTATGACGGTGTTTATCAGGTACTGGCCAGCAACGGACCGCGACAGCTTACCCATGTAAAGCAAAATATCTCACTGCTTTTTGTGGATGACGACAATTACAGCAATCACGAAAGCTACCTGTACGATGCATTGAATCACATTGGGGTACAATATGATGTGTTCGATTGCGGTGCTCTGAACGGTGGGGATACCGTGGAGTTTATTCCCGATTACCAGACTCTGGAGCCTTATGACCTGGTGCTCTGGTTTACCGGAAACGACGGAGTTGGATTGGCACTGTGGAATGGGGAAGATACCCTGAATTATGAATTGAAGGATTACCTGGACAATGGTGGCCGGTTGTGGATGAGTGGAAACGATTATCTGTACGATTTGTACGGTGGTGCACCGGATACCTTTCAGGTGGGCGATTTTGTGTACGATTATTTCGGGATCTCCTCGTACGATGCCCAGAGTAAAGTGGATGACGGTGGTACCGGTGTCCCCATGCTGATTCGCGACCCTGCCTGCGGTATTACCACGCTGGATACCATCGACTGGCGTTACAGCGGTCTGTGGTACGTGGATGCAGTAACACCGATCCCCGAAGCAAGTGTAATTTATCGCATGGGGCCATCCTCCTATGCTCTGGCCGATATGCCCGCTGCGGTGTATTACAATACACCAACGTTTATGACGGTGACATTCTATTTCAATATGCGACAGATTGAGACTTCCAACTATTATCAGAAGTTAGAACAGTTAACTGCCGATATGATTGCCTGGATCCAGCAGGTCAATCCGGCAGTGGGGTTTGCGCACGGGAACACAGGTCCGGAGATTCCGGAAGTATTCGCGGTGCATCCGAATTATCCCAACCCGTTCAATCCTACCACCACCATTGCATACGATTTACCCCGCAGCGGAAAGGTGGAAGTATCGGTTTACAACATTCTGGGTCAGAAGGTGGCAACTCTGGTGAACGGTGCCCAGAAGGCGGGACGCTATAAAGTTCAGGTCGATGCTTCGCAATGGGCATCCGGTCTGTATTTCTTCCGGGTGCAGTATGATGGGCAACAGGTGGTACGGAAGATGTTGCTGGTGAAGTAGTTGAATGCGGATGATCTGACGACAGGCAGGTGGGGGAAATCAATTTTACCCGACCTGCCAGGTTTTCATTCGGTGGAATGAAAACCTGCCACAGCCTTTTCCAGATGTACGCTCGTTTACAACTTCACGATGACTGAATCAAGGAAAATTAGCCTACACGGATGTACTACCATTATTCAATTTCAGGATGCTGCCATGCGAAAGCGCATCCCTCTATTCTTTTTGGGAATTTTGTTGCTGGTTATGCCCCTTCCGGCCCGGGAAATAGAATTAACCGAAGCCCGGAAAGCAGCAGTAGTCTGGTTGAACCAATCGGTGGCGTTCCAGCGACTGGCTCGTTCCGGAAGGCGTTATCAACTAATCAATCAGGGAAAGTCGGAGCAGGGCGTATTTGTTCTGAGGAATCAGGATGTTTCCGGGCCACTGGGGTATGTGTTTAATTTGCAACCGGGTGGATTTATCGTGTTGCCAGCGGACGACCGCCTGAAACCGGTACTGGCTTACTCCGAAGTCACCATATTCGATACCACGGGAATTCCGGAAAATATTCTTCTGGATTATCTGATAGTGGATTTGACCCAGCGTTTTCGGGCTTTGCAGCAAAACGCCATTGCTCAAACGTATGCCGATAGTGCACGGCAGATGTGGAAGCATTTGCTGGAGGGGACTCTCTCTCCCGCTGCTCCGCAACCTCAGCCAGAGTACAATGTGGAAATTGGACCACTCATCGAAACTCACTGGACTCAGGGAATACAGGGTGGGTACAACGTATTTAATTACTACACACCCAACCACTATTCCTGCGGCTGTGTGGCGCTGGCTATGGCTCAGTTGCTCAAATATTACGATTGGCCGCCGGTGGGGACACGTTCCCATTCCTACTACGAAAACGGTCGCTACCATTATGTAGATTTCAGTTCCACCTACTATCAGTGGGGATTGATGCTTTACACCTACTCTTACGGCTCTCGTTCCGCCAATCGCAAAGCGGCGGGACGACTAACCTACCATTGTGGTGTTGCGGTGGACATGGAATACGGCTACAACGGTTCTACCGCCTCCACTCAGGATGTTCCCTACGCGCTTTACACATATTTCCGACATTCCGGTGTTTACGTGTATCGCAGCAGCAGTACCTTCTGGAGCCGATTAAACGATAATTTGCTGGACCGGCGTCCCACTCAGCTTTCTATTAAAAGTAGCAGTGGTGTAGGGCATTCCGTTAATGTGGATGGCATCCGTTACAATTATGGCGGAACCAAATATTACCACCTGAACATGGGCTGGGGTGGCAGTGGCGATGCCTGGTACGAC
>CAZBWV010000098.1:0-7696 GCA_964495805.1 uncultured Calditrichaceae bacterium
CAGACGGGTGGACCAGACCACCTGCCAATCGCCATTGGCATCCTTCTCATACTTGTAGATACGCGGTACCAGGTCGTAACCCATCTGATCATGCCAGTCATCGTTCACCGCGTAAATTTCCAGATTTCCGTCACCATCCAGATCCACACCGGCAACCACGTGGCCGAATCCACCAATATCCAGACTATCTGCCGGAATGGTAGCTGTGCGCTGGAAGATGTCGTAAGACCCGCTTACCCCGACAATAATCAGAGCAAGAAAAGCCAGCACCGAAATAGTTGCAATTGAATACCTCATATACACCTCCTGCTGTTTTGGTTAGTGAACACATTTAAAAGAGACACCATTTAAGAGAAATAACGATTCTTTCAATCCCATAGTAATAAGATTAATAACGAATTGCAAAAGATACAAATTTTACGCTCTGCAACCGACCATAATCTGCCCAGCCAAAATCAAATTTAAAGTTGGAACCAACCGCATCATAACGAATTCCCACACCAAAGGTCAGCCCCTGTTCGCTGTTTTCCAGAAACAGCGATTTATATCCGGCGCGCAAATAAAGGGTGCGTTCCATTCCCACTTCGATACCGGTGTTGATGTATTCGGTATTATCATTGGGCTGGGTACCATCCATTGCCATGGTTACTTCCAGATGTTCATTTTGAACCGCTTTCCAGGCCAGCCCAAACCGTAATCCCAGCGGCATATCATATTTTTCCGTTCGATACTGGGCGGGGATATCGGTAGGACCACCCGGTTCATTTAAAGGTTCTTCATTAATAAACAGAATTCGCCCGTCCAGACGCATTTTGGTTCCAAAATTGAAAATGGCTGCACCCAGTGTAATGCTTTCGACGGGAGTTTGATAAAGAATTCCCAGATCGAAAGCGGCTCCGCGGGCAGTAGCCTGAAAAATGCGCTCCTGCACAAATTTACCGGTAAAACCAATGGAGAAGCGATCGGTCAGATTTCGGGCATACGTAACTGCCAGAGAAATCATATTGGCATCCCACATCTGGCCGGTTCCTTCCGGATGATCCACGGTGCGTACCGGCTGCTCAGGGGTACGAAGCGAAATCAAACTAAAACCCAACGAGCCCATATTACGTAGATTCACCGAAAATGCGGCAAAATCGTAACTGGTTTCTGCCAGCCAGGAGGAATGGTTAAAAAGGGCTTCTCCGGTTCCGACTACCCGGGAGAGTCCGGCCGGATTCCAGTAAACCGCCAGAATATCGGTGGCTAAAGCGCTATATGCGCCACCCATTCCCACCGGCCGTGCACCGGCGGCAATTTTTAAAAACTGGGCAGCCGTTGTTCCCACACGATGCACGTTGTTGACATCCTGTGCATTCTGGGAATAAGTAAGATGAAAACCAAGGACGATAACCAGAATGATGAGGATAATTGAGAACCTATTTCCTTTCATACCAAGTCTCGCTTTCTATAAATAAACCCTTAATTTAAAAAGTTCTCTATTTCTTACTTAATCACGGCAAATCTGCCGATTTTGGTGCCAATACCCGGCGCATCGATATGATAGATGTACACGCCATAGGCTATTTCCTGAGATTCAAACGTCAACATATCCCATACGGCGTAGTTGTTGTCATCATTCTTTTCGATCGTATCCACCAATTCACCGGTAATGGTGTAAATCCGTATGGTACACCGCCGTGGCAAATTCCGGAATTCCAGACGCCGATCATCCCGCACGCCGGTTCGAATACCTGCCATTTCTGCCGCACTGTAAGCCACATACGGATTGGGAACGACAATAACATCATCCAGTGCATTTTTGGCTTTGTTATTGTCGTAATGAGCTGCACGGGTCTGGAAGGTAAACTTATCACCTGCGTCAAAAGGTTTGGTGGAGAAGAGCAGAAATACATCTCCGTCTCCGGGATAAATGGGATCCTCGTAAACCAGACTATCGGGAAGTCCACTACTGGAAATCAGTGTATCCACAGGTGGAGAGAACTGCACCTGATAAGTCGCCTCGGGTATTCCCTGCCAGCCCGGTTTAATCAGAATAATGGGTTCCTGCCAATCCCAGCGTCCGTTCCGGGTCTGGTTCAGTTCGTTAATGAAGAAATCCACCCGCTCGCCAGTTTCTGTGTTAATAATCTTGAAATTGGTCTTCACATAGACGAACAGAGAAGAATCCGCCGGATTGATCAGTTCTCCGGTGTCTGTGGTGTCGTAATCGGTAAAGCGAATTTCGAAGTCTGCAGGATAGGCCTTCGCACCAGGTAGAGGTGCAATTCCAATTTTGGTATATTTATCGCTGAAATTGGTATTGGTAACGATGGTCTTAAAACCGCTTCGGCCTCCTTTGGTACTCAGGGAATCCAATCCCACTTCCTGATCTTCGGCGAAAATCTTTATACCATCAAATACGGGATTGTTGTCTTCCCCGTGAGTCGATAGGCTATTTGCCACCGGCATAATTTTAAATTCGGCGGAGAATTTTTCCCCCATCGGCATGGAACCACCATACGCCCCCCAGATTCGTCCCTTCTCATAATCCACGTTGTAACGGCTGGTATCCACAATGGCACCATTTTCATCCATAACCGTCAGCGACCCTTGCACAATATGCGTGCCGGGCATCAGATCCACAAAGAATGTATCCCGTGCTTCAAAATTCACGGTAACCGGTTGTTCATCAATGACCGAGTAACCGATCTGGTAAGTAGCTGAATCCACCTGCACCGAATCAAATACCACCGTGTATTTTTTATTATCAACCACTTTAAACGGGTCCAGGAAATCTACCCAGACTTTCCCGGTGGGATTCCCTTCCACCAGAGTGGCGGTGTTATCTTCGCTGCCGGCAACCGTTGGCGGCATGAATCCCTGAGCCGGACCGCCGGGAACAACCATTGCTGTGTTTACATCAAAAGTGAACTCCCGGGTAACCGCATCGCGCAGAATAACCCGCTGACACTCAGAAGGCGGAAGCATTGCATTTTCGTCGCCATGGTCGTATGAAGTAATTGCATAGAAGTAAGTCACACCGTTTTTCACATTGTTGGAATCCACATACATGTGCACCAACCCGGTATTCTGTCCCAGGTCGTATCGCACTCCGCGACCGGGATATTCAATTGCCGAGAGCCCTTCGTATTCGTTCACCAGATCCCATTGTGCAGGAATTCCATGGGCGTCTTTTAACGGCTCGGACAGGAAAGGAACTCCCCAGGAATCGGTAATTGTTTTAGTATCGTTAAAACTGTAATCGCGGCTACGATAGAGCTTGTAGCCCTCGAAATCGTACCCTTTTTCCATGCTGTCCGGATTTGCCCGAGCCACAAACGGATCAAAGGACTTTTCTGCTTCGTTATCCCAGTACAAAGTCACCTTTCGGTCACCGGGGACAGCCACCAGATGAGGCTTTTTGGGCGCCTGAGCAAAACGATAATCGGACTCGAACACCTGCTGGGAAATCTTAGCGTTGTTCAGCAGATCATCAAAATCCATTCCCATCAGCAATGCAATGGAGAAGCGTTTGCTCTCACCCGGTTCCAGACGGAAGGGACCGGATCCGTAGATAAACACATTGTCCGCTTCCTGCTCAATAATGGGAGGCGGATCTGTGGGACGCTGATTGGGAGTGGACATCACCTGCCACATTAATTCATCATTTTTCGGCCGGTTATTGCCGCCAAATAACAAGGCGTTGAAAGAGGTTAAACCCAACTGATCTGATTCGGCAATATCCAGAAAACCGAAATTAGGCTCGCCGCCCCAGAAACGCATGCCCTCTTCACGGTGCTCGGAGGTCGGTTCGCCGGGATCAAGAATTCCATTTCCATTTACGTCCAGATAGAATAGCTGGGTGGGTTTTCCGTCACCTTCGCCAAAATCACCGGTTCCCGGAATTCCATCCACACCGACATCATCAAATTCTTCGTTCCAGTCCCCATCTTCGTCACCCGACCAGTGCATTTTACCCAGTATCGGATCAAAGATAAAAGTTCCTGCATCATTAAACTGACTTTCGTCCACCATACCGTCGTTGTCGTTATCCTGACCGTCGTAATCGATGCCAGGACTTTCCAGAAACCGATATCCGAAGTAGCCAGGGGTTTTGCCACCGTCACCGCGGAAGTCATGGTCCCAGGCATATAACATATTCCGGGTGTTGCGGTCGAAATTGTTGTTCCACACCGAAATAAAACCTGCGTCGTCATCAGCATAATCGTTCGGACCACCAATATGCGGGTCGCCAAACATCCCCAGGAATACTTTTTCCAGCGGTTTGGGACTCACGTTTGTGATCGTGTAAACCAGGAAAATAATATCTTCGGCCAGAGGGTTATTAAACTGGAAAATGCGTACCTGCAGTTCCAGCCCCAATCCCCGAATGGTCGAATCGTTCGGATTGGGATAATAAGGAAACTCTGCATTATCAAAATCATCCATCACATAATAAACCTCCTCATCCGGAGTGGTGGCATCGTCGCCTAAAAAAGCTGGCCAGACGTAACGTCCCAACGTTTCGTTATACCAGCTCTGCGGCCAGCTATCCGGTTTTCCATCGAAATTCCGGTCCAGATCGGAGAAATGAGCAACCTCCTGAGAAGTCGGATCGGAAAAGCCCAATTTAGGTTCCCAGCCCCAGCGTTCCGCCGTACCCGGTTCAAAATCACCATCATCAAGACTTAGGAAACCATCATCTACTATGTGTAGAGTATCGCCGTTGGCGCCAATCACCTCTGCACCTACCAGTGGACCGAACTCATAGGCATATCCAAGACCAGAGGGTCCTTTGGGCCATACCAGGTCTGCATTGGAATTGTCGGCATCCGGAGTAGAGATAGAACCCTGGTTGGTTAACAAAACTCGAATTTGATTTCCGTTGATAATGGTTTTTTTCAACACATCGTGGCGTTCGTCTTCCTGTAATGCCTTGGTTTGGAGTTTCCACTGTTTGGAGAACAACTGCCAGCGTTTTTGAGGAGAGAGTTCCTTCAAGTTCACGCTGGCCAATTCGTTAATTCCGCCCCAGGCAGAATTCAGAAGACTCAACGTGGCAAAGAACAAAGTGAATACCCAAAATACAGCCTTTTTCCTCATAACTTCATCCATTTTATTTATGTTTGAATGTCAACTCTTTTTACTTCATACTCGTTTAAAACATGAAGCTCAATCCCAGACGAATCTTTCTCGGTTCGCTTAACCAGTCTTCCCGCTTGTAGTAATTATCCAGGAACGATTCCGGGAAGAAATCTTTTGGGTTTTGGCGAATGGTTTCGCGCAAATTATTAAACCGGTTGGGATTGATAGACTCGTCCAGGCTCCACAGGGAGTGCCCGGTATTGGTCCACACGTAAATTTCGTTCATGGTATCGAACAGGTTTTCCACCTGCATAAACACAGAGAATTTGGTTCCTTTAAATTTAAAGAATTTTTCCGCACGCATGTCCACATTTTTAATCCAGGGACGCCGTTCGCTATTGACTTCGAATTTAATCGGTTGGATGGAGGAAGGAACAGTAGGGGTGTAGGGGGTACCGGATTTGATGGAGCCGATGAAACTTACCGTCCAGTTCTCCGGTTTGGTTAACACCAGCGTGGCGTTAATGGTATGAGTGCGGTCGAAACTAAGTGGCACCAGTTTCTGCGGAGTGGAACGACCGGTGCGGGTATCGACTGCCAGCGCTAAGGGATCGGTGTAAGAACCCTGACCAATCTGGAAGGTGTAATCCAGCGTGGCAGAGAACATCCCGTGAGGTGAGCGACGCTTTAATAGTGAAGCAGTAAATCCTTTTACCTTGGCAAAGCCGATATTCGTATAAACATTGAATTCCTTGTCAATCGCCACTTCCCCGGCGACCACCCGGCGATCCTGAATCAGGTCGGTTACATCTTTGTAGAAGATGGTTAAATCCATTTTAATGTCGTCGGTAAACTGCTGCTGCAAACCCATTTCGTACTGGATGCTCCGTTCGGGGTTGAGATTTGCATTTCCAAACGAAGGGACTCGCGCAAAATTGTAATCCACAAATCGGGGATTGCGGTAAATGCTGCGCAGAACCGGGTATTGGTAAAAAATACCATAGGAGAATCGAATTACCCCGCGGGAGGTAATGGGGAAACTCAGGCTGATTCGCGGCATGACCCGATGCTTGGGTTCGGCCATCTTCATAAATTTGGGGTTATCCACACCTTCATCTACGGTTCCCGCTAAATCGGGATTGTACTTCGCCTTCGCATTAAAGTATTCGTAACGAATACCGGCATTAAAAATAAACCGACTGGCCAGCTCCATTTTGTCCAGAATATAGGCAGAAGCCTGCACTGGTTTACGCGTATAAATCTGGAAATCGGTGTAATTGGGATTTTTCTCCGGAGTGGGAATAAAGAATCGTCCTTGATTGGGACCAACCTGTTCAAACAGGAGGGTGTAACCTTCATAATCCAACTTATGCCGCGCGTATTCTCCACCGAAGCGGATTTCGTGATTGGGCAGCACCTGACTCACCACGTCCAGTTTAGCCAGAACCGACACATTTTCCTCGGTGACACGGGTCAGATCGGTTCCGCCAGCCAGATAATCAGTCGGTTGAATGAGCTGATTGCGGATGTTGTTTTCGTAACTGGGAACATAGCGTGGATCGAACACATCATCATATACTGCTGTGCGCGCCCAGTTCTGGTTCAAACCCAGTTTTAACGTGTAAAATGTTTTCTTGCTTAAGGTATGAACCACCCCAATGGAATGGCTGGCATTCCAGGATTTGGTTTTGGGGCGTCCGTCGGGAGTGAAGCGGAAGCGACGGAAAATATTGATTCCATTGGCATAACGGTTGTACCGATCTGCCATATCAAAAATCAGGTCATAGGTAATTTTAATTGTATTCACCGGTTTCCAGGTTAACTTTCCGGTCAAGTTTATGGCATCTCCGGTAACCATGGGAACAATCTCCCGATCGCCGTTTGCCCCGCGCTTTGCCGGATTCGATTTCAGATAAATCGTATGATCGGGACCCGGTTCAATTTCCAGTCCATACGGATCAATGGAAATTGTTCCGCCATCTAAATACAATAAATCGGTGGTTTCGTAAACACGAATACCGTACAGATAGCCTTTGTAGCTTCGCAATACACCGGAAGTGAAAAAGGTTAGCTTTTTATTGGTAAATGGCACCGGTCCGCCAAATGTCCACTCACCACGCATGGTATTGAAAGGATCAATTTCACCAATATTGAAAAAGACATCATCGTGGGTGGATACATTATCGCCGGTCCAGAAACGCGCTGTACCGTGGTAATTCGGTCCACCATCTTTGGTCACGTAGTTAATCACACCGCTCAAAGCATTTCCGTATTCCGCACTAAACGTACCGGCAGATACGGAGACTTCCTCCACAGCGTTGGTAGCAATTCCAACACCCTGGGTATTTCCAAAGGGGTTATTGATGGAAATCCCATTCACCTGGTAAGAAATTTCGTTGGAGCGCCCACCACGGATGTGAATGTTTCCGGCATTGTCCACAACCACACCTGCCTGCAGCGCAATAACGTCCCGTAAATTGTAAACAGGAAGTTCATCAATCTTTTCGGATGTCACCGCTACCTGAGTATTGGTCAGGTCCTGGCGAACCAGGGGATTACGCTCGCCATATACCTCCACCGCTTCCATTTCCAGGGTGGTTTGTTTGAGCTTCTGGTTCAACCGGGTGGT
>CAZBWV010000099.1:0-45016 GCA_964495805.1 uncultured Calditrichaceae bacterium
TTTTTTTACATTAATTTTATGATGATTGATGGCAAATTTTGTTTCTATTCGCGCTCGAAACAGGGATCGATACTCATCTGTAATTCCCTGATTATGCCACAGATTTTGATACTCGTAACGTAACAAATTGGAAAATATTAACCGTTTTATTGGAATTTGTTCACCGGAATACAAGTATCCCCATAAACCACTCAGAAGGAGCAATTGTATCCCCAAACGTGGTGAAGCTTCAAAACTGTTCACCTTATTGGTTTGATGAATTATCCCAAACACAGTTTCAATAGCTAAATCTACCCAGCGAGGGGGATAGTACTCAAGAAGCAAAGTAGTATCCAAATTTCTCCAACCAAACTCCCCTGCCTCCTGCATTTTGAGTTCAACATCCAATTCTGCAAACACACGTTTATTTTATGGAAAACCCAGAACCATATTTCTCCATAATTGCCTGCAAACATTTCCTTGAGCTAAAGACATAACGATAAGCGAAGGAATTTACCATTAGAACGCAAATACTGCCCAATGCTTTAATTTTGTTGTTGATCTGATTTGTTTTCATAGATAGTAGCAATAAGTCCGAAAAATCAAAATCGGTAATTCAGATTCAGTAATAGCGAATACCGTTGGATTAGACCCACTTCCACCCTAAAATGCCAATGTTTATTATGCTCATAATTGCATCCAATAATCATGTTCCATGGACTGGATGGTCCTTTATCCAGTCCGTAATTAATTCGAGCCGAATCCCATCGGTTGTTGATAGCATCGATAAACTCCAGGATCAGGTCCTTTTTCCACTGAGGCAACTCATTCCATCCAGGCTGATTGGGAATATTGTTAATATTATCAATGACATCGCCGGGGAGAGCATCCTTCAAATAAATGCTCCCGTAAGTTTCGGTAGTGAATTTTTGATGCATGGCTCCCACCCACACTGCCAGACGTTGTTGTTTTCTTAAACGAAAAGTGCGACCATAACGAATTCCTGTTACCCGTGCTTTTAATGGTTCTTCTAACAACTCAAGGTCAGTCCATGTCCAGTTCATATCCAGAGAAATCCAGTTCTGTTTTAGACCCATGGCAAAGGTAAATCCCAGGCCGTAGTACAATCCGGATTGGGATACGGAAGACTCAAACGGAATGGTCTGGTCTGGTAATACAATCTGAGGTTGAACGGTGGTTGTCGACCAGCCTTTTCCGAACAATCCATAAAGATTCAGAAACGGTAATAACCAGAAATCGAAACGTGCATTTACCGTGTTCACTACTGTTTCGTTATCCCCAAATTGAATAAAATCGATTTGCTTTAGCTGGTTATCGCCCAGGCTCAATTGAATATTGTTGATGTCAATTCCCTGGTTCATATAAAAATAGATAATATTGGCCCCATAAGGATAGGGAAGATCAAACCCTTTTTCAATCACTTTCTTTCCCAATAGGGGGAACAATCGGTTGTAGTGCTTTAGGATACTGTCCCGTTCAGCTGAGCTTAGCATTAAATCAGGATTTTGTGCCAGAATGCCTCTGACCAGTATCAGAATTCCAAACAGCATGACCATACCACTTTTGAGCATTACCACTCCTCCATTTTGGCTGGTGACGACTTATTTCCTTTAATTTATTTCGCACCAATAGGAACCGTTATAGTTAAAAAAATTGCCCGATTGTGGGTGCCAGGTCTTATTTTGTACACATCCCGAAAACCCAGGTAATATTTTATCGCAAAACTCATTCCATTCTTTTTCGGAATTTTGTAACCAAATCCAACCATTCCACCAAAATCAACGCGGTTAATTAGATCCTGATTAAACTCCCGAATACGAGCCTCTTTTTTTCCATCACCATAACTAAATTCCACCCAGGTACCGTGGGTTAACCCGAACTGTGGACCGGTTTCTATAAAAAAATTTTTATAACGGTATTGAATAAGAATAGGTATCAGAAAGGTTTTCACATGCTGGCTATACTCACCTTGATGATCATACATTTCGGTACCAAGAAAAGCCAGATCGTTGGCTGATAGATTATCTACTCCCAATTGTGCACGCACCAGTACGCCAGTGTAAATATACCAGGGATGGTTTACCCGAATAAAAAAGTAGAAACCAAGATTAAATGTAGAAAAAACATCATTGGCTTCCATACCGGTAATGGTAGCCCAATTATATCCACCTTCCAGACCAAATTCTACCTGGCCGGTATTGAGTTTATCGCCCAACAAAAGAGAGATGAGTACCTGTCCCCGGACCGAAATAACCCATAGAATCAAAAGAAATAACACAATTTTGATCCGCATCCGGAAGGTATCCCGTTTGCCCTTTCCAGAAAAACTATCTCCCATTTCACCTGTATCCATTCCGTTTAATACCGAAACCAGGCATTTCCGAATTGAATGTAAAAAGCCCACTCTTCCGGTCCCCTGGCCACATCCACCCCCATTCGCAAACCATACAACCTGGCAATGAGGTACCGAAAACCAGCGCCTACGTTATAGGCAGATTGTTTCTTGAATAAATCGTTATTAATGGGTAAGGCTTCACCGTACCCGCCAAAACCGACCAGACTCCACCGATACGTAAAATCCCAGCGTAGTTCACCCTCCACCAGATAAGTCGTTTTTCCCTGGTAGCGCATAGCCGGTATCCCACGCAAAGAGATAAACGGTCGCAAATAAAAGGGTGTACCATCCGAAGAATTTTGAAAATCCAGTCGCAGAGCACCCAACAGTTGGGGATGAAGTTTCTGATAAATTAGCCAGTAAGAGAATAACCGATGGAATGTTTTTTCGCTGCCCAACCAGTTGTCATTGTAAATGTATTCGATACCCGCATACATTCCGGCATTGGGGGTAAACATGTTATCGCGATTATCGAAATACAACACCGCACCCACCCCCCCAATACGCGAATCCAGCTCATCGGTCAGAATTTCGGGAAATTGAACGGGAGCATCGAAGTTGACAGTGGTTTGTCCAAAGGTGTAGCTGGCACCGGCAAAAAAGTGACTATTCCCTAATTGGGCCACCAGTTCCTGAACAAAACCGTAAGCGACAATGTTAAATCCGATCTGTCGGATACCACCTGGTAAAACGGGTTCTCGATAGTAACGTAAATGAAAAGAGCCATACCCGACTCCACCGCGATAACGGAGTCGTCCGTCTTTCCAGATACCCAGATGGCCAGCCCCAAGCGCCCAGGAATTAGTCTCCGTATAAAACCCGCCTATACCGGTTATACTGGGATACACCCCACCGCCACGTGCTATCTCCTCAGGTGTGCGATGAATAAACACCAATCCACCGCCTCCACCGTATCCGATTGCCGGTTCGGTAATGAGAATGGGCATCAGGGCAAATCCGTATCGTGTCCGTAAAAATTCACTCAAATCCGGATGCTGATCGAGCGTATCCAGAAAAAGTTTCTTTAGTTTGCCTTCCGCTGCTATCCCATCGGATGAAAATACTATCCAGAGACAGAACCATCCGATCCATAATGCCCATTTCCGAAAATTGGTCATTGACGCTCAACTTTCTTCTTATTCCATATCCAGGGTATCCCCGGGAATTTTCGGAACTTCTATAAACTGGCTTAACCATAACAATACGTTGCCATCCACAAGAATTTTTTTCCCTTGAGGAAGCAGGTACATCAGATGCTCACAATATACAAAAGGTTCAAAACACTTTTTTATGATCCTGGTTTTTTGCTCGATCCGTTTCGGGCTTACTTTTTATTCCGGGAATTGCCCTTTCACTAATCTTCCAGGCCTTTCCCAAAGGAGAATGTTAAACCCAGCCCTATATTGAACGACGCAGGATTGTATGCTTTATCCACCCGGTGTTTGTTAAATGAATTGTAACTGTAAATTATATCTTCTTCCGTTTCCTCACTCAAGGCCATCCCTTCGTATTCCATCGCCAGATTCAAACCAAAGTGTTTGGTAATTTTCCATAGAATTTTGACACCGGGCACGTAGCCAACCCCCGCGTATCCCACCGGATCTTTCCGATAAGTATATGTGACGCCATTTTTCTGATAAATTGCGCGTTCGATGGGAGAAATAAACACATTCAGTCCGAAATAAAAATAAGGTTCCAGCTGAAATTTACGGGATAGGTCGTAGGCATAAGTCAATCCAAACTGAAGATTATAAGCTGAATAAAAATAATTTTCGGTCATCGTATAATTTTCATCCACAATCCCAAGATAATTTTTCAAATCTCTGATATAGCTGTCATCATCTCGCGCATATTCCACATAATCGATGCGTATGCCAAATCCAATGTGATTGTAATAATATTTAAATTCCAGATTCGAACCAAATGCTTCGCTCACATATCCGGCACCTTCATCTTCCATGGAATTTTTAGTAAAATCGCCACTCACATTGGCAGAATATCCGTTTAATTCCAATTTAAACTCCTGGGCAGAAAGCTTCTGACCAAGAATCACCAGCATTCCAATCAAAACTCCCCATAACACAACTTGTTTCATTTCGCGACCTCCTTTTTGGTTGTTTTAATGATAAATTGCGAATTATTTTTTAAACGGGATAACTGTTTTGTTTAAGATTTCTTATGGTTATCCTGCTTATTTTCATTAGAATAAACTGTTACGGCTGTTCAAAACTTCATTTTTTTATTGAATCGGGAACAAATGATGATGTTCAAACAGAATATCAGGTCATCTGTTTCACTGATCTCTATTCATATCCATTTCATTCATTTATTCTTCCTTTTTAAACCGAATCGCTACAGCGGAAAGGTCATCAGGGTTGTAAATAAGGGCATCAAATTGCCCAATTTCCTTCTTTTTCTCTTTTTTAAGAATTCGTCCTACCATGCTTTTTATTTTGTCATACAAAAAATTCCGTTTTGCCCGACGAGAATATTCCGCCGGTATCACTGCAACTGTATCGTAGGGTTCTGTCGGTTTAGAAAAAAAATAGATGGGTACATCCTTCACCGTATGAACATTTGCTTGCAAAGATTTTTCGCTTTTAAAACAGATGGCATCGTAATAATCATTCCGGACATCCACAATAACCGCATCGAAACAGGTAACTTTTCCTTCCTCCACTCGATGCCGAATCATTCCAATAAGTTTGTGGACTTTATCCCGCGGGGTTTCATCTCCGTCGCTGGCCAATTTAAACATATTTTTAACTGAAAGCGTTTTTTCAGCCCGCTGAAACTCAACCACAGGTTCCGCAAACATAAATACGGGTACTCCATCCACAACATTCACCACTGCGGGGGAGGAGGCTCGTTCTCTGGCCTCTATTCCGATGGTTAAAAACAACAATGTTGCGATGAAGAAAAATTGTTTCATGCTCTATCTCCTTATATTGAACCCTAAAGTTCTTTCTCTTAAAGAAAAATCCCATTTTTCTCCCGCAATCCCCGCTTATTCGGCAATCTGACACCGGTTGCAAGAAATTGGATTCCCCAATCAAATTCCGGCTATGTCTCTTTTGAAATTGGGGATTAGCTGCTCTTTAAATTTTTCATAGCATTATTTCAACAAAATAAGAATTATGTTAATTACCATGGCGTTACTCACCTGAATCACAAACGCTCCCACAATGGAAACTACCGCAAAGGCAATAGGCGAAGGTCCGTATTCCCGGGTGACTGCCGCCATATTTGCCATGGCAGTGGGGGTTGCACCCAGCGCCGAACCGATATAGCCTGCGGATATTACCGCGGCCGTGTAGTCCTTGCCCAACAAACGAAATAATACCAGGACGGTAAAAAGCAGGATAAAAATTGTTTGCAAAACAATATTCAATAATATAAACAGACTTTCCTGGCCTAATTCCCAGAAACGCAGGGACATCATCGCCATGGCCAGAAACAGTCCCAGACTGAGGTCAGAGACAATCGCCAGGGCACGGGACTGACGCACTCCCCTCAGCGCAGGGATCAGTGGCGGTAACGCATTAATCAGGATCACACCGCCCAACATACAGGTGGCAAAAAGGGGAAGGGTAAAATGCACCCGATCCAGCAGGTTGTGAAACTGGATGCCGATTCCGATGGACAGAGCCAGCAAAAATATCACCTTGAGCATGCTATCGTAATCCACCACAGGGTTTTCGCCCCGGCGCGCTCCTACCGTCATCTCTGCGGTGGCATCCGGTTCCAGATGATGTCGCTGAATCAAAAATCGGGCAATGGGACCCCCCAACAATCCCCCGAAAATCAGCCCCAGCGTGGCGGTCAGCATCCCGATTTCCATGGCATGAGTCACCTGATATTCCTGCAACACCGGTACCCAGGAGACCACATTGCCATGCCCACCCTGAAGGGCTGCCGAACCGGCCAGTATTCCCAAATACGGAGAAAGATGAAACAGATGGGTTTGTGCAATGGCAAGATAATTTTGAAGAAAGATAAATCCCACTGCCAGAACAGTTAAGATGAGCAGGACCCGTCCTCCTTTAATGATACTGGAAACACTGGTGGACAGACCGATAGCAGTAAAAAAGACCACCAGCAAAATATCCCGATAATGGGTGGAAAAATGCACATCCACACCCAGCGTCAGAAAAAGCAGTGCCCAGAAAGCCGAAGCCACCAGGCCCCCGGTAACCGGTTCGGGGATGTTAAAACGATGCAAAAAATCAATTTTGTTGTTCAGGTATTTTCCTAAAAACAACACCAGTACGCCGGCAATGATGGTTTGACGGGGATCGAAATTCATGATTCGTTCTCACACTTTCAGTTTTTTCAACTAATTCAATCTTTTTAGCAATCACACATCCTTTCCGGAATCACTGATTTTGTCAGGAATGGGTTCACATTTCCCCATTCGGGGAAGCGGTAAAAAAACCGCTGCCCCAAATGAAACCATCCCTTTATTTTTCAACACGTTGCACTGCCGGAGGAACCCAATCGCCTGTTATCACAGACTCCTTAGGCCAGTACAATCTCAAAGTCAGATTGAAATGACCCTCTTTCGGACAGGGTAACCAGTTGGCTTCCTTCGCCGATCCCGGATTTTCGCTCTGAATATACAGATCCAGCGATCCATCTGAATTGTATTGTAATGGATCCCGATCGCCAAGAGCATAACGGTTCAGGGGATTAGGAACCAGAAAGTCATCTGCAGTGTAGCAGGTGAGTGACCAAAAAGCATTCACCGGCGGAAGGTTATCCGGATCAAAATGGAGCACATACTGATATTGTCCATCAAACGATCTGCCCTGACTATCGATATGAGCAATGGGATAAATGGCATCCTGGGGTAAATTTGCCCCCAGCCCCATAAACGCCACATAAGCTCTCAATTCATATTGCGTTCCATAAGCACCCAGATTTGTCAGATAGGTCCAACCGTTTTTCAGTGTTTTTGGATCCGGATTTTTGGCAAGTTTCTCCCAACCCTGGTGCACCTGCTCCGGAATGGCCGCAAATTCTTTCTGCACTTTTTCAGAGAAACCTTTAGCGGACCACGATTTTCCCACTTCGAAGCCAATTTTTTTCATTTCCGCCAGAATTTCTTTGTCGAATGGCAGAGGCGGATTGTGCACCATCCATTGCGAAAGCTCATTAAAGAATTGCTCAATGGAAAGTTGGCGCAACGCTTTCACCGGAACCAGATTTTGATAGGCCGGATTGACCTCCCCTTTGGGTGGCACGTACGGCTTACCATATTTGCTCAAAGGAATCACCTTCAGTCCATCCTGAAACTTCCGCACCACCGTGGCACCATCCTCAGGACTGTTAACCTGTACCCGGCCAATGAGCCATACGGTATTGGTGGGAGCCTGAATCAATTCCATTCCTTTGGGCACTTCTCCTTTCCATGACGGACCGGCTAACAAAAACGTATGAGCACCGGTCCCAGTGGTTCTTGTACCGGGAGATTTGAATACATTGGAGTACGCATCATATAACGGAAGCAAATAATAGCGTTCGGTCGCCGGAACGACCATCACTATGGGTTCCTTTTCCAGTTCAAACCAGGCAATGGAGTAATACGTATCCACATTGGGCTTAACTACATCACGGAAACTGGCATCGGGAAAAGTTCGAAAATGGCTGATCTGATTAACCGGTGCCATTCCCAAATTATTGGGTTCTTCCACATTGGTTTGCTTAAGCTCGGTGTACTTCATCAGTAACGGTGCATAGCCGTACACATACGCTTTTCGGGCAATGGATACGATTTGTTTATCCGTTAACTTTTTTCCGGAGGTTCCGCATCCGCTTAAAAGCCCAAGAGTCAAAAGTGTAACGAAAATTACCAAAAAAGTTTGTTTCATCAGGATATTCCTCCTTTGATACGAATTTATTGAATTTTTTGAACATACGGAGGTTTCCACTCACCGGTTAATACTTCCTGTTTGGGATAATAAATTCGCAGTCCCAACATAAAAGGTCCATCGGGAGCAGGTAACCAGTTGGATATTTTATTTTTTGCAGGTGGTTGGTGCTGAATATAAATTGTGAGTGATCCGTCCCGATCAAATTGAATCCCCGGTGTTCGATCGCTAATTGAATAGCGATTAATGGGATTGTGCACAAAAAGCACTTCCGGTAAGCGATACATGGTAATTGACCAGAAAGCATGAACCGGTGGTGTTTTTCCTTTCGGGAAACGTATGATATATTTATGTCCGTTAGCAGCATTCAGGGGTTTCCCTTCCGCATCCAGCATGCAGCTAAAATTCGCTGCCTCTTCCATGCTATTGCCATACATTCCCAGCATAGCCGCTGCCGCACGAACCAGAATTTTATCCTGTAAATGTTTCCGGGAACCAAATGCCGGGCCAATAAATGACCAGCCATTTATCATCTTACCCAGACTTTTGGACTTTTCAGCAATAGCTTGGTGTCCTTCCTGAACACCTTTTTCGATGGCGGTTAGAACTTTCGCATCCAGCTTCGTTCGATCGAATGGTTTACCTTTCCTAATTCCGATCTGGGCAAATTCCTGATAGAAGTGCTGGTCATCCGGGTGGGGTTCCACAAATTGAAGCAAAAAGTTAAAGTAGGAGATAAAATCTGCTGAATTTGCTTTTTTCTCATCGTAAGGCGGAAATTGAATTTGCGGGGCGGGAGCTGGTGGTTGGCTTCCCACAAATTCGCTTAGCGGTTTTACCTGATACTGATTTAAAATTGCCAGCGCCGCATCGTGGTCTTCGGCACCGTTCACCAGGATGCGTCCCAGCATGTACACAAATTGCGTTTCGGAACGAAACACTTTTTTAATTCCCGGGGGGATTTCTCCCTGCCAATCCGGACCAGCCACCAGGAAGCTACCGCCTTCATTCCCGGTGGTTCGGGTTCCTGCATAAGCAAAGTTGTGTGTAAACATATCAATAAATTGTAGAACAAAATAGCGCTCCGGTGGAATGGGAGGAACGGTAATCACCAGCGGTTCGCGTCGCAAATCCATCCAGAGGAATGTGTAATAGGTATCGTTGTTTGGTGCCACAATTTCGGTAAAATCCGCATCCAGCAATCGCGTCATGTGTGTCATCTGATTGAAGGGTGCTTTAAAATCCGGATTGTTGCGATCGATGGCCTGAATATACATGGTTTTGTAATTCTCCAGCATCGGGTAAGCAAAAATGTAAGCTTCCCGGGCAATTTTCTGAGCTTGTTGGGGGGTTACCTGTGAGGCCTGATGACAGGAGGTCAAAAAGAATATTGATCCAATGAGGAACAAAAGTCCTGCTGCCACAAATTTGTTTTGTATTTTCAAAATTTGCCTTTTCATTTCAAAAATCCTTTATGTTTTGTTAAGCAAATTTATTTATGATGCTCCATTTATTTGCGTGGGAAAAACACCTGCCCCTGCACACGGAGCTGCCATTTTTCACCGGATACCTCTGGGGTAACCACATTGTAAAATGCTTGTGTAATTAAAGTAATGGGAACACGGCCGAATTTAAACGCTTTACCAATTCCACCCCCCAGTGGAACCGTCCAGCGATTATCGCTATCGGCTTCCCAATTCGCAAAAATGATGGGAACTGTGCTCAGAAACCAGCCGGTGGTTCCAAAATTGTAATTGACAAATGGTTGGATTTGCATGGTGTTAATCCGCTCCACATAATCGTTGGAACCAGCAAAGGACCAGAAGTTCATTACCAGGGCACCATAAACCCACGGACCATTCATTTGCAACGCAACCACCGAAGGTCCGGCTCCCCATTTTTTAGTGCGAAACGCTTCGTCGGAGGCAGTGGGCATATACAGAACTGCTCCTGCCGCCCAGACGGTTTTTCCCACTTCTTTGGGAGCCAGAAAAGCGGTTAAAGTAATATCCCCAATACCGGTTACCCCACTGGCGCCATAAGGGTTTAATCCGCCCGGAATGGAAGTAATTGGCATGATCATCCGAAAAACCAGATCCCACTTTCTGGTAAAATCGATAGGAATAACCGGCTGAAAATTCGCTACGTTCTTCCAATCGTGGTTAGGGCCAATATCAAAGTACATGTTATTTTGAACAGGAACACTGTAAATCATGGTCACCGGATTCTGTGAGGCTCTGGCAATATCTTCGGCACTCATTTCCTGTCCGAACAGAACCCAATTCATTCCAGATAAGACCATCCAGATCAGCAAAATTACATATATTCTCATAAGTTGATCTCTTTTCTCATTTAAGTAAAATTAATTTGTTTTCTCACTTGCCGGCGGATCTTCTTCCAGAACATCTTTAACCAGCAACGCTTCGAACACTTTGTAAGTAAGGGCCAGCACCACCGCCCCGACAAATAGCCCGATAATCCCGGAATAAATCATCCCACCAATGGCACCTAACAGAACAGCAAGCATGGGAACATCCACCCCACGCCCCAGGAAAATAGGTTTCAAGAACGCATCGCTCATACTCACCGCCAGACTCCAGATGGTAAAAATAACCGCTGGTGTTGTACTGGTAATGGTAAAGGAATACACCGCCAGCGGTCCTAAAATCAATATAGGTGGTAATTGCATAACCGCCAGCAACAAAATAATAATTGCCCATAATCCAGCACCGGGAATTCCAATTAGCGCAATTCCAATGCCGCCCAATAAAGCCTGAACCGCAGCAACCAGCAGAACCCCCTGCAATACACTTCGAATAATTGCTCCGGATAGGGAAACAAAATCTTCTCCGAACCGGCCAATGAGAGTTCGAAAAATGGAACGGGCAGCGGTGGCAGAAGAATCTGCTTTCACCAGGAAAACCCCCGCAATGATAATAGAAATAATAAATAGTACCAAGGTCATTCCCAATCCCGATGCAGCTGAGATTAAACTCTGCGCCACATTTTTTAATTGTGGTGAGAATTGTTCCATTGCCGCATCCAGATTCTGTGAGAAGAGCAACCACACATCATATATAGGACGACCAATTACCGGCCAGCCTGCTACCTTTTCCGGGGGCATGGGAACCACCGCACCGCCCGAACGAATCTTTACTGCCAGCTCCTGAATTCCGTCTATTGCCGAACTAATAAAAAAGATGGAAGGAACCACCAACAAGGTAATGGTAACCAGGGTAATGATTATCGCAGATAGTTTTTCTTTCCCCCCCAGCAAGCGACTGAACTTTTTATGCAACGGGTATAAAGCCACTGCAATAATAATACCCCATACCACTGGCATAACAAATGGTTCAATAATTTTAAACGACCAGTACAAAATCAACGCGACAAATCCAATCCGCAAAAACATATAAATGGCTTTGTTATAACTGGCTTCGTTGTTTTGCATGGATTTTCCCCTCTTTTATCGATTTTTAAATCTGTTTTTCATTTTTAAATTTTCCGTCTGGCACCTTTCATTCTTAATTCTGAGCGAAAATCCGCCATTTTGTACCAGGGCTTAAGAGCGATTTCAATTCCGAATAACTTTGTTTTATATTATTGAATGGAGTTATGCTCATTGACAAACAGATTTACCGCTTTCCGGCAAGCTTATTTTTTCAACCCGGCCACCCGTTCCGGATCCAGAATCTCCTGAATTTGCTTATCGGTAAGCAATTTCTTTTCACGCACCAGTTCCAGAATACCTTTCCCGCTCTTCAGCGCTTCTGCTGCCAATTCGGTTGCCTTGTCGTAACCCAGCACCGGATTCAGAGCGGTGACGATGCCAATACTCCGTTCGATGTACTGTTTCACCACGTCTTCATTTACCGTGATACCGGAAACACATTTTTCATTTAGCGTTTTCATACCGTTGGTCAGGATCATTTGAGACTCCACCACAGCCAGCAAAATCACCGGTTCATAGGCATTGAGCTGCAGCTGTCCCATTTTGGCAGCGGTGGTCACTGTAGCATGATTTCCCATGACCCGAAAGGTGATTAGATTGACCAGTTCGGGAATCACCGGATTGACTTTTCCGGGCATAATGGAGGAGCCCGGTTGCAGGGCAGGTAGATTAATTTCGAAAATACCGGTGCGCGGACCGGAGGAAAGCAGAATCAGATCGCTGGCGATTTTGGATAAGGCAGTAGATAGAGAGTTCAGGGCAGATGAATAAACCACAAAGCCCTGCATATCCGATGTAGCCGCAATCAGATTATCCGCCGGATGAATGGGCTTATGAAGTAGTTTTGCCAGATGTTCGGCACATTTTTCGGGGAAACCAGGAACCGCGTTCAAACCCGTACCAATTGCTGTTCCACCCATATTCACTGCGTACAGATAAGTTTCGGCATCCTGCAGGAATTTTTTCTGTCCCCGCAACTGATCGGCAAAAGCCTGAAATTCCTGCCCCACCGTCATGGGAACCGCATCCTGCAATTCGGTGCGACCCATTTTCAACACTTTATTGTATTGCTGAGCTTTGCTCTCAAATGCAGCAATCAGTGCATCCAGTTCCCGGATCAGCTTTTCGTTTTTTAAAATAAATGCTACTTTAATGGCAGTGGGATAGAAATCGTTGGTGGACTGGGACAGGTTTACATGATCGTGTGGTTCCACCGTGTGATAATCACCTTTGGGTTTACCCAGATACTCCAGCGCCACGTTAGCAATGACTTCATTCGCATTCATGTTGGTGGAGGTCCCCGCACCGCCCTGATACATATCCACCACAAACTGGTCGTGGTATTTGCCATTCATAATATCCAGGCATGCCTTTTCGATGGCACCAAACACCCGATCGTCCAGTGCTCCGAGGTCATGATTGGCGCGTGCAGCCGCCAGTTTAACTATCGCCAGAGCTTTGACAAAATCCGGCCAATCCTTTACCCGGGTGGAACTGATCTGAAAATTTTCCACCGCCCGGGCTGTTTGAATACCATAATACAAATCGTTGGAAAGTTCCATGCTTCCCAGCAAATCCTTTTCCATTCGGGTCCCTTCTTGAGCCCACAGCGAACTCATCAGGGTTATGAAAATCAATAAAAATACAACATATTCTTTAAGATTCATGATTGCCTCCGAATTCTCTCTTTTCCATAAATTGGTATTTCCATCCCTCCCCATACATTTCCATCCCAGGCTTCATCGATTGTTGTTTCCTGGTAAACCGGAGGACCCAATCCCCTCCCATTAAAAATTAAAGAAGGTACCAAAACTGATGCGATTGGCTGAACGGGATTTTTCCAGATAGTTTTTTACGCCCGTACCGGTGAAAATGGTGCCCTCATAAATGTTGGTGCGTTTTCCGTAGTTCCACTCCGCTCCAATCGCCACACTGGGAATGGGGTTCCACATAAAATTGACCAACACATACTGCATTTTTGTCTGAGCGGTTGCATGAATTGCCACGTAGCTTGCTCCTTTAATGTAGAATCGCGAAATCTCTTTTGTTTTAAAATCGGAAAAGCCAAGCACCAGATTGGCGTGCCATTTTCTGGAAAACCAGTGTTCATACGATATCCATCCACCGATGGTGGGAACGGCTTTCATTTCGCCGTTTCCGTCCGGAGCAGCGTCATAATTCATCCCGCTAAATGAGACCAGATAAGTGGCGATTCCGGTTCCGGCCACCATTTGAAACTGAATGGGATTTTCGGTGCGGGAGTTGGTGCGAACGTAACCGGAAAAAGTGGCTCCGTAACCCGCAGTCGCCTGTTTGTCCTGGTTATGATGATAAACCATGTGGCGGTAAATTCCGGTGATACGCAAATGCCCAAAACCAAATTTCTGATTGATTGCCCCAATAAAATCAGGAAGTGGTTGTTTGGCTTCGCTCAGGGTTGCGTCAATGTCCCATCTTAAATAGAGTTCCGGACCGGGATTGGCTGCCCCGAATTCCAGGCGCAAACCATTCTGGTTTTCGAACCAGAAGCGCAGTTCCGGCTCCCGACGCCAGACCCCGGAGCTGGGTCCATCCCATTCAAACACATTCGGCCAGATTTCCTTGTCGCCAAAAAAGCTCCAATCCTGACCAATATGCCCGGTAAACTTCCAATTTTTTCCCAGATTCGCAAAGGTATATTCAAACCACAGGTGACGTAACCGGAAATGTTTGTTCCCACCCCAGTAATCACCTTCCATATAAGCGGTGTAAGTGCCATGTGCGGTTTCACTCTGTCCGCGGAAACGCACCTGAGATTGGTGCATATCCATCCAGAAGCGCTTTTCGTCTTCGCTTCCCCACACGGGGATTTTACCCACATTAAACGTCTCCTCATACATTCCGCCATTGATGTCGTACACCCCGTTCAGTTTGGCTTTGATGTAAAGGAAATACTCAAACATCGGTTTGCCGTTTATACTGTCCTTTGAAACCACCCGAAAATGGGGTGGCTCTTTAAAATCCATGGATTCCGTGCCCAATGTTTTGCCGGAGGATTCTTCGAATTTCTGTGCCATTAGCGGTGAAATTACCCACAATATCATCATAAAAAAGAAGAGCCAATTTCTCATACCTGTTCTCCAATCATCTTTTGGATGATAAACTGTTAATTAAAAAAAGGGGGATAAATCATAAGGCATAAAAAACAGGTTATCAAAGGTACGGGGACATAAGCAAAAAAGTAATGTGACACAAAGGCTCTTCCTTTCAATTTCATCGGCATCCTGATTTTGTTCTTTCACAATTCGAACAAACAAACCGATTGGATATATGAAACGGGGCCTTTCTCCATGATATTTTCCATTTTGTGGCCAATGTGGAGATAAAATACTTTCTCATTCATTCATTGGTATCCCCGGAACTTACTGCGTTCTCTTTGTAAAAAAAGAAGAATCCATCCAGATTTATCTTACATAGAGAATACTGAGTCCACCACGCCCGGGAAGAATCGATGTCCCGGATGCCTTATGTCCCTGTACCTTTCTTCCTCCATTAATATTTTGCAAAATATTCCTGAATGGTTCTGGGATCGTTTGTTTTCAACAGAGCCAACTTCAGTAAAACACGAGCTTTCTGGGCATTCAGCTGATACGATGCAACAAATCCCAGAGCGTCATCATCCAGCTCCACATTGCGATCAATATATCCCATGGGGACACGGGTACTGCGTACACAGACCACTCCTTTTTTTGCCGCACGTGCCAGAGCATCCACAGCGGCATCGGTCATATTGCCATTTCCCACACCTGCAACCACAATTCCCTTTGCACCGTTTTCCACCGCATCGTCAATCAATTCGCCAGTAGCGCTGGCGTGCATGTAAATGATATCCACCTTGGGGAGTTTATCCACGTTATCCACATTAAATTCAGACTGATAGGTATGTAAAGTAAAGGGGAAGCGGTAATAGCGTGCCACACCGTAATGAACGGTTCCGATCCATCCAAAACCGGGTGCCTGGAAAGTTTCCACATCAGTAGCGCTGGTTTTAATAATCTCGCGGGCGGGTAAAATTTTATCGTTTGCCACCACCAGCACTCCCCTGCCCCATGCTTCTTTCTGACCTGCCACAGCCACCGCATTGTAAATATTCAGGGGTCCATCGGCACTGAGGGCTGTAGAAGGACGCATGGAACCGGTCATAACCACCGGCTTTTTGGTGTGGACGGTCAGGTTCAGAAAATATGCCGTCTCTTCCATGGTGTCCGTTCCGTGGGTAATCACAATTCCGTCCACATCAGCCTGCTGGACCAGTTGATTAATCCGTTTGGCCAGCTTCAGCCAAACGGCATCATTCATGTTCTGGCTCCCTACATTAGCAATCTGTTCGCCCCGGACGTTGGCAATCTTTTTCAACTGAGGAACTGCTTTAATCAGTACTTCCACTCCCACCTGACCCGAAGTGTATCCTGCCTGTACATCGGTTTCCGCCGAACCGGCAATGGTTCCGCCGGTAGCCAGTATCACAATATTGGGCAAATCGCCGGCGATTCCAAGGCTAAACGTGAGAACCAGAACAACAATTGCATAACGCACCGCTGCTCTCGAAAACAAATATGGTGTCATAAAATGACCTCCTTTTAGAAATGAGTAACATGATAGATGTGATAGCAATATTGGAATATTTACCTTAAAATAAAGACATGAAACAATCTAAAAAATCATTTTTTATTTGATTATAATATAACCTCAAAATTGCCCAAACCAAATTTCTATTCAAAAAAAATTTAAAAACAGATTAATTTTCTTCTGCGTGATCTGGATAAGACAAAAATTAATCGTGTTGTGTACCATATTTCCTGTATGACGCATCCTTCCAATTTTTCGAAAAATTCAAGAACAATTTTGACGATCTTCCAGGAAATTATGATCTGAAATAAATCACTCTACAACTTTTTGGCATGATTGGTAATTGATCCGAAAGGAGGTTTCCTTCAGCGATTAAAACCCGGCTCCGAATGCATCACAAATAGAATCATTACACATCTTTATATAATTATCATCCCCACAGATTTGCCACAATTTCCCGTTTTTCGGCATATAAACCGTCCACAGGATAGTTTTGGGATTGAACTTCCACCAGTTTTTTGCCTTCGAAAATAAAATCGGTTTTACCCAGATAAATTCCGCCAAATCCCACCTGCAGAATTCGGGTGGTGTATCCGCGTTTGGATTTGATCACATCCGGCTCATCCATAAATGTATGTGAATGACCTCCAACTATCCAATCGATACCGCTAACCTGGTAAGCCAGATCGGTATCGCCGGGATTACCGCCCCACGGTTGATAACCCAGGTGGGAGAGCACTACCACCAGCGAACATTCCAGGTCGTTGCGCAAATAATCCACAACCGATTGCACCGGTTTGAACGGTTCCAGATAATTGACACCCCGATGATTTTGCGGTGCCACCAGATCCGTAAAATCAACTCCCACCCCGGTGATTCCTACTTTAATGGGCCCCACCTGCCGGACAACAAATGTTTTCACCCGTTTTCTTAACGGTGTGTCGTCGAATTGAAAATTACAGTTGACAAAATCGAACCGGGCGTAGTCCATGGCTTTTACCAGTGCCTCCACCCCGTTGTCGAATTCGTGATTCCCCAGTGTACCAACCTGGTAACCGCACCGACTCATGGTTTCGTACTCCACCCGACCCTTGAACAGGTTAAAATAAGGGGTTCCCTGAAATGCATCACCGGCATCTAACAGCAGAGTGTATGGATTTTGATCCCGCACCCGCTCCACCAGGGTAGCTCGTCGGGCAATACCACCCAATCCCTGGTATTTCCCGCCATCCATCGGAAATGGATCAATGCGCGAATGGGTATCGTTGGTTTGTAGAATGGTTACACGAAATCGGTTTATTTCGGCTTCACTCCGTTTCACCCAGAAATGGGGAAACTGAAGCGCCATACCGGAAATGAGTGCTGTTTTAAGAAAATCTCGTCGTTTCATCTGAATCTCCTTTTACTCATTCGGCTCATGTGGGTCCCAGGCTGGTAATTGCCAGTTTGTGCGGTACTTCTGATACAGGGATAAAGGTAATTGTACCAGCACCGGATGTTTGTCGGGATTGAGCCACAGAATAATGGACTTCATTTGTTCGGGTGCCATGGCGGTGCAACCAGCGGTAGTTTCGCCCGGTTCCGACCAATTGTGCAGAAAAATGCACGATCCGGCACCGGGGATCACCGGTTTTTTATTGTGATCCACCACCACGCCCCAGCGGTACCAGATGCCGGAATGCCACATCTTTTCCGAACTGCGCCAGTCCGCCGTATCCACCCTGGCAGTATCCACCATCTGATTGTAAAATCGGGAGGCAGGATCATCGACACACTCCACCCCATCCATTAAATAAATGTAAGGCATTTTGATGCCCGGGAATTGCTCCACCGGCACCTGACCAAACGCACTACTCAGGGTAAACACGCCGGCGGGACTTTTGCCATCGCCTTCCCGCTTGAAAGGCATTACGGTGGTGTCCGCAGTGTGCAAACCACGCCCCCAGGCCATTCCGTTACGGCCCAGAGCGATCGGGATAACCGCACCTATTTGCTGCCAGGAAGCAGAAGCACTGGCTCGCTCGAACCGAATCAGCTTTCCCTGATTTGCCGGGATGGAATCGGTGATTACTAAAATCATCTGAGAGCTATTTGTCGGAACAGGGGATTTTTCCGATAACTGATTTTGCTGACAACCCAACAAAACCAGCCATCCCACCCATCCAATTAACCATTTCCATAACCATTTTTTCACCGGAGCACTCCTTTCCTACAAGAATTTGATTTTCCGAATATTCAGCGCCCATTGCCTGCGGAAGTCGATTCTTTAAAAACAATGCGTCCTTCCACTTTTGCGGTAATGGGTTCACCCCGTGCTTCCCACGCTTTCACTTCGTCCAGAATGGCATCCCGCAGCTTGATCCCTAAAAATTTTCGGGGTACTTCTCCTAAAATCTTAAGTTTGCGACGTCCCGGGGAGGATAGATAATCGGTGGTAACCACCCGATAGATTTTTTCCGGATTTACCTTTTGCCCCTGCACCCGAATTCTGGTTAACCGTTCGCCGGTGAATTCCAGTTGCATGCCAGCAATACATTCCCCGTGCACTTCGCCAATCTGTTTCCCCAGGGTTATTAATTGAGAACCGGTCATTTCCAGAATCACCAGTTCATTCTCGAACGGCATCACTTCGTAAATTTTGCCCAGAGTAATCGGACCGGCAGGTATATTGGTACGCAATCCACCTACGTTGGTGATGGCCACGTGAACTGTTTCCGGGAATTCCCGATTTGCTCGCCGGAGCATCAGGTCCGCCACAAAGTTATTCAACGGCGCTTCAGGTTTGCCCCGGTATAAATCCACCGCGGCATGTCCCACGATTTTCCCCATCACTTTATTTAGCTTTTGCCGATAGGGCGAAATCAGCGCTTCCATATCGGGATTGGCACTGGTGGTGGAATCCACCAGAATATTCCGGCTTGCCACGTTGTTGTCGAACCGAAAAGGTGCCTGGCGATGGAAACCGGCACATTGCCACATGAAAAGCGCCAGGAGCAAACTCAACAACCGAATACCGGCATAGCGATTTTTTTGCATGGTTTCTCCGTGTTGTTTCATTTTTTCGGGAACCGTTCAGGAACCACCCTATCCACTCTTCCGAACAATATCGTACACACCGATCTGCACGGTTCGCCCGTGGTTATCCACGGTTACCTGCAATTTTTCATATTCAAAGCCTTCTTGCAATAATATTTTAAAAAATTTTTCGGCAATTTTACGATTGGGTTCGCTCAGTAAAATGCGTCCGGAAGGGACAAGCAGGGTACGGAAAGTTTCCACCAGCGGGTAGAAAAAGCGTTCTTCGTAGGCGACATCGGAAGCAAGAATCACTTCAAAGGTTTGGTTTAGCTCCGGTTTGCGCCAATCCAGCAGGGTACCTGGGGGAGATTCGCCTAAATTGAGCAACCAGTTTAATTCACTGAAGCGCAGGGCATCTTCCTGATAATCGCTCACGGTCACCCGGGCACCTAACTGACGGGCGATAATGCTCACAACTCCCACCCCACAGCCAATTTCCAGGCATTCCTTGTTTCGAATTTTTTGCGGATGATTGAGCAGAAAGCGGGACAGCGCCCGGGATGCAGGCCAGATCTCTGCCCAATAGGGAATTTGATCATCCATTTGATGAGCACTATCGGGATTTGCCAGAATCAGCTCATCCACCAGCTTATTCACGTCCGCTACGGTGAATATGCGCAGAGTGCGGTCGTCAATGGTCAGATGGTTTTCCGCCAGCTGATATTTTCGGTTCAGAAACTGGTACAGCGCATCAAACCGCGTTGCCACCGCTTCGGTGAAGGGCAATTTTATTTCCATCGTTCACGATGTTAATGGTTAAATCAGGTTTTTCCGTTAATAATTGATCAATGAATTCCTGAGGTCTATTGGTGTATTGCAGGTGAATTTTTTCAACCACTTTCTGCTCCAGCGCCGTAACCATGGCAATGGTGCTGGTTTGCTGCATCAATCGGGCAAATTTGTATGCTTTGTGGGAATAAAGCACATACTTTTTTTCCAGCAATTTCAGAACCCGGGGGATGGGCTGAGCCAGCAGGTCGTAAAAATTTTTTCGGGCGGAACGCGGTCCGATGCCATTGCGGCATTCAGCCAGGAACAGAATGTGCCCGCCGGGTTTCAGCGCGTTTTTCGAAAGCTCCAGCGCCCGCTGGGCGATGTAAAGGGATTCGTCATTGGGATAACCGCCCGGTGAGACGATGAGCAAATCCGACGCCTGGACAGTCCGGCTCATCAATCGATCCACTTCCTGCATACCGGCGATGGTAACGGTTTTCAGCTCTCCGTAAGCAGCCCATAGCATGCGGTGATTTTTTTCGATGGTGGCGATCAGATAAGCCGGTCGATTGCCAACTATCCGATGATAGGCTTCCACCATATCCTGCGCGACGGGGTTCTTCCGCCGGGCGGGATCGGGATGCCAGGGATGATGACCGAAAGTGGAGGCATCCTCCAGCGCCAGCGCGTGATTCCGCTCGGTGGTTTCGAATGCGCACACACCGGGCAAAAAATCTTTGATGGCATTGGAATACCCGGCAAAGTAGTGGTTCTTCATATCGGAAAAAACCAGAAAAGCATCCGCTTTACGAATTTGAGGATTGACCAGCAGACGATTCCGATAGGTGGTGGTTTCGCCGTAATCATCAAACGGTTCGGCCCGGCAATCGTGTATCAGTACATCAAATTCGGGAACCCCGCGGGAGAGCAAATAACGTCGCCACAGGTCCCGAATGCGATGATTGCCAGGAGTTTCCGGATCGTGGGTTCCGGTAGCAATAATCATGGTTAAAGAAGCCACCGTGGTTAGCTGGGCGGAAACCACATCGGCAAGAGTTTCCACATCGATGTCCCGGGTAGCATCTTCCACCAGTACCACCACATGTTTATTGGCAACAGCCCGGGGGAGAGAGGGGGCGTTCAGTGGTTGATTGAGCGCCTTTCGGAGCACTTCCCGATTATCGACTTCCGTCTCCCGGTCATGCACTTCAATAAAATTTAGCACATGCTGTTGGGGAATATTCAGTTGAATCACTGAATCCCCATATTTCAGACGGTATTCCATGCTGCTCTCTTCATTACAAATTCCACAGACTCCAGAATGGCCCTCCTCAATCAGAATTCACAAAAATTCCCAAAATCCCATTACCCGATTCTCTTTACCCCTCTACCATTTTACATTTTACATTTTACATTCTACATTTTCAATCTCGTTCCCTGATCTTCCCTATTTTTCCATTTCCTGGTGTTTTCGGGCAATGGTATCGGCCAGCTCACGAATGGCTTGCCAGGTGTCTTCCCGGGGATGGCCTTTGCTCAGCACAGGTGGTAAAATCTCTGCTTTCACGCTGCTCAAATTCCCCTGAAGATGTTCCACCATTTTATTTCCCCAGCCGAACGAACCCAGAATACCCACAAACCGGGTTTTGGGTTTCAGTTGATTCATTAAATAGGCCAGATAAATGGCACCGGGATGCGCCCCATTCAATACTGCCGGAGATGCCAGCACCACAGTGGCAGCATCCACCAGGGCGGCAGCAATCTCACCAATATCCGCATTCAACAGATTAAATAACCGCACGTCCACCCCACGGGTGAGCAGTTCATCGGTCAAACGATACGCCATCTGTTCCGTGCTGCCGTGCATGGTGACAAACAAAATAATGGCCTCGTTCTTCACCCGATCGCTTACCCACTCCCGGTAGGCTTCAATAATAAACTTCGGATCATCGTAAACGGGTCCATGACTTGGGGCAATCATTTTCACATCCAGACCATCCACCAATTGCAAATGCTTGCGGATGGTTTTCGCAAAAGGCATCATAATTTCCGCATAGTAACGTTTGGCCTCCAGCGCCACAAGATTGCGATCTTTAACGAATAAATCCCCGCATGCCACGTGGGAACCAAAAAAGTCGCAGCTAAACAAAATCTTTTCCTCCCGCAGGTAGGTCACCATGGTTTCCGGCCAGTGTACCCAGGGAGTAAAATAAAATTCCAGTGTTCGGTCGCCCAGCGAAAGTACTTCTTTATCCTGAATCACCAGGAACTTCTCATCGGGAATATCCATCAAATCCTGCAAAAATGTTTTACATTTTTTATTTGTCACCACTTTTGCTTCCGGATACCATTCCAGCACATCGGGGATGGCACCGGAATGGTCCTGCTCGGCATGGTTGGCAATGATGTAGTCTATTTTCTGAACCCCGCTCTGTTTCAAATTGCGACGAAGTTCGTCCTTCTTCACCGGTTCCACCGTATCGATTAAAGCATTCTTTTCGCTTCCCAGCACCAGATACGCATTGTAACTGGTCCCATGGGGTAACGGAACCAGCGCATCAAAAATGGTTCGGTCCCAATCAATTGCACCGACGGAATACACTTTGTTTTGAATCTCACGCGCTGCCATACTTCATCTCCATTGGTTAAAATTTGAGTCATCTTCCGGAAATACCGGTCACAATTTCTTACTCCCGGCAGAATTAAATTTGAATTCCAACAACCTCCCGTACAGGGAAGCCTGCTTGCTCCAGAACCCGTTCAATCGTTAAGGGAGAGAAATCTCCCGCCACTTCGACCACGCCCAGTTCGGGACGAAAACGGACCTGCTCCACCCCTTCCAGCAGGGAGAGCAAAGCATCGACGACCTGTCGGGAATGTTCGTCAGTAATTTCGGGAATAACCAGAGAAATTTTCAATTCAATTCCTGCGACACTGGTAAACTTATTTTTTCCATCGCTTCCACCCTCCGGGGATAGCATTCCACCCCGCACCCGTCAGCGATACTCTTTAGCTTCCTCTTCTCCGCGCAGGACACGCAGGGCACCCAGCGCCAGCGCTTTCATCTCTTCCTCCCCGGGGAAGAGCATCACCGGAGCGATCCATTCCACACGTTTGCGAATCCATTCCACCATCATTTCGGAGAAAGCCAGTCCACCGGTCAGGCAGATGGCATCCACCTGTCCTTCCAGCACTGTGGCACAGGCACCAATCTCTTTCGCCACCTGGTAAGCAATCCCCTCGTAAATCAACCGATGGGTCTCGTTGCCCGCTTTGACCTGCTCCTCCACATAGCGCATGTCGTTGGTTCCCAGATACGCCACCACACCACCGTGCCCTTTAATCAACTTTTTCATGTCGCTGTAGGTGTATTCACCGGAATAGCATGCTTTCACCAGGTCACCCACCGGCACTCCACCGGAGCGTTCCGGAGAATACGGTCCATCACCATCCAGGCCGTTATTGACGTCAATGACCCGACCATGGCGATGGGCACCCACGGTTATACCGCCCCCCAGATGGGCAACAATCAGATTTGCTTCCCAGTACGTTTTTCCTAATTTTTTTGCTGCTTCGCGGGCTACCGCTTTTTGATTGAGTGCATGAAAAATACTGCGCCGTTTAATTAACGGCATCCCCGAAAGCCGTGCCAGGTCCTGTAACTCGTCCACCACCACCGGGTCCACAATAAACGCCTCGCACCCTAAATTCTGAGCCATGGCATAGGCGATCAGTCCGCCGCAGTTACTGGGATGGTCGCCCTGCACACCACGACGCAGGTCTGCCACCATCAACTGGTTCACCCGATAAGTACCACCCTCAATGGGTTTCAGCAACCCGCCTCGCCCCACAATAGCTTTGATTTTGGTGGCATCCACTTTTTTCTCCTGCAGCATCCGGATGATGATGCCCATCCGGTACAGGTCCTGGTCCGAAGCTTTATTGAACCGGGACAGCTCTTCCACCCGATGCTTGATGGTTTCGGTAAACACTTCCTTTTCTCCCTCAAACAGGGAGACTTTGGTGGAAGTGGAACCGGGATTTATAACCAGAATGTAAGGTTCTTCCATGGACGGTTCTCCTGTTTGTTCACGCTACGCGGGCGGCTGTAGCAATGGAAAGGAATTTGGTTTCGTCCGAATCCGCCCGGGAAGTCAGCACAATGGGCACACTGGCACCGATGATGATACCCGCCGTTTTTGCCCCGGCCAGATAGCTCATCAATTTGTAGAAGACGTTGCCCGTTTCAATCTCCGGGACAATGGCAATATCCGCATCGCCACCTACTTCGCTGCGAATTCCCTTGACTTCGCACGATTTTTTAGAGAAAGCGTTATCCACCGCCAGCGGTCCGTCGATTATCGCACCTTTAATTTGCCCGCGTTCGCCCATTTTAGCTATGATGGCCGCATCGGTGGTGGCGGGCATTTTGCCCGGATTCACCTTTTCCACCGCAGCAATCATTGCTACCCTGGGACGCTCAATTCCCAGACGATGGGCAATGGCGATGGCATTTCGGGTGATGCCCACTTTCTCATCCAGCGTGGGGGCAATGTTCAGCGCCGCATCGGACATAAGAATCAGTTTATGATAAGTGGAAATTTCGAAGATGCCCAGGTGGGAGAGTAAACCGCTTTTGCGTAATCCGTTTTCCCTGTCCAGCACCGCTTTCATTAAGGTGGCCGTGGAACAAAGGCCCTTCATCAGCACTTCCGCTTTCCCCTGGCGTATCAGTTGAATGGCAGTGTGCACCGCTTCGCTCTCGTCGGTAACGTGAACAATTTCGAACGGAGAAAGGTCCACCTGACTCTGCCGGGCAAGCTGCTCAATTTTATCCCGATCCCCCACCAGAATGGCAGAGGCTAAATTTGCCTGCTGCGCCCGGTGCAATGCTTCCAGCACATCCTGGTCCTGCGCTACCGCCACCGAAATTACCCGTCGGGGAACCGACTTGACTTCCTCAATCAACTGGTCGAAACTGGTTACCATGTATTTCTCCTGAATGTCTATTTCATTAATCTTCAGAAATTTAGAAATTGGTGACAAAATTATCAAGCAATATCTAAAAAGGGGCAAAATGGCATATCGGTGTGATGGCTCATCCCGATAAAATCCCAATCATCCGTGATTTAATCTGGCAAAGCCCGAAAGAGAAACCAGCGAAATGACCCCACCCAACAATCCACATCCCTTCCTCTTTCCTCTTTTCTCTTTTCTCTTTTCTATTTTCTATTTTCTATTTCCTCTTCCTTCCCCCATTCTTCCAGCCATCGGCTTCGACCAAACTTCCGGCTACATCTGCTTCCCTTTCAGGATGCGCTGGATGGCGTTTTTCAATTGTGTCAGGTCGGCGGATTTGACGATGTATTCTTCCGCCGCCCAGCTTTTAAAATCGTCCCGATAATGGGTGTACGCCGTGTGAATAATTACCGGTATGCGCGGGTCTTCCATTAAAATTTCCCGTAAAGCATCCAGACCGCTCATGCCGGGTAGCTTAATATCCAGAATCACCAGATCGGGGCGGTTCTCCCGGGCAATTTTGAGTGCTTCCTCACCGTTCCCGGCCAGAAGCACCTCATACCCCAGCTCCTGAATTTCCTCCTGATACAGCAATTGCTGTGAAGCGTCGTCCTCAACAATTAATATTTTTTTCATGATGATCCACCCCGCTGATAATGATTTTCGCTGGAAATATAGGCAGGAATGGGATAAAAATCAAACCAGGAGCATAGCTCAAACACCCGAAAAATTTCCCACTTCTTCCCCATTATTTCCCTATTTCCAGTATTTCCCCGTATTCCCCTCCTTCCCCGCTTGATTTTTCAAAAACGCTCCCTTTCAAGCATCCCGGAATATACGATAAAAAAACCTCCCGCAAAAAATAGCAGGAGGTTCCAATTTTTACAACGGGTGCGCAGGAAACGGTTACAGTTCCAGGCAATTTTGCCAGACCCCATGCAAATTGCAATAGGATACAGCGCACAGGGATTTGAACTCTTCCAACTTTACCTGAAAAGTGGCTTTGGGATCGGTGTAACCGGGAGCAAATGCCGCACGTCCCAGATGAATCACCATATCGTTTTTGGTTACCCCGTACAACTCCAGCCAGGCAATGTGATGTTCGGCGGTGTTGGGATGCGCCACTTCCTTCCCCACCGTAACCGTTACCGCATTGCCTTCCACTTCAATCACCGGTACATGCTTTTCTTTGCCCTCTGCTGCGGCACTTTTAAGAATATCTGCAAATTGCATGATGAATCCTCCTGATTTATTCTTATGGGTTAAATGTTTCCGTTCGATTTAATTTTTAAAATAACAGTTCCTCCGGCATCTGGCAACCGAAAAGAATAAATTACCGCACCCCATTCTGCTATACCCAGCAATCCGGAACTTGCTGGCATCCCGTGCGTTTGGGGATTAAATTTGAATGAAGCGATGAAAGGAAAAAAGGATAGAAGGGACATCAGGACATACGGACATAAAAGGTGTAGAGGGATTGGAATAGATGGAGAAGGTTGTCACAGCAAAAGGAAATGGCAGGATGTTGTTCACCTTGTTCCCGGAAATAAGAATGAACCGGTTGGGACATCATGAAATTCTTTAAGCGATACTGGGAAAACAGATGGTGAGGATTGTTGACATAGAACCGGGAAGTATTGCCCAGGAACTGGGCATCCAGCCCGGAGCGAAAATTCTAAAAATCAACGGACGTGAAATTACCGATCAGCTGGATTACCGATTTTATTCCGCCGGAGAAGAACTGGAAGTACTAATTGAGCAAGATGGAGAACCGATTCTCTTTGAGATAGAAAAAGACATTCAGGAGGACCTGGGGCTGGTGCTGGAAGAACTGGAAATGCGCCAGTGCGGTAACAAATGCGTGTTCTGCTTTGTGCACCAGAATCCCAAAGGACTGCGCCGTTCGCTTTACTTCAAAGACGAAGATTATCGCTTCTCCTTTTTGTACGGCCATTACGTTACCCTGTCCAACGCCGACCAGCAGGACCTGCAACGGATTGTAGAACAACGGCTGAGTCCGCTGTACATTTCCGTGCATGCCACCGAGCCGGAATTGCGCAAATATCTGCTGGGAATCCGGCAGGACGATTTTCTGATGGAAAAAATCCGCTTTCTCACCGAACACGGGATAGAACTGCACACCCAGGTAGTGCTGTGCCCCGGCATGAACGACGGAGAACACCTCATAAAAACCATCTCCGATCTGAAATCACTTTTCCCTGGCGTGCGATCGGTTGCCATTGTACCGGTAGGACTTACCCGTTTCCGGCGCGGTCTTCCTCAACTCCAACCGGTAACCCGCGAGTACAGCATTAAATTCATCGAAACCATCGACAACCTGCGCACCCAACTGAAAAGTGAGCTGGGCAGTTCGTTCGTTTATCTGGCCGATGAATTTTACATCAGTACCGACACACCCGTGCCGGACAGCAATTACTATGAGGACTTTTACCAGCTGGAAAACGGAGTGGGACTAACCCGGGACTTCATCACCAGGGTGGAGGCGGAACTGCCTGAATTGCGCCGAATGGCGCCCGATTTGCAGCTCACCCTGATTACCGGTGTGTTAGGTGCCCGGGTACTAAAACGTTACATTCTTCCCCAGCTTCAAACCATCCCCTCCCTGAAGCTGAAGGTAATTCAGGTCACCAATCGTTTTTTCGGGGAATCCATTACCGTATCCGGTTTGCTGGTGGCACAGGACATTTACCAGACGGTGAAGGAACAAACCGATCCGGATGATTATCTCATCCTGCCACCCCGGGTGCTCAATCAGGAGGGGCTGTTCCTGGACGACTGGACCGTTCCGCAACTGGAACAAAAATTAAACCGAAAAATATGTATTTTTCCGGACAGTTTCGTACAACTGGTAGAGAACATTCGGGCACAGGATCAGGCGGATTCCCGGCGACTGGCCCGAACCATTCGACACACCGGAACTCCGGTAACCCGCAAATCCAATAACTGAGAAACGGAATGCCTGCGTCGGGCATCCGGAAACCTTCGGTGAATATGCCCGGGAAGTGAAAAACAGATTGGTTCTGAAAAGAAAACAATTAAATTTAGCGCTTTAACAAACGGGGATAACCGGTTAAAAGGAGCGAGAAAGAAAAACTTATGGGACTACCAATTGTTACCATTGTGGGACGACCTAACGTGGGAAAATCCACACTGTTTAACCGGATCATCGGGAAGCGGGAAGCCATTGTGGACGACCAACCCGGCGTTACCCGGGACCGTCTGTACGCTCAGGCAGAGTGGAACGGAGTACCGTTTATGCTGGTGGATACCGGCGGCTATCTACCCAAAACCGATGACCAGATCGAAAAAGCCATCCGGGAACAGGTGGAAATTGCCATCGAAGAGGCGGATGTCATCCTGTGCGTGGTGGATCGACAGACCGGTGTTACCCAGTGGGATAGCCTGATTGCCGAAAAACTTCGCCGCACCCGCAAACCGGTAATGCTCCTGGTGAATAAAGTGGATCACGAAAATTACGAAGCGGAAGTTTACCCGTTTTACAATCTGGGTCTGGGCGACCCCATTGGCATTTCCGCTTTGCAGGGCCGCAGCATGGGTGATATGTTAGATCAGCTGGTCACCCACTTAAAAAAGATACCCACCACTCCCAGGGAAGAAGGAATCCACCTGGCAGTAATTGGCCGGGAGAATGTGGGCAAATCGTCCTTCGTCAATACGCTGATTGGCGAGAAGCGCTCCATCGTCACCGATATTCCCGGCACCACCCGGGACTCCATCGACTCCCCGCTCAACTACAAAAAGCGGCGCTACATCCTTATCGACACAGCAGGATTGAAACGAAAAGCCCGGGTTAAAGAGAACGTGCTATTTTACAGCCAGATTCGCACCGCCCGCAGTATTCAACGCGCCGATGTGGTGCTCTATTTCATGGATGCCACCGAAGGTCCCACCCGTCAGGACCTGCGGGTCATTCAGGATGCTGCCCGGCAAAAAAAAGGTATCGTCATTGCAGTCAATAAATGGGACCTGGTACCCAAAGACGAGCACACGTTATTCCAGTGGGAACAGGCACTTAAGAAACGGCTGGGCGAATACGCTTACATCCCCATTGTGTTTACCTCCGTACGGGAGAAGAAACGGCTCTACAAATTGCTGGACGTTGCTACCATGGTTTACGACGAATTGCACAAATACATCCCCACCAGCGATTTAAATCAGGTGATGCTACCCATTATTCAGGAAACCTCACCGGCGGCTATTCGCGGAAAGGAAATCAAAATCAACTACGTCACACAGGTGAAAAAGAATCCTCCGGTCATCGCCTTCTTCTCTAATTTTCCGGAGTTGATTCAGGACCACTACCGCCGCTTTTTAGAACGAAAAATTCGGGAACTGTGGGGATTTACCGGCGTGCCACTAACCATTGTGTTTAAATCCAAGCACGGGAAAAAGCAAGCCCCGTAACGGGTAATCTGTTCCACTTCCAAAAATCAGGGAGAACCATTGAACAACTGGCCAACACATCTGAAAGACCGATGGATAACCGGAAGTCACCGGATACTACCCGTACTTCTGCTGCTTCTGTTTATTACCTTGCTCCCGGCGCAACCTACCGGACGTCCCCTTCCCTACCCCTGGGAGGCTTCGCCTTCGGAGACTGGAGGAGGTAAGTGTGGATTTCCTGCCATTCTGAACGCTGCACTCTCCCACGATCCGACCGTACAATCCCAATACCGTGCCTGGAATCGGGCACACACCACCGCCCAGGCAATGTACCTTTCCCCCACCGGCCATTTTAAAATTTATTACGATACCACTGGCTACCATGCCATTCCCACTTACGACCGGAACGGAAACGGTACACCGGATTACCTGGAATTTGTAGCCAATGCGTTCGATCGCGCCTGGCTGGTGGAGGTTGACACCCTCCAATTTCAGCCCCCACCGGACAGCACCGGCGCCGCGCGAACCGTCTATCCCATCTACTGCAAACGCATCCGCGACTACGGACAAACCGTACTGGACTACCGTATTCCCGTCTCCGGACGCACCATTTACACCACCCACATCGTCATAAATACAAACTTCTCTTTCATCCAGTATCCGGGAGTGAGCGATCCCATTGTGCGGGACAGTATGGCAATTGCCGTTACCGCTGCCCATGAATTCAATCACGCCCTTCAATCCGGCTACAACCTGTGGAGCGACCAGAGCGGAACCTGGTTTTACGACATCTGGTTCATCGAAAGCTCTGCCGTGTACATGGAAGAACTGGTAGCCGATGCGGTGAACGACTACTTGAACTATCTAAGCGATTACTTCCGGGTTACTGCCCGTCCGCTGGACGAAGACCGACTGACGCTGGCCGATTACGGAAAGGTGCCTTTCGAAATCATGCTGGGCAAACTCTTCGGGCGAAACATCACCCGGCGCATCTGGGAGAAAATAGTCCAATACCGGGCAACCGAAGCCATTGAACATGTCCTGCAGGAGGAGGGCACTTCACTCACTTCTGTGTTTCCCCATTTAGCGGAGTGGCTTTATTACATCGGGCCGCGCGCGAATCCGAATTTTTTCCCGGACGCTTCTCTGTTTCCTTCCCTTCCGGCTGATTCGCTGGAACCAATTTCCTTTTCGCAGCCAGCGGTGGTACAGGATTCCTTACCCCGCCTGTCCTTTCGGTACTACCGCGGCGTCACACATCTGGATGGAGAAGCCATCTTTTTACTGAAGCCGGACCAATCCACCACCGGTGTGAATCTTTACGGAATCTTCGAAAATTTTGCCACCAACCGGGTCATTCTGTTACCCGCCAGCACACCATTTACCTGTCCCCAACCGGATCCCGGCACCAGTCTCCGATTTGCCGGCATCAACGCCAGCTTTAAAGGGGAGGAGGCTACACCGTTCCAGATTCAGGTTCGTCCCGCACCCGATTCCACCGAGCAAACCATTCGAGTTTTTCCGCAGCCGGTTCGACTTTCTTCTTCGCAGGCGGTGCTTACCTTTCATTTTCCGGCAACCGCCGCCACGGTCCACATTTTTACCGCATCGGGCAAACCGGTTCGTACCCTGCACCTGGTTAACACTTCACCAGGCAACAGCTGGAACCTGCGCAACGAACGGGGCGAACTGGTGCACAGCGGTGTATACCTGTATCGCTTAAAAACCGAAACACAGGAATTTACCGGAAAAATCATGGTCATTCATTAGCACCCTCACGGTTCACCTTCCTTTTCGGTTGATAAAACCAACCTGGCATTCTATATTTACTTCAATAAAACGGGTGGAACCATGGAGTTAACCTATCTGGCTGCGCTGATCAGTTTTCTGGCGCTGGATACCACTGCTGCTTTCCAGATGCTTGTCTCCAGTCCCCTGTTCACCGGACCGCTGCTGGGCTGGTTGTTAGGGGACACCATGCTGGGTTTTGAGATGGGATTTCTGTTTCAGCTTCTCTGGCTGGGGAAAATTCCAGCCGGTGCCACTTTTGTACCGGAAGGCAACATTGCCTCCATGATTGCCACCGCCCTGGTGTTGTTAAATAAAGAACTGGCACTTCCCCATACCACTCTCACACTGGCTTTTCTGGAAGGAATCCTGATTAGCTACTTCGGAGCGGTGCTTACCGTTCTCTACCGCAAAGCGAACGGTAAGATGTTACAAATTACCATTGCACAAATTCGCAAGCGTCATTTCCGCTGGATTATTTTCTCCGAAGTAGCAAGTATGGTTCTTTACGGGCTTATCTTTTTTGGGTTTACCTGGATGGTGCTCCAGATCAATCAGCAGTTTTTACCCCATCTTATCCGGATCATTGGCGGGATGTTCGAGAAACAGTTCGTGGTAGCCCGACCGGCTATTCTGGGCATCGGTGTTGCCTTTGTGCTACCATTGCTCAAAGAAGCCTGGAAGGTGGTCAGAAAGGAATGGTCATGAGTGAACCGAAACAGACATCGCCCGGGCGAATTAGCCGCTGGGACCTGTTTAAGGTGTTTATCGCCAGTTTTTTCATGCAATCGGTGTGGAACTTCCGCAGCTTAATCAGTGTGGGATTCAGCGCCTGTCTGTTTCCCGTACTGAACAAGCTGTATCAGACCCCGGAAGAAAAAAAGGAATTCCTGCTACGACACCTGCGCTTTTTCAATGCCCATCCGTATCTGGCCTCCTTTGCGCTGGGGGTAGCCATCCGGCTGGAAGAGCTCCACGCGCAGAACCGGGAGGAAAATTTAGACACCCTGGATCGCATGAAGGAACTGCTCATCGGGCCGTTAGGTGCCATTGGCGACAGGCTGTTCTGGGCAACCATCAAACCAGCCACCTTAATTGTGGGGATGGTTCTGGTACTGTTGGCACCAGGTGTCTCCCTGCGCTGGCTGGCACTGGCAACCGTGTTCCTGCTATACAACGTTCCCCACTTTTACTTCCGCTATCGGGGTATTGTGGAAGGTTACGAACATCCTCTGGAAATCTACCGTTTTGTGAACCAGCAACGATTCCATCGGCTCCAGGTTACCTACGCAACCATTTTAATTGTAGCCATGCTCTCTCTGCTGGTTCTGTTTGGTGTCAAACTGGCCGGGCTCCACGGGGGACTGGCCATCATATTTTACCTGTCTGTGCTCTATGCATACGGGATGCGGAAAATTTTAGATAATTTCTATCTGGTTAGCCTGGCAACATTTATTTTTTTCCTAACAGTGGGAATTTTGTTTTATTAAATTTTTCAGATAAAAAAGGGGTAGATTTACCCGCACGTTCTTTTACAACAGCTCTACTTCAGTCAGCGGAAAGTCCGAAAAAATCGCATCGGGTGAGATTGAATCAGAAGGCTTTTTACCAGTATTCTAACTTCGTTTTGTCTTATGATACAGAAAGAATTCAAAATTACCAATAAAACCGGATTACATGCCAGACCGGCAGCCATGTTAATTAAGACCACCGGGAAATTCAAATCGGATATTCGTATTGCCAAAGACGGCTACGAAGTAAACGGAAAAAGCATCATGGGAGTGATGACGCTGGCAGCCGAACCGGGCAGCGTCATCCAGGTAATTGTGGATGGCGAGGATGAGCAGGAAGCCATGAAAGCCATCGAAGAACTGATTAAAAACAATTTTTATGAAGATTAAACCGTTTTTTCTGTTCAATTAATCAACAGAACTTTCCTGTGCTGCCGCAAAGTTCGACACCTTTTCATCCGAACCCTTCCTGCATGATTTGACATCTCTATAAAAATCAATAAGATACAAAAATGACAGCGCGCAAATTTTTCGGCATTGCATTTGCAATTCGTTTTGTGAAGGTTTAATAAGTACGCGGTCTGGAACAATAACAGGGAAGTGTAATCACAGGGATGTCTCATGGATGGATTTTATCATCACCCGTACAATTCAAATAGCAACGATGCCAATGCAGCAGAACAGTTTGAAGAAATGATTTCCTTTTTGCGCAGTCGTTTAAACATCATCGGAACATCGGTGTATCTGATTCAAGCCAAACTGGCAAACGACGAAAAGGACGTGGGGAAATATTTCAAAAAAATTAATGAACAGATTGAATCAATTCGTGCCATCTTAAACAAATAAAAATCCGGACCAGGAGAATGAAACGCAACGAAATCAAAATTCTGGTTGTGGAAGATGAAGAAATCATTCGTTTGATGTTCAAACAATCTTTCGAGAGCTGGGGCTATCAGGTGGATTGCGCCGAGAACGGAAAAGAAGCGCTGGAAAAGTGCCAGAAGGAAGAATTCCACATTGTGGTAACCGATTTAAATATGCCCATCATGGACGGGATGGAACTGCTCAAGAAATTAAAGACACGCTGGCCTTACATCGAAGTCATTGTAATTACCGGTTTCGCCACCATCGAGTCCGCCATCGAAGCAATGAAACTGGGTGCCCACGATTTTATCCTGAAACCGGTGAATTTTGAACATGTGCAATTCACCATCAATAAATGCTACCAGAAAATTCGCGCACAGGCAGAGAACACTGAACTGCGGGAACTCAATCGCCAGCTCTCCGCCCTGAACGAAATGAAAGACAAATTCATCTATATTACCAACCACGAAATCCGTACCCCCCTGACCATCTTCAAAGGTTATCTGGAAATTCTGGAATCCATGCTAAGCGATTCCGACGAGGAAATGCGGGAAATTGTACAGATTCTTCAGAGTACCGCTGACGAGTTGAACGAAATTGTGGAAAAGATGCAGGTCCTGGAGTCACTGGAAAATGCTCATAAACCCAAGAAAACCGAAATCATCGACCTAAAGAAACTAATTACTCAGGTTTATAAGGAACTGGTTAAGCTGTTTAACTCCCGCAACATCGATCTGAAAATTTTTATCGACAAAAAACCACTGATTTACAAAGGGGATTACCGGCAACTGCGATTGGTGTTTCGGGAATTGCTACAAAATGCACTGAAATTCACCCCGGACGGTGGCAAAGTGCGCGCCCGGTTGGAACTGAAAAACAACGAAATTGTTTACACCGTCCAGGACAGCGGCGTGGGTATTCCCTTCGAAAAACAACACATGATTTTCGAGAAATTCTACGAAATACAGGATGTCATTAACCACCGCACTTCCAAGCAGGATTTCATGGGAGGCGGCATGGGCATCGGGTTAAGCCTGGTTAAGGAAATTGTTGAGGCCATGAAAGGGAAAATTTTACTGGAAAGCGACCCGGGAAAGGGCTCCAAATTCACCATCACCCTTCCCCTTCCGGAAACTAAATTCAGGGGAGAAAACGATGTACCCACTTCACAGTCACTCACGTTCCGCGAGTAAATGGGAACGTTTGTACGGAGAATTCACCTGTCCCATTTGTCGGCGCAATTTTGTTCAGCTGTTACCGATGAATTTTCGGGAACTGGCAGAAAACCGATTCAGTACCCGCGCCTTTGCACCCTCCTATCAGTACGTATGCTCCCAATGCCATCGACCGCTGCGGTTAACCCGAATTTTCAACGGCCGGGGCGAAGAGATTTTAATTCCCACCCCCTCCCGCGGAAAAATACCTTACCCACCTCCACTCAACATGTACGACATCTAAACAATTCTATTTTCCCCGAAGGGAAAGTGATGGATTCTTTAACAATGGGAAGAGATCAGAGAGAAAATCGGGCACACCGGGGAGAAAAGATGTGAATGGGCTTTGGGGGGAAATGAAGACAAAAGATAAAAGACAAAATTGTGTTGTTTTGATATTCCGTCGCATGCACGCCTGGATTTTCCTTGACATTCTCCGGGGATTATGTTAAAATAATCACGGACTTAAAAAACAAAAACTTATGCGACGGACCATTCTTCTCATTCTGATTTTCATTTTTCTCCTTCCGCTGTACGCCGAATCAACGGAAAAGGTGTATCTTCTCCCGCTGGAGGGAGTGATTAATCCCGTTGCCACCGATTTTATCCACATCGGTATCGAAGAGGCGAGCAACAACAATGCGGAATGCCTGATTATCCAGATGGACACTCCCGGCGGACTGATGAAATCCATGCAGCAAATTGTTAAGGACATTCTGGCCTCCCCGGTACCGGTGGTGGTGTACATTGCTCCCCCTGGTTCCCGGGCGGGATCTGCCGGTGTGTTTATCACTTATGCTGCCCACATTGCTGCCATGGCGCCGGGAACCAACATTGGCGCCGCCCATCCGGTGAATATGGGTATCGGCAAGGATTCCACCAATCAAACCATGATGGAGAAAATTACCAACGATGCCGTGGCATACATCCGCAGCATTGCCGAAAAACGGGGCCGAAATGCGGATTGGGCGGAAGAAGCGGTGCGCGAGAGTGCTTCCATTCCCGCCTCCGAAGCCCTGCGCCTGCACGTAGTGGATGTCCTGGCCGATAATGTGGACAGCCTGCTTGCCTGGATGGATGGCAAGGAAGTGGAAGTGCTCACCGGGAAAAAAGTGCTCCATACCGAAAACGCCCAAATCGTACCGATCGAAATGTCCTGGCGATTGAAGGTGCTTAACGTTATCAGCGACCCCAACATTGCCTACATCCTGCTACTCATCGGTATCTACGGTATTTTCTTCGAGCTGTACAATCCCGGCACCATTTTACCCGGTGTGGTAGGCGGTATCAGCCTGATTCTGGCTTTTTACGCCCTGCACACCCTTCCGGTCAATTACGCCGGTCTGCTGCTCATCCTCTTTTCCATCATTCTGTTCATTGCCGAAATAAAGGTTCCCAGTTACGGACTTCTAACCGTGGGAGGCATCGTGTCACTAACTCTGGGTTCGCTCATGCTATTCAAATCGTCTGGTCCGTTTTTGCAGGTTTCCTGGAAGATCATTGCCTTTGCCGTGGTACTCACCACCCTGTTTTTTCTGTTTGCGGTGGGAATGGGTGTACGTGCCCAGCGGCGCAAACCGGTAACAGGCAGCGAAGGATTAATTGGAGAACAAGGAGAAGCAGCGGATGACTTTCGCAAAGGCATGGGACAGGTGGCTGTGCACGGCGAAATCTGGAAAGCCGAAAGCCGCGATAAAATCCGAAAAGGCGATAAGATTGTGGTAACCGAAGTACACGGGCTGAAACTTATCGTCAAAAAAGTAACATAGGAGGAGACATTATGCCCTATTTTGGAACCATTGTCATATTGGTGCTGCTGCTTCTGGCCAGCGCCATCCGTGTGCTGCGAGAATACGAGCGCGGGGTCATTTTTCGTCTGGGACGTCTGGTGGGCGCCAAGGGGCCGGGACTCATCTTCCTGATCCCTGTGATCGACCGCATGGTGAAGATCAGCCTGCGAACAGTGGTGATGGACGTGCCGCCTCAGGATGTGATTACCCGGGACAACGTTAGCGTGCAGGTGAATGCAGTGGTGTACTTCCGGGTACTGGACCCGCAAAAAGCCGTGGTGGAGGTGGAGAACTACCTGTTTGCCACCAGTCAGCTCTCCCAGACCACCCTCCGTAGTATTGTGGGTCAGGTGGAACTGGACGAACTGCTGGCCAATCGGGAAAAAATCAACAAACAGCTTCAGGAAATTATCGACAAGCATTCCGATCCCTGGGGAATCAAAGTTTCGTTGGTGGAAATTAAACACATCGACCTGCCCATCGAGATGAAGCGTGCGATGGCGCGTCAGGCGGAAGCCGAACGGGAACGCCGCTCCAAAATCATCAATGCCGAAGGCGAATATCAGGCTGCTACCAAACTGCAGATGGCTGCGGAAATCATCAACAAATATCCGGTGGCACTCCAGCTCCGCTTCTTACAAACACTTACCGAGGTGGCTTCGGAAAACAATTCCACCACCATCTTCCCGGTTCCCATCGACCTGTTCCAGCCGTTCTTGAAAGCATTCGATCGGAATTCGGAAAAGAGTTAGTCGCACAAACCCGGTTGGTTTCCTGCCGTTCTCATTTCACCGCCCGTTCCGGTTCCCCGGGGAACGGGCGATTGTTTTTTTCCTGGAACCCAACACAGTGGGGAATCCATAGCCATGAACGAACGATTATTTTCATCCATCGATAAACTTTTTGCCGCCATCGTCAACTATTCCGCCGATGCCATCTTTTTTGTGGACACGCAGGGAATCATTCGCAGCTGGAACCGCGGGGCGGAACTGCTCTTTGGCTATTCACCCGACGAGATCATCGGTAAGCCCCTAAAAACGCTGGTTCCAGCGGATTTGCTGCAATTGGGAGAACTGGATTACATTCAGCAAACCCTGCAGGAGAAGGGCTACATCCTGCAATACGAAACCCGCCGGCTTCATCGCTCCGGAAAAGAGATTTACGTGGATTTAACCCAGACGCTCATCCGGGATAATGGGGAACAACCGGTGGGTAGTTCGGTGGTGATTAAAGACATTTCCTCCCGCAAACAGCTGGAAATTGAACTGCGTAAAACCGTGCGAGAACTTTCTCTTTTGAGCGAACTTAACGAAATCCTGATGGACACCTACGATCAGAACGAAATCATCCGTACGGTGTTGCTGGCACTGATTGGTGGCGAGGTTCCCCGTTTTGACCGCGCCGCATTTTTTGAGCAGAATATCAGCGAGGGGGTGCTGACGGGCAAGCTGGCGGTCGGCCCCATGCCGGAATCCCGGGACATTCGACGCTGGGGCAGGTTGCAAACCGGCGGCCGCACCCTGCGGGAAATTCTTACCCTGTTCCATCGGGAATTTTCCGCCCGGCCAGGTCAGCTGGAAAAACAGGTGCAGAAAATCCGCATCCCTATTTCCACCGTGGGCAATGTGCTGATTCAGGCCCTTCAGAAAAACCGCATCATCGTGGTGGAACCGGATACCCTGCCTCCACCAACCGACTACCATTTTCAATTCGACGGGAAAGACCTTCGCACTGTTCTGCAAACGGAAGCATTCGTCGCCTTCCCCCTGGTCACTAAAAAACGGAACATCGGAGTGATCCTGGCAGATAATCGCATCAGCGGGCACCCCATCGGTCAGGAGAATCTGGAAACGCTGAAAGTGTTTGCCCGCCAGGCTGTATTGGTGCTGGAAAACGTGCAACTGTACCGAAATCTGGAAGCCCGGGTGGAAGAGTTGCAACGCGCTTACCAGAAGTTAGAAGAAAGTTCCATTCGGCTGGTTCGGGCAGAAAAACTGGCCGCTCTGGGCGAAATGGCCTCCCGAGTCGCTCACGAAATCCGTAACCCCCTGGTCTCCATCGGCGGTTTCGCCAATCTACTGGACAAAAAACTTCCTCCGGACTCTCCCCTGCGCCACTACACCGGTATCATAAAATCCCAGGTGGGGAATCTGGAAACCATCCTGGACAATATCCTCAGCCTGGCCCATCCCCGTAAACCGGAGAAAAAACAGGTGGACGTGCACCAGATTCTCCATCAGGTGCTGATGATGATGGATGCCATGATACGCTCCCGTAAAATTCAGGTGCAGCTTCATTTCAACTGTCAGCAAAGCACAGTTACCGGTGACGAACGGTTGTTATACCAGGCCTTCTTTAACATTATTAAAAACAGCCTGGATGCCATGGGGGATGGCGGAGTACTCACCCTGAAAAGCGAATGCACCCCCGATCGGATTCATGTACAGATCATCGATACCGGCGTGGGGATTCCCCACGACCAGTTGATTAAAATTTACGACCCGTTTTTCACTACCAAACCGGATGGCACCGGACTGGGACTGGCCATTGTGCACCAGATTGTTCGGGATCACGGAGGTTCCATCCGCTTCGAAAGTGAACTGGGGAAGGGCACCACCGCCCATGTGTTTCTGCCCCGCAATTCCGAACATCAAATACCGGATTCCCCCTCTTCGCCATCCCCCCAATAACCGGACTTCGTACTTCCCCGGCCATCTTGTACAAAACCCGACAACCTACTCCCCCGATCAAAGCCGACCGGAGAGTTCCCACCCTCCATCCGTTTATTTTTCCTGAAATAGCAGGAATTTCCTCCATTGCGGGAAAATTTAAACTTTCCTTTTATCTTTCCTTTTTTCACAATATATTTGTTACAGAATTAACAAATAAGGAAACAATGAACTTCAATAAGACCCGAAGGATTTCAACATATTTCAAGAAGGAGGAATCATGTCCGACAAACAATTAAGTAAAGAAGAATTAATCGCCAAAGCGCAAAAACCTGCCGAGGATGCCATGCGTTTGCATCCTTTTTATCGCGGCAAAATCGAGGTAATTCCCAAAGCACACATCTGGGGCATGGAAAGTTTTGGCGTCTGGTACACTCCCGGCGTGGCCGCACCGTGCAAGGACATTCAGAAAAATCCCGATATGGTCTTTCAGCACACGAACAAATGGAATACCATTGCTGTGATTTCCGACGGAACCCGGGTGCTGGGTCTGGGAGACATCGGTCCGGAAGCCGGATTACCGGTGATGGAAGGGAAAGCGTTGCTGTTCAAATACCTGGGCGGTGTGGATGCCTTTCCCATCATGCTGGATACCAAAGACCCCGATGAATTCATCAAAACCGTACTGCTGCTGCAACCGGGACTGGGCGGGGTAAATCTGGAAGACATTGCTCAGCCAAAGTGCTTCCATATTCTGGACACGTTGCGTGCCAAAGCGCGCATTCCCATCTGGCATGACGACCAGCAGGGAACCGCTGCGGTGACCGTAGCCGGATTAATCAACGCCCTGCGCATTGTGGGTAAAAAGATGAATGAAGTGAAGGTGGCCATGATTGGTGCGGGAGCAGCCAACATTGCCATCGCCCGTATTATGATTCTGGCGGGTGTGGATCCCAAAAAAATCATCATGGTGGATTCCAAAGGCACTCTGCACCGCGACCGGGACGATATCAAAAACAGCAATTTTAAAGAAAAATGGCACTTCTGCCTGACCACCAACGAAAAACAGGTGAAGGGCGACATTCCCGATGCCATGAAGGGTGCTGACGTGGTGATTGCGCTGTCCAAACCAGGACCTGATACCATCAAGAAGGAATGGATTGCCGACATGGCCAAAGATCCCATTGTATTTGTGTGTGCCAATCCGGTACCGGAAATCTGGCCCTGGGAGGCGAAAGAAGCTGGTGCGCGTATTGTGGCAACCGGGCGCTCAGACTTCCCCAACCAGGTTAACAACTCACTGGGATTTCCCGGTATCTTCCGCGGCACACTGGATGTGATGGCACGCACCATAACGGACGAAATGTGCATTGCAGCCGCCGAAGAGCTGGCCGCCACCGCTTACGACCGCGGATTGCACGAAGATTATTTGATTCCCACCATGGAAGACTGGGAAGTATTTCCGCGCGAAGCGGTAGCCGTAGGGTTAAAGGCAATTGAACAGGGGGTGGCACGCATCAAAATGAGCCGCGATGAGCTGTTCCAGGTTGCCGACCGCATTATCCGCGAAGCCCGCGAAAAAACACAGAAGATGATGGAAGAAGGGTTCATTGCTCCCCCTCCCGGAATTAAATTGTCCTGACACTCCGAGCAACACGGTCATATAAAGGGCGGCTTTTCAGCCGCCTTTTTATTTTTCCGCCCTTTTCCGGCACCAAACAGGGTAAAAAACGACTGCATCCGGTGACCCGGGTGTTTATTTGGCACCGAACAGACCGGTTCCGCTGCTGACCAAACAATTGAACGGCATCCAAAAGGTTGAGATTATTCTTTTATCTCCATTTTCTTACATGTATATTTTGCGGGTTAAAAAAAGGGAAAGGATTGATGAACGAGCCGACACCGGTGTGGTTGAACATTCTATTTCTACTGTTTCTGGCTGTTTTGCCCTGGTCTGTGGCAGCTATGCAGGTGGCTGCGGTTCTGTTTGCAGTGGGAGCCATATTGCACGGACTGAACAAACGGCGCTGGCCGGTGCGTTTCCATCCTTTTTACTATTTCATGATAATGTACTTTGCCACGCAGGTGATGGCCGCTCTGTTCAGCCCCACACCGGTTCTTTCCTTCCGGGCGGTGCTGAATAACGACTGGTTTTTGCTCATCGTTCCGTTCATTCTTTCCCTGCCGCTGGAGGAAAGGTGGAAACGCCGGGCAGTGCACACCCTGCTTGTTTCGGCCACTCTGGTTGCGCTTTACGGCATTTTCCAGACATTTTTCGGATACGAAATTTTCCGGGGAATCCGAATTCCCGCTTACGGCCACTTTTATCGGGCAATTGGTGGGTACAATTTTTATCTAACCTTTGCGGGCAACCAGCTCCTGGCGTTTGGGATGGCGCTGGCTCTTTTGCTTTCCGACCAAAAACCGGATTCCACCTGGCGATGGTATCTCTTTGCAACCATACTGATTTTGTTCAGCATACTGGGTAGTTTTGCACGTAGTGCCTGGCTGGGTGTGATGGGTATGGTCATATTAGGTGTCTGGTTGCTGAAACGCCGCTATTTCTGGCAAACTATCGGCGCGCTGGTGGTTGCAGTGGCTCTGCTGGTAATCATTGCACCGGATTTTCGGAGCCGCTTGCTTAGCATTTTTAATCCCGGTGCGAATCAGGTGCGGTTGAATCTCTGGCGTACCGGCTGGTCCATGTGGAAGACCCATGTGCTATGGGGAATTGGTCCGGGGCGCTTTAACGAACTGTTTCCGCTGTTCAAAGTGCCTGGTGTGTACGACGCCACCGGGCATACCCATAACGACTATCTGAACATGGCAGTGAACAGCGGCCTGGCAGGTTTTCTTGCCTGGCTCAGCATGTGGATTGCCTGGTTTTATTTTACCGGAAAGGCAGCATTCTCAAAAGCTCTTTCCGCGGTGGATCGGCAAATTGTGTACGGTAGCTTGCTGGCACTTACTGGCATGTTTATCGCCGCTTTTTTCCAGTGCTACTTTACCGATCTGGAGAACAATATTTTCTGGTGGACGATCGCTACTCTGGGACTTCTGGCAGCCAGAGGTGAAACTTACCGGTCCAAAAGCCCGCATTCTGAACAATGATGAGATGGTTCACAAGAAATAGGATATTTTTTCTTTTTCATAAAAATTGGAGTTCACGTTGAACCACACACGACGATTTATTCGTTACTTTTTTCCGTATAAATATCGTATTCTGGGCGGACTCATTGCCACTGCCATTATGGGATTCAGCGACACGCTGCTGGCTGTCGCCATGGGAGTGTTCTTCGATACTCTTACTAAAATTCAGACGCTGGTGGCCAGCGGCAAAGAAATTGTGCTGCACCACGTCATCGAAAAAGGCGGATTCCGACTGCTGACGCTGGATTTAAACGGACAGCACGATGTCATTCGCTTCATTGTCACATTCGGTCTGGTGGTTATTGCCATAGTGCTGGTGAAAGTCACCTTTGTGTATCTTCGCGAATATTTGATGAATTCCACCTCTCAGAAATTTCTGATGCGCATTCGTCAGGACATATTCGATCACATCATTTTGCTCCCCATGCGCTTTTTCGATAGCGAACGCACCGGGAACATTGTCGCACGTATTACCAACGATGTCATGCAGCTGGAGAATTCCATGACCTCCATGGTGCAATTCACACAAAACCTGATTTACACCGTGGTGTACGTTACTGCCATGTTTCTGACCAACTGGAAGCTTACCCTGATGGCACTGTTTGTTTTCCCCTTTGCGGGAGTGATTATAAAATTTTTTGGGGATCGAATCCGCAAAGTGAGCCGGGATATTTCGGTGAACATTGCCGATATCACTTCCTTTTTACAGGAGAAAATTCTCTCCATTAAAATTGTCAAAGGATTTACCCGCGAAGAATTCGAACGCCGTAACTTCGAAAAAAAATCGCGCCAGAACTATGAATACGGATTGAAAATCGTGCGACTGGTGGCACTGCTCAAACCATTTAATGAAGTGTTCAGTACAGTGGGAATGGCGCTGATGGTCCTGTTTTGTTCCTGGCAAATTAGCACCGGCAGTATGACCATCGGGACGTTTATTACTTTTTTGGGATTGCTCACCATGGCTTACAAGCCAATTAAAGCGCTGGGGGATTCCAATGTGATTTTTCAGAAAGCCATGGCTTCTGCTGCCCGTATTTACGAACTGTTAGACGAACCCACCGAATACGACGCTCACGAATCCCGTAAGCGCACCGTACCCTCCATCCGCGGTGATGTGGAATTCCAGCATGTTACCTTTAGCTATAATGGTACCGTCCGAGCGTTAGACGATGTCAGCTTTTTTGTTCCCGCCGGAAAAACCGTTGCATTAGTGGGACCCAGCGGCGCGGGGAAAACCACCATCATCAACCTGATTCCCCGATTTTACACGGTAACCCGGGGGAAAGTTTTAATTGACGGTATCGACGTTCGGGATTTCCCCCTGCACAATCTGCGCAGTTTTATTAGCATTGTACCGCAGGAAACGGTGCTGTTTTCCACCACCATCATGGAAAACATCCGTTACGGAAGATTGGACGCCAGCGACGAAGAAGTCATGGAAGCAGCCAAACTGGCCAACGCCCACGAATTCATCATTCGTATGGAACACGGTTACCATACCCATGTAGGTGAACAGGGTGCACAGCTTTCCGGTGGGCAGCGTCAGCGTATCGCCATCGCCCGGGCTATCCTGCGCAATCCACGCATCCTGCTGTTAGACGAAGCCACCTCCGCTCTGGACACCGAAAGCGAAATCCTGGTGCAAAAAGCTCTGGAGGAGCTGATGCGGAACCGGACCTCCTTTGTCATCGCTCACCGGCTTTCTACCATCCTGAATGCCGATGAAATTCTGGTGATTGATCGGGGGAAATTGGTGGAACGGGGTACCCATAGGGAACTTTTAGAACAAAACGGTCTGTATGCCCAATTGTACCACAAACAGTTCCGCACCTGAAAATGCACCCTTAAAAGTGGTGATTCCGGACATGGTGTTGTTAGTGACATCTAATGGGCAAAACAAATCGCACGAAACAGAATGCCCCTCCTTTAAATAATTTTTTTGTGAATCCAGATAGTGAAGAAAGAGTTTCTTTTCCAGGAACTGTCCGTTTCGGGGGAACAAAAAAACCTGGCCAACTCATGCCAGGTGAGGTATTAAGAGCGGCGCGTACGGGATTTGAACCCGTGTTACCGACGTGAGAGGCCGGCGTCCTAGACCCCTAGACGAACGCGCCATCTGAATAAAGCGCGGTGAATTTACACCTTTTTTAATGATAAATCAACCGCAATTTCAGAAATGGGGTTAGAAAGCATTGGATGGATAAAGGGCGTAGGGGTAAAGGGGGATGTGGGATATGGGGGGAATAGGGGTTATAGGGGATATAAGGGATATAAGGGGAATAAGGGGGATAAAGGGATGTAAAATGTAAAATGTGAAATGTGAAAATGTAAAATGAATGGAGGTTATGGGATGTGAGGAGTATTGGGGGGAATTGTGAAGGTAAGGGTTGAAGGTGTATAAAGGATTTAATAAGAGTTTGGAAGAGAAAAAGAGCGGGATGGGGTGGATGAAATGTTTACGGATGTC
>CAZBWV010000100.1:0-12040 GCA_964495805.1 uncultured Calditrichaceae bacterium
CACGGCAATGGGATCGTCATTCACATTTTCTACGGTCAACGTATAAGTTTGGGTATCGGCAGCACGCGTCACCCCATCGGTTACCTGAACGGTAACGGTATGGCTACCCACATCATCGTTTCCAGGTGTACCGCTAATTAAGCCAGTGCTGCTATTGATGCTGAGAAAGGCCGGGGCCTGGGTCAGGCTATAAGTCAATACATCACCATCCGGATCGGTGGCAGTGACCTGATATTCATAAAGCTGCCCCTGTGTTGCAGAAGTTACAGGTGTAGAAGTGATTTCAGGAGGATCGTTCACCGGATTCACCGTTACATATACCATAGCGGTATCGGTTTCGCCATTCCCGTCTGAGATAACATAGCTAAAGCTGTCCGCACCGTTGAAATTTTCTGCCGGAGAATACCGAATGCCCCCATCGCCAATATCAGTCGCCGTACCATGAGCCGGAGAGCCAATGCTGGTAACGGTTAGCGCATCACCATCCGGATCGCTGTCATTTTCAAGCACACCAATATCCACCGGCGTATCTTCATCGGTAGTAACGGTATCGTTGACCGCAACCGGTGGATTATTCACGTGTATAACGGTAATGTAAACCGTAGCGGTATCGTATCCCACATCGCCATCGTTAATAATGTAGGTAAAGCTATCTGCTCCATAAAAACCCGAATTCGGGGTATACGTCACCGTTCCATCCCCATTGTTGGTTGCGGTACCATTCTGGGGAGTACCCACCGAGGTCACGGTTAATTCATCGCCATCCGGATCGCTGTCATTCTCCAGCACATTCACCGTCACCGAAGAACCTTCGCTGGTACTGGCAGAATCATTCACCGCAACCGGCGGTTGATTATTGGTGGGGGCCTGATAATAAATAACCACCGTATCATCGCCGGTAAAAGAATAACTGGAGGTGGTTAACATATCCTGCCCGTTTATCGTCAACACGCCGGGAGATCCGGTACCTGTGGGAAAGCTCGAAGCATCCCAGGTAATTGTCCCGCTTCCTCCACCGGTATTTTGTAACACCAGTTGCCAGGTGTTCGGTGTTTTAGTATTCGAACGTTTGTCCGCTTTTAAACTTTCGAAAGCCGGTTGTGATGGGTTACTAATGTGGAAGAATGTATAAAAAGAACCACCTACCGGGGGAGGAGGAGCAAGGGTATCCACTCCCGGATCAAACTCATCGGTGGCACCAATCTTCGTTCCAAAAGTTAATCCATAATTTGTTGTGCCAAATGTTACCGAAATCGGTACAGACCACTCATCTGTAACCGGACTGCCGGCAAAAGCACCTGCCGTAAACAACACAACCAGGGCGAGTACCATTGTGGTCAGAAAAGTCGTGCGTACGGGAATGTGCATGTTAATTCCTCCTGAAAATTTATTTAACGTTTCCGTCCTGTTCAAAGGAACGGATTCCATTTTTTACTTTATTTTAATAGCATCATTTTTTTAATGGCAACCCGGTCGCCCGCTTTCAGGCGATAGAAATAAATTCCCGAAGGAACTTTATGCCCACGACTATCGGTGGCGTTCCAGATGACCTCGTACAATCCGGGTTTGCGGTATTCATCTACCAGTGTAATCACACGTTGCCCTAAAATGTTGAAGATCTCTAACTGTACTTTAATCGGTTTATCAATCCCAAACCGAATATGCGTCACCGGATTGAACGGGTTAGGATAATTGGCAAATAATTCAAACTTCTGCACGGTTAATCCCGGAACAGCTAACCCTGTTGCTCCGGGAGGTGGCGGAGGGGTGCTACCAAACTTCCTGGCGAATTCCTGCCAGCGCATTTGCAAATCAATTCCTTGAGCAATAGGTGCACCCGCCAATGCAGCGGAAGAGGATGAAACGGTCAGATCACACTCCTGATAAGCAGCAACCCAGTAACCTTCACCAGGAGCTAACGTGGAAGTGATATAATATTGACCTGTGCTGTGATCGTACCCGTATGTAGCAATAATCGAACCGTCCGGATCATCATCTGGATTAGAGAAATCCACCGTATCGTACACCGCGCCAATCATGTGCCATCCATCAGCATAGTGGTCGGAATAGGAATCCAGCCTTTCTCCAGAGATGGTGCTGGAACTGGAAGCATAAAACGCCAGCCAGTAACCAACTCCCGGACTCATTGTGGAAGTTACCTGGTAAGAACCGGAAGCATTATCCCAGCGATATGCCACCAATGCATCCGGGAACAGGGCCGACACCGAACTATCTGCCGGGGTTACCGGGATAGATACCATATACCACCCGCCATCCGGGAAATTATATGTGAACGAAACTTCGCTGGTGTTACGATAACGCACGTAAGCCGTGCCATCTCCGGTTAACGTAACGCTATTTGTGGTGCGCATGTTGTAGGATTGAGTTCCCCATTCCAGAGTAAAATTCCCAACAGCAGGTAAACTATCCGATTCCCAGGAGAGGGTATAACTGCCGCCGTTGGTATTAACGATGTGCAATTCCCAGTCCTTACTGGTTGTAAATGGCGACACCCAATTTTTGATGTCCGTGGAAAGATAATTCGGAACATCATCAATGTAGAAATAGGAATCAAATTCCGTTCCGGAAATGATGGTGGCAACATCAATAGCGGAATCGTACCCATCGGAAGCAGCTTTATCTCCACCAAAATAGCGACCTAAGTTCATCGTATCATTCGCAACTGTTATGAGCACCTGCCATGTATCGTACAACCGAATAAACGCCGGTAAACGGGTAGTATCCTGAAGCATCCCCGAAGTACTATCCGTCACCACAATTTTCACATCGTAATGACCGGTAGCGGTCGTATCGGGTATATCCAGCAATTCCGTAAAACCATCATCAGCAGAATCCTGCAGAGTCACATACCGCACCGCTTGAACAACCACATTATCCAGAGAATCCAGTAAGCTGGTAGTTATCTGAACCACCTGGGAACTCAGATACGTATCAATTTCCTCTGACACGTGAATGGTTTCACCGGCTTTGTAAGTGGATTTATCCAGGCTGGCGCTTCGGATGAACGCGTTGACTTTCCGCATCTCCACCGGAACAGTTACCAGAGAATCGTAGGGATCATTTGAGGAAATCTTAATCCATCCATTGTACACTCCGGCTGCGAATCCTGTCCCATTCAGTGTTACCTGAACCGGCAAACTATCGCCTGCCGCCACCGAGTCCGCCAGAGGTGTTTCGCTTAACCAGCCAGAGGAAGAATCCGAGATAGAAAATCCTAACTTCAACGTGCCCACATTTTTAATCCATAGCGTATCGAGCACACTGGTTTCTCCCACCACAAATTCCGAAATGGACTCCGGTTGGACCTCAATTTCTGCCATCGGCGGTTTTACGCCAATGACAACCGGTCCGTATGTCTGTGGTGCCACATAAATAGCACCATAAGGCCAGTTGGCGTTATCATTATAATAATGATCCAGATAAGTGTAACCATCGAACTCGGAGATAAATATGCCGACCGTGTCGCCCATACTGGCAGTGAGATAGCTGTTCTGCAAATCGATGGAAATTTCCCAGATCATATGTCCGCTACTGAGAGAGGCTGCAGCAGACACACCATCCGGCCACAATTCATTGGAATCAAAATTGATATTGTCCGGATAGCTTCCGTAAGTGGGTTTAAACCGAATTCGAATTGAATCGACATTTTTGTAAGTAATCAGGAAAGCACCTTCAGTGGTATTAATCGTAGGATCCCATGTTTTATTAAAATCGTCATCAAACCAGATATCTACCTCATTATCATCTGCATCGTGGGTGTTATTGGGATCCTCCAGAGCAATGTAAAGATGATTTTCATCATTTTTCATATATACAAAAATGGAGTCCAGGGAGGTATCCGCCTGAACGGCAAATCTCAGTGCGTCATCCCATTCGTTGGCACTGATAACTCCATCCAGCTGAGGAACAAAGCCGGAATAGCTCAACTGTTTGGTCAACACACTATCCGCTGCAGGGGTCACCGAAATTTCGTCGGTTTGGGGGCTCTCGGTGGAATCGCTGTAATATGCCGTTAGTACATAATAGTAGGTCGTATCATTTTGCACGGTGGTATCGATATAATCCTCATGATCATCATAGTTTCGATTGGAAACATCCACATCCGCAATTAATGAGTATGGTCCGCCGGAAGTGGTACTCCGGTAAATTCGGTAGCTAACCAGTGTATCTCCCCTGGAGCCGTTCACTTCCTGAGAACTGGCGGGTTCATCCCACACCAGTGGGACCATATTATTGAAGCTATCTCCGCCAACCAGATCCCGCGGAGCCGGTTTGGGTAATTTATCGTTGTAAAATTTCATGATTAACCGGAAAGCTTCCTGCTTCGTGTTGGGAGCGGTTCCCTCTACCAGTCCGCCAAACTCGTAGCTGCTGCCAATAGTCCTGTATGTTTCCCCATCATAAGCAATGGAGATATAATACGGAATGTCCGGATTCTCGAAAATAGCAATGGATCCATTAATGGGAGCCAGACGGTCCACCGCGTTGTTTTCGCCATCGTAGGTAAACTCCAGCGAATCCATAAAGGTACCCTCAACACCTTTTACTGTGTAGAGGTCGCGTTTGGCCTTATTGGTACCACCTACATTAAATTTTTCATGGAAAGAAGTCTGTGGGTCTTCACGGAAGGTATTTCCACCCTCCATATAAACTTTTTTACCGGCCAGACTCAGGAAGGAATCCAGCACTGCTGCTTCGGTGTCACTCACCACATGATTGTTGGGATACATTCCCAATGCAATAAAAATGTATTCATACCGCTGGAGACTATCCGGGTTCACCAACAAAATTTCCGGAGTAGTATCCACTACATATCCGGAATCTTCTAAAAATGTTTTAAAATATTGTCCGGAAATAGGAGTGGCATCCGGTTCCCAGACCAGAGCGGTTCCCGTCCAGGTAAAAGTATGGGTGAGTTGAATATCTGCGGTTACATTGCTTCCGGATTCGTTGATATTGGTAATGGCAACGTAGGTATCGTTTCCGGCATAATCCTTAGAATCCGGTGTAGAGGAGGCGTTAAAAGTGTGATTTTCACTGCTTCCCGGGAATGGATCGCCGGCGTTTCCATTATCCCAGGCGCGCTCGAGCTTCCACTCACCATCGGCTTGCTCCAGCGCTATGTAGTAGTGACCCGTAGTTGTATTTCCAGGATACCAGGGGAACCGGTTGGGTGGTGTGGAGGTCACCGATTCATCCACATGATATATTAACAAACCGGTTCCAGGAAGATAGGCATCATAATCGGTGCTCTGTCGATTTTCCAATAAAAAGTATTGATTACCGGGAATACCATTTGTCCAGACGCGATACACCACCCCGGTATCTTCCACAGCGGGAATGGTTAGACTGGTGTCTGCACTGAGTGTGATGGGAGTTAAATATCCCATCTGCCAGCGAGTCCAGGCATCCGGCATGGCAGGATATTTCCCCAATCCGTTAGGACCGTTCCAGTTCCCGGTAGCCATCAAGCTCCAATCGCCCAGACCACCAGCACGTTTGTCCCAATCCCACAGAACAGGAATTTCGTAAAGATATTCTGCCATGATCCGGGCAAACACACCAATGGTCATATCGCCGGCGGTATTCCAGTACTCCGGTTCCAGAGTAAAATGATCAATGGTCACACCATCCAGGGTCAATGGAGTGTTTAATGAACCATAATCGGAAAGAAAATCCTGGCTGCTCCCGGTGTGTTCTGCTCCCGACCCGGCATGAATAATGAAAATTAAATCCACATCTCCATCATTATCGTTATCATAATCGGAATAATCCACATACGGATCGGCTGCCAGAATTGCTTCCTCTGCCAGCTTCTGAGCATTGTTGGGATAAGTGCCCCAACCGTTATCGGTTCCCACATAATACATCAGGGTTTCCGCTGCGGTAAACCATCCCAGTGAGCTGGGCATGTTCACTGTGGTCAAGGTAAAATTCCCATACGATACTTTCGACCAATAATGCTTCAAATCACCTAAGCTATTGCCGTAGAGCAAGCTGTCGTAATAGGTTGAATCCGTTTGCGCCGGTTTATCAGAAAAGTCAATCAAAATGGCTAAAGCATTAAATGAACCCGAATATCCTTTGAATTCCGAATCCACACTGTTCAGCATCTGAACATTCCCTTGACCAAACATATCCTCCAATTGTTGTTTCATAAACGCGGGGGTGGGAATCTCCCCCTTGTTCACTTTATTTAACAATTGAGGGGTTGGTCCTACTGCCAATAAAAAGGAGGGAATAAGCCATACGATGAGTAGCAACACAGAACTCATATGACTACGTAAGCATCTTTCCATAAAAAACCTCCTTGATGATGTGGGGTTTATCAAATTTTTATTTTCACCGGTATTTGATGAGGAGGATATAAGCCTCTCCTTTGCCCAAATTAACAAAACGAATATATACTGAAACCACCTAACTCAAGTGAGATACATCACGACGATTTTTTTTGATTATTAAACTTGCTGGGTTAAAGAACAAAAGACAACAAGTACTTAGAATTTCATACCACCGGGGATGCATCTTTTAGCAAATCGACCTCCCATATCGGTTGATCAAGACGATATTTCACCAAGGGCTATTTCCCAATGAATCGTGAAAAGATTTGAATCCCATGGAAATAGCTTGTATATTTTTTGGTCAAATTACCGGGAACGGAAACATGAAGAAATTTGCCATCTTAGGACTGGGAACGTTTGGAGAGAGTGTGGCGAAAGCACTTACGGAAAAGGGAGCCGAAGTGATTGCGGTGGATAAGGATATGGCACGGGTGGAAGAAATTCAGGATTACGTCTCCATTGCCGTGCGAATGGATAGCACCGATGAGAACGCACTCATTGCCCAGGGAATTCACGAAGTGGATGTTGCAGTGGTGTGCATTGGGGAGGATTTTGAATCGAATTTGCTCACTTCAGTGATCCTGAAACAGTTGGGCGTCCCCAAGGTAATCACCCGGGCTACCAAAACCATTGAAGAGAAAATTCTGAAAGCGGTGGGAATTGATCGGGTGGTGGTACCGGAACAGGAAGTGGGTGAAAAACTGGCTTACACCCTGATGCATCCCCATCTGAAAGAGATTTTTTACCTTGCCGGTCCCTATACCATTGCCGAAATAGATGCTCCGAAAATGTTTATCGGCAAATCGCTGGAGGAACTGCAACTCCGCTCACGGTTTGGCCTCAACCTCATTACCATTCGCAAACGTTCAACCGTCTTAAGTGAGAATGGCACCCCATCGGAAAAAGAAACGGTCATCATGCCCGATGCCAAAACCATCATCGAAGAAAACGATGTGCTAATTTTAGTGGGTAAAAAGAACGATCTGAACAAACTGCTCTCGCGGAATGAATAATCCTGGCACCAACATCCGCTTTTTTCGACCAGGCGATATTTTCGTGTTCCTGCTGATAATATTTATTCCCCTTTACTGGTTAAGTAATCGTCCCCAATTGACCAGCCCGGCTCCGATTGCCTGTGTGGAGATTCAGGGACATCTAAAATACGAATTACCTCTCAATCAAAGGCGATTGTTTTATTTAAATGAATGGAACCCACCGGTGGTTCTGGAAATCCGACCGGGAAAAATCCGAATTTTGCACAATGATTGTGCCAAGCAAATTTGTGTGCACACGGGTTTTATCGATCAACCCTACCAATCCATCGTCTGTGTGCCCAAAAAAATCGTTATCTATTTAAAACATGCATCTATGGATTCAATACATTCGGCGCCCCATGTCATTACCGGATAAAAAATATCAAAAGGAAGCCCATCTATCGGCTTTGATTGCTCTGGGCATGATTCTTTTCATTTTTGAGGCTTTCATCCCTCGCCCGATACCCTGGCTGAAATTGGGACTGGCCAATATGGCCACTCTAATTGCTTTGTACTGGTACGGCCCTCTGTCTGCCCTGCTGGTTTCTGTTTATCGAATCTTACTGGGTTCTTTATTTGTGGGCACTTTTCTCACTCCGGGATTTTTTCTGTCGCTAAGTGGAGGCATAGCTGCGGTTCTGGGAATGATTCTGATGGTCAGAGCCCACCTCTTTGGCATCTGGGCAGTGAGTGTCGTGGGAGCCGCTTTTCATAGCGCAGGACAACTATTCGTCGGCTATTTGCTTCTTCTTCACAATCCAATCATCATTCAGCTATTTCCTATTATGCTCCTGTACGGACTCGTGTCCGGTACCTTTATCGCCTATTTCAGTCTTCTTATTCTGCAACGCTTAAAAAAAGAGTTTGCGTTCTGATAAATCCACAGTCAATTTTACAGGAAAAATTCAGGTAATTGAATTATGACAAACGACAACGGAAACACCCTGACGATTCTGGAAAAAAGCGAGATTCTACTCCGCATTCAAAAAGGAGAATTACTGGACGATCTGTTCGAAGAATTCAACGCCGAGCAGATGCAGCAAGTGCGCAACTTTCTGGAGGAAGAACTTCAGTATCTCCATCAACTTCAGGAGGGGAAACCCCTTTCGCTAACCGAGATTCGGACCAATTACGAGCCGATTCCCAATTATTATTACAAACAGGCGTGCCGCGAACCGCTGGAAGCATGCCTGAACGAAACGTGCTTCCTGTCTAACCCGGAATGTTTCAGCCGAAAAATGAAGCTACAGATTCACACACTCATTAAATTGATTACGCCTTTACTGGAATAAAAACCGTGAAATTCCACTTTAAATACGTCGGAACCATAAATATCGACTAACCTCGAGGTGAATTATGAAAGTTCGCTTTTTACTCATCGGAATTCTCGTGCTTTTTGCTATTTCGTTTGCCGATAGCAATTTTCGTTTTCATTTACCACCGTACACTCACCATACATTTGACAACGGCTTCGAAGTTATTCTGGTGGAGAACCACACCAATCCGTTGATTGCCTCGGTGGTGGTGGTTCGAACCGGTTTGTGCAACGAGACTCCGGAAACCAATGGCATCAGCCACATGCTGGAACACATGACCTTTAACGGAACAGAAAAACGGACACAGAAACAACTTTACGACGAGCTGGATTATTACGGGATTTACCTGAATGCCCAGACATCGGAAGATTACACCACCTTCATGGCGCTGAATCACAAGGACAAAATTGAGCAAACACTGGATATTATGTCGGATATGCTTTTTCATTCCACCTTTCCGGCAAAGAAGTTTGACAAAGAGAAGGGTATCATTGCCGAGGAAATCCGCAAAGACAGCGAAAATCCGGACTTTCAGAAAGAGCAGGCATTACGCCGGGCATTCTATAAGAATCCCCCTTATTCCATGCCGGTCATCGGAACGGAAGAAACGGTTCGCAACATGAAGCGAGAGCAGGTGATGAACTATTATCATACCTACTATGCACCCAATAATATGATTGCCATTGTCATTGGCGATTTCGATTCGAACGAGATGCTGACAAAACTGAAAAAATATTTCGGTACTCCGAAAGCACACCCCATTCCCGAAAATCATTATCAACTGACCCAGAGCTTTCCGTTCGTTTACGAGGAGGAGGAAGGAGAACAAAAAACGCTGTATTTAAAACTCCCGGCTCCCACCTTTTATTCGGATTCGTACATTCCCTTCACCCTGTTTTACCATTACGCTCTGGCCGATCCGAATTCCTTTATTTTGAAGGAAATGAGCCAGCAATTGAATCTGAAAAGAGTACAATCCAGTTACGAAGTTCATCCGGAATTTGGAGTTCTGACGATCTCAGCAACAGCAAATTCCAGCATTGGCAAACAGGATTTTCTGAAAGCATTTCAGACGGCGCTCCAAACGTTACAGGCTCAATTGCCAACAGCTCGAGAACTTCAGGTCATCCGTCGCGAAAGAGCCATTCACGAGATTCTACAATCCGAAAAAATTCTATATTACGGATTCCTGAAAGCTCAGGACTTAACCGTGGGCGGATTCGATGCCTTTGCCAGAAAGATGCCTGCTCTGTTCGAAGCGCCCATCTCACAGGTGCACCAGGTGATTCAAAACTACCCGAAAACATTTGCCCGTCCTGCTTCCCTTTTTACTCCCGGCCACTGGACGGAAACCATCGACATAACCCCTTACCTTGCCGAAAAACAAACCCAACGTAAAGGGAAAAGCACCATTTATCGGAAAGTATTGCCCAACGGCCTGACCGTTCTGCTGCTTCAGAACAGCGACAATCCGGTGCTGGCTATGCACTTCTTATTTAAAAATCGTGCAGCCTGGGAACCACCGGGTAAAGAAGGCATTGCCGATTTTCTCCATCACGCACTGTTTAAAGCATCCGCCCATTACCCGGCAGAGCAACTGGATCAGGCACTCCGGGAGATTGGCGCAGAAGTCAAAGCATACGACTGGAATTTCGTCCCGTACGACGATTACTATAATGTTCCCCATTACTCGTATGTCCGCTTTGTCACACTGGACCAGTTTTTCGATACGGCCATGGATATTGTAGCAGACAATATCTTGCATCCGGAGCTGGAATCGGTGTTTAAGGAAGTACAGGGAACCATGAAATTTCTGGCTGCCCGCGAGCAAAAAAACGCCCGTGTAATGGGAAAATACCACTATTACCAGATGGTGATGGGGAAAAATCATCCGCTGGCTCAACCGGTGTCCGGTTCGCCCGCCAGTATTGCTCGCATCACTCCGGAAGATTTGAGGCAATTTCATCGCGAATACTTCTCGGCTAACAACACGATCTTATCCATTGTCAGCAGTCTGGATTCCGCCCGGGTGTTTGCTGCAGTGGAAAAATATTTCGGTGACATGCCGGTCAGTCAGAAAAAGGTGGAAATTCCACCCATTCCAACAACCACCGGCACGGGACGGGACAGCATGAAAATCGGTACCCGTCAGGCATATATTTACCTGGGTTATGCGTTTGAGGGGAGACCCGACCATGCCCCCACCCTGCTGGTGCTCAACCAGATGCTGAGCAGCCAGATTGCGTTCAGTTTGAGGGAACAGAAAGGATGGGCTTACCGGCTGGGAACCAGTATTTCCCGCTGGAAAAATCACTATCTGTTAACCGCCACCATGGGAACGGGTCGGGGAAATACCCAACGGGCTATTCAGGGATTGCTGGACGAAATTGAGCAATTCCGAAAAAACCCAATCACCGAAGAAGCGGTTACGCGAACCAGGAACAGCATCCTTGCCGCATTAACCCGGCGCCGGGCCAGTCGGGAAAGCCAGGCCTTTACCCTGGGAATCAACGAGTTTAGCGGACGTCAACCCGATTATTTTTTCCGGATATACCAGGACATCAATCAGGTTTCGGTAACCCAATTAATCGAAGCCCGGGACCGGTACATTCGTACTTCCAACTATAAGCTGTTTTACACCATTCCCACAGCAGCAACGAATACACCCGGTGGAATGCCCATGGGGATGCCCGGTAGAATGCCGCATTAACAGTTCGTCCGAACGAAGGTGTCCTTAAAGCGAACCAGTTTGGATTCTGCATCAAAATGAGCCCGAACGGCTGTTTAATTGGGTACGCCTTTCCGGCTCATTCTTTGTAAAAGAGCAGGAGAACCAGAATGATTGAACAGATCCGTTTTTTTATTTTGTGATGTTTTTGAGACGAATTTTTTCGAAATTCACTTACCGATTAACGCGATAAAAGGATAACCAACGGAAACGAAAAGGAAAAGGGATTACTGTGGCTCCTTTGTTTAAAAATTTCAAGCAGAATTCTAACAGAGATGTGCAAACTTTCGCAATAGGCGAAGAAAAAGTTGTGTTTAATTCCCGGGGACTCATTCCGGCCGTATTGCAGGCTCGGATTAAAAACGAATGGCGTGTTCTCGATGTCATCTATTTAAATAAAGAAGCCCTTCAGCTAAGTTTGAACTCCGGAGTGCTTTTTGTGTACCGTCGTTCCAAACGGAGTGTGGAACGGCTGGGAGAAAAAACGGGAAACACGTACAAAATCAAATCCATTCAGATTTCGCTCAATCACCGTTCGCTTTTGATTTCCATACTGGATGATCACGGGGAACTGCCCGCACTGTCGTTCACCCGAACGGT
>CAZBWV010000101.1:0-35062 GCA_964495805.1 uncultured Calditrichaceae bacterium
AAATTGCTCAGGAAAAACCTTTTCTTTTGCAAGATTTTTAAGAATTGATTAAAATTGGACGATACCGAACGAGCTAAAAAGGAGAATCCAGCGTTGCTACCGGAAACATTTCAAGCACTGATTACCGAAGAAGTGGAGCCAGGCAAATTTCGCCGACGAGTAGGGGAAAAACGAATCGATGAGTTACCCGAAGGCGATGTGCTGATTCAGGTGCACTTTTCTGCCTTAAATTACAAGGATGCCCTTTCTGCCAGCGGACACAAAGGGATAACCCGCCGTTATCCTCACACTCCCGGAATCGATGCGGCCGGAGTGGTGGTGGAATCGCACGTTCAGGAATTTCAGCCCGGCGATCCGGTGATCGTCACCGGCTACGATCTGGGGATGAACACCTCCGGTGGTTTCGGCCAGTACATCCGTGTACCGGCGGAATGGGTGGTGCCTCTGCCGGACGGACTCACTTTGCGGGAGAGTATGGTGTACGGCACTGCGGGACTCACCGCTGCGGAAGCTATTCATAAAATGATGAAGAACGGTGTGGCGCCGGAGAAAGGCCCGGTGCTGGTGACCGGTGCAACCGGAGGGGTGGGAAGTCTGGGAGTGGCGCTGTTTACCCGCGCGGGTTTTCAGGTAGTGGCTGCTACCGGCAAAACGGAGCAGCAGGAATATCTGACCTCTCTGGGTGCCCAAAAAGTGATTCCCCGCAGTGAAGTGGACGATACCACCGGCAAACCTTTGCTCCCCAAACGCTGGCAGGGAGTGCTGGATACCGTGGGTGGCAATGTCCTCTCTACCGTGCTGCGGTCCACCTTTCACCAGGCGACGGTGGTGTGCGTTGGAAATGTGGCGTCGTCGGAGATTCACACCAATATTTTCCCCTTTATTTTACGTGGCGTTGCCCTATTCGGTGTGGCATCTGCTACCACTCCCATGCCCTTGCGTCGTCAGTTGTGGCAAAAATTAGCCGGGGAATGGAAGATTGATTCGCTGAATTCCCTGGCCAGAGAGGTCACGCTTAATGAACTTAATGCGGAAATCGATAGAATTTTACGGGGTGAACAGGTGGGTCGGGTGGTGGTACGTTTGCAGGAGAACCATTCCCGATAGCGTTTCCGGAGTGTGTTCCCTTTGGTGATATGATAACAGGTGAGAAAACTACCCATGCAGGAGAGTCGAACACTTCATCAGGTACAGGTGGCGGTTGGTTTGCTGGTGGGACTGGTAATGGTTGGTGCGCTGGGTTATATGCTCATCGAAGGGTGGAATTTCTTCGATGCGCTGTACATGACCGTTATCTCCATTACGACCACGGGATTTGCCGAGGTGCATCCGCTCTCTCACACCGGACGTCTGTTTACCATTGTGGTGATTGTTCTGGGAGTGGTCACCATTGCATACACCGGCGGACGAATTGCTCAGCTGGTGCTGGAAAATTATCTGTTGAGGAGGCGTCGTATGTCCCGAAAAGTGAGTAATCTGAAAAATCATTATATTATTTGCGGATTTGGGCGGATGGGCAAGCAAATCTGCCTGGAACTGCAAGCCAACCAGGCTCCGTTTGTGGTAGTGGAAAATGATCCGGCCAAAGTTGACGTTCTGCGCGATCTGGGATATCTTTATGTGGAAGGGGATGCCACACAGGACGAAGTGCTGGCACGCGCGGGTATTAAACAGGCGAAGGGACTGGTGGCAGTGTTGCCCACCGAAGCGGAAAACGTGTTTACCACTCTCTCCGCCAAAGTGCTTAATCCGGAAGTGTTCATCGTCTCCCGTGCCGTGGAGGAGGAGACCGAATCCAAGCTCATCAAAGCAGGAGCCAATCGGGTGGTTAAACCGTACGAAATTGGCGGACATCGCATGGCGCAGGTGCTGCTGCGACCTGGCGTGGTGGATTTTATCGACATCATTGCTCGCGAAAAGCAAATTGATTTGCAGCTGGAAGAAGTGGAAGTCCATCCCGAATCCCTGCTGGTGGGAATGACCCTGGCCGAATCACCCATCCGCAAACAGTTGAACATCATCATCGTGGCTATTTTTACCTCAGCGGGAAAAATTATTTACAATCCCCAGTCCCGCACGGTCATTCACGGTCACGATCGGTTAATTGTTATTGGTGAGGAAAAGAACATTCAAAAACTGGTGGAATTAGCTGCCAGACCTTAGTGATTGTTCTGTTATCCCATTTATGGATTGAGTTGCTACCGCTCAAGGAGCTGCCGGAAGATTTCGGCCAGTTTTTGGGTGAGCGCTCGCCGGGAGAACTGCCGCACATACTCTCCGTTGTCAAATTCCCACTCTCCCGCTTCCCGAAGTGCGAGAGCCCTGGTCAGGTAAGCCTTCAAGCGCTGTCGGTCGGTGTAATCCACAATCAGGCTACCGTGCAGAGGGCGGAGCATTCGTCCGGCATCACTTTCCGGTGGCCCGATAACCAGCACCGGCCGGTTGGATCCCAGATATTCAAAAAATTTCCCTGTTACAATTCCTAAATTGTTCTCTACCCTGGGGATGACCATCAGCAACAAATCCGCCTGTTTCATGCGGCGGACAATTTCGTTATGAGGCTGAAAGGGTAAAAACGCCACCATTTCCTTTAACTGGTACCGATTGACCGATTCTTCCACGGAGGGATGAGTTCGGCCAATCAATTGCACGCGAATTTTTTCCCGCAGGGCTGGTGTTTCCCGAATCATTTCCGAGAGAACCTGCCAGAGCAATTCGGGATTCTGGTGGTCCTGCATATTTCCGGTATGAAGGATGGTAAAATGCTCTCCGGGCTGGTAGGTTAATCCGGTAAAGTCAGCTTCGTCGTAACCATTGGGCAGGATGTAAAATTTATTCCGAATATTTAGGGAGGTTTTTCCGGAAAACAGTCGGACCAGATCCTGGCTTACGGTTGTCAGCGCATCGGCGGTTTCCAGCACTTTACGTTCCAGGCGGGCATCCAACCAGCGGGTAAATGTGCTTCGGTGAACGTACTGGTAGTAGCGAATGTCCGTCCAGGGGTCGCGCAGATCAGCCACATAGGGGAGCCCGAACTCCCGTTTTAATCGGGTGGCAATGAGTTGCGAGGAATGGGGTGGAGAGGAGACAAAAATCAACCGGATGGAATACTGGCGGATGAGCTGCCGGGCAATCCGACGGGCAAAAGGAATCCAGCCAATGCGGGCATCCGGGACGAACAAATTGGAGCGCACCGCGGTAGCCAAGCGTTCCTTGAAACTGCGTGGCTGTTGCATCAGCAATCCCACAGGAATGTTTTCCTGCCGGGATTTTCCGGTGAATTTTTTGTACAGAGCAAATGGGTCCGCGCTGCGCGCACGAAACACCGGCAGCGATTCGGGTAAATCGTTCCCCAGCGACGGATCCAGATAGGGGAATTCCCCTTTCTGAACAGTGAGTACAATGGGATTCCAGCCAAATTCGGGGAGGTAGCGGACAAATTTTACCACCCGCTGGGAACCCGGTCCGCCGGACGGTGGCCAGTAATAGCTGATTACCAGCACCGAATTCATCAGTGGGAACGCCCCTTTTGTTTTACCACGCGCTGCAACCAGCGGAAAGCATCCCGATAGAGCATGATGAATAGGGCAAAGTAAGTGGCAATTAAACTCAGCAAAGAAATCTCCAGGCCTGCATAATAGGAACCGGGATGGAAGTAGAAACCCACCTGATGGTTACCAGCGGGAATCACCACACCGCGCAGATGGTGGTCGGTCTTGTAAATGTCCAGCTTTTCCTTTCCGTCCAGCATGGCGTACCAGCCTGGCGGATAGAACGATTCGGAAAGTACCAGCAGCGCAGGACGATTGGAGAAGGTTTTTAACTCAATTTTCTCCGGCTCCCAGGTGGTAATGTCCACCGAAGCAGTGTCCGGTGTTTCCGGTTTGGGAGATGGTTCTTTTTCCAGAATAGCCATTTGCGCGGGATCAAAATCCGGCTGGTTGAGCCGTTGCAACCGCTTGACTCCGTCGGGGATCACCTGGTATTCTTTTACGAAAAATGCCCGGGGAAGTGCGTGAAGATTACGGTAAGCGTACAGCTTTCGGTTGGCATCCGCCGCTACCTGCTCTATGCGGGGGGAATTCAACGGTTGATTGCTCACCAGGTATTTTACGTTCAGCATGTTCACCACATTCCAGTTGATGGGGAGAACATCTCCCACGGACTGGTACAGGCAGTTATCCACCAATTCCTGAATGGTTTGCATTTTTGCCGGTGAGTAGCCACCAATGGACTGGTAGTAGTAAGTCCAGTGAGTGTCCTGAAATAGCTGTCCGATGGGGAAAACCCGGTAAAGCGAACGGTCTTTGAGCAGCTCCTGGTCCACTGCAGTGGGACGGTAATGTTGCTGTTTGGCCAGTTCCGGGTCAATAAATTTCCCTTTCACATAGTGTTTGTCCAGAATAAACAGGTCCAACAAAACCACCACGCTGAGCAATAAGGGCAGGATGGGTTTGCCAAGCCAGCCTTTTTGCCGGGCAAAGATGCCTGCAAGGCCTAACAGGAAGAAAAACAGGGTGGTCAGGGTGGAAGTGCGCAGCATATCCAGCCGTACTTTTTTCAGCATGCTGACCACCTGCTGGCCATAGCGTTGAGCCTCGCCCGGATGGGTCAGGGCAAACGAGGAACCGAAGATTAAAGGAACAATGAGCAGAAATGCGAAAATGCCTGCAATGGTGTAAAAACGGGTTTTGACTTCCTTCCGGTTCCAATCCGCTTCCATTAGAGCGGTAACTCCGTATGCCGCCAGTACCGCGGCATTGAACATCACCAGCGTGAGAATCATCATGGGGACGCGGAATTTGTCGAAGTACGGAACGTAGTAGAAAAACAGTTTGTACAGCCCGGCAAAGTGTTTACCCAGGGACATGAGCAGTGCCAGAATGGTGAGAAAGGTGAGACTTTTCACCACCGGGTCCTTCCACCGGAAAAAAATGCCCACCACTGCCAGGAAGGCGATAAGAATACCCAGATATTCGTAGGACTGGGTGAATGGCATACTTCCCCAGTAAGTGGGTAACTCGCGATTTTTGAACTGCGGAACGGCATTGCCGGTGTAACGTTCGTTGGAAGTACCTCCGTGGAATTTGGGAATAATCAGATTCCACCACTCGGAGACGGAGTAGGACCAGTTGGTGGCATAGTCGAATCCCACACCTTTGTGCTGCCGCTGGTCGCTTTGTTCGCTCTTCAGGGAAATGGCATGACCGCCCCGGGTAGAGTAAGGTGTGTATTCTTTGATGGAAAGCAAATTCTGGGCAGAGAAAAGGAGCATCAGAATAAGTGCGAGAATTCCCAGTGCCAGGGTACGAGAAAAGTCTCCCCACGCACCGGTTTTAATTTTTTGGTACAGGAAAGGAACCGCCGTAAACAGCACCAGGAGCAGGGTGTAGAACATAATCTGATAATGCTGGGTGCGGAACTGCATGGCCAGCGCCAGAGCAAATAGTAAAGTGTGCAGGATGTTAGGCCGTTTAATCAAAAGCAGGGCGGTGAGTAGCACCCAGGGCATCCACATCAGAGCGCGAAATTTGGCGAAGTGCCCAACAATAATAAGGGCCTGGAAATGAGGCATCAGTACAAAAGCCAGTGCGGCAAGGTAACCTGCTCCGGCGGAAAGTCCCAGAAACTTGATCAGCAAGAACAATCCCAGTGCACCGGCCAGAAAATACCACAAACGCCAATCCCCTAAAAAATCCAGAGCGTTCAACAGCGTGTCGAATGACCACACTTTAGGCTGAAATCGGTGGTACATGGGCATTCCGGCAAACATGGCCGGATTCCACAGCGGGTAGTGCCCGGTGCGCTTTTCCCACTCCTTCATCTGATGCGTTTTGCCAATGCCGGAAATAATGTCGCCACCGGCTGGCTCTTTGTGTTCCAGCACCAGAGGACGATATAAAATGGAGAGCAGAATGAATAGTAGAATAAAAAAACCGATAGCACTCCGTGGTTTTTCCAGAACATTGAATCCTTCCCACCCGCTTCCGGTCGTGCGAACCTCCTGACCAGCTGTTTTCTTTTTTCTCTGTTTTTTCTTTGCCATGCTTTTACCCGATTTTTGTGATAGCGAAAATCAAATATAAAGAAAAATTTTTCATGATACACAAAAAAGTTTTGAATTTCGGAAAATTATTTTGGAATTAATCGGAGTGATTTTTAACAGCTCGGTGGGAAAAAATGTTGATTTGAGGTTTAGATAATTTTATTTTTTTTATAGCTAATTATCAGCTCCTGCATTTTGATCTGGTACAATAGGGAATCTACCAAGTAAAGTTGATTTTCGTCACTTCTTTTTGAACCCTTGTTCGTTAAATAGAGCAAGAGTTTTGTCGATCCACGTTTACCCAGCTCTAAAAAATATCGAAATAAAAAATTAATCTTTGATTATCCGGAGTTACCCATATCTAAAGGTTGAACGAATGGGCAAACGATTAAATATATTAATGTATAGCCACGATAGTTTTGGGCTGGGACATTCCAGTCGCACTCTGGCCATTGCCTCTACCATTGCAGCAAAAATTCCCCAATCCCGAATTATTATTGCCACCGGTTTATCTATTTTTGGTAAATTTAAGCTTCCCGACAATGTGGAATATGTTCGTTTCCCCGGTATTCGTAAAATTTCTAACAAAAAGTATGTTAGCGAAAAACTCGATTTAAAATTCAACCAGATAAAAAAGATTCGCAGTCAAATCCTTAAGGCAGTTGCGCGGACGTTTAAACCCAATCTGTTTATTGTGGATAAAACCCCCCTGGGCATTAAGGGAGAATTGAATTCCACTCTCAAATATTTTCACAAGCATCATCCACGCACCCGAATTATATTGGGCGTACGAGATATTCTGGATTCTCCGCAAACGGTAAAGCAGGAATGGGAAGAGTCCGGTGTTTTCGATTATTTACGCCGGTATTACCACGAAATCTGGATTTACGGCGACCCGGAAATTTACAACTTTGTGGAGGAGTACCATATTCCTTCGGACATTCGGGAGAAAATGATTTTCACCGGCTATCTGAAAAAACCGGTAAATTTCCGTCGGGGAATGTTGAGCACCTCCCGCAAACCAGCAGCGCTGAACGGGAGTCCCATGGTTCTGGTGACGGTAGGCGGAGGTGAAGATGGGTATCCGGTACTGGACCAATATTTTAAACTGCTGGAACTGTCCAACGGGAAGTACCGCCACGTGATCCATTACATTTACACCGGGCCGTTTATGCCTTCTCATCAAAAAAAGGATTTGAAAGAACGAGCCCGAAAATTACCCAATGTGCACATTCGCACCTTTTCCCGGCATTTTTTACGTACCATTAACCAGGCTGACCTGGTGGTCAGCATGGGGGGGTATAATACCACTGCAGAAATTCTGTGTTACCAGAAGGATGCCATCATTATTCCGCGAGTATATCCGCGTCAGGAGCAACTTATCCGGGCAAAAATCTTCGAACAGAAAGGCATTGTAAAAATGTTGAAGCTGGAAGAAATGAGTCCTGAGATTCTGGATAAACATATCTCCGAAATGCTATTTGGTACCAATGGGAAGGATCCGCTGCGTTTTGCCCGGGTAGCAACCAATGGTCTGGAGACCATTATCGAGCGCGTTCGAGCGCTGGCCAACCTGTAGATTCTTCCGTAGATTTTAAACACACAGATGAAAAATATGAGCAACACGGGTCGTTACACACTGGGTTACATCCTGAAAGGCTATCCGAGAATCTCGGAAACCTTTATTACCAACGAAATTCTGGCGCTGGAACAACTGGGATATCGTATCAAAATCTACTCCCTGCGCTTACCCTACGATGCCAAGGTACATCCCAATGTAGCGAAAGTGAAAGCCGAAGTGGTGTATCTGCCGGAGTACGTCTGGAAGCAGCCTCTGGACATTCTGGTGAGCAATCTGGCCACACTGGTCAAACATCCGGTGGGCTATTTGCGTTCGCTGGGTTTTGCGACCATTCGAAGCGTTAAACGACTGAGTTACCACACGTTTAAACGTTTCTTACAGGCCGGATATCTGGTGCACCGTTATTATCGCAACGGGGAGATTCAGCACTGGCACGCCCATTTTGCTCACGGACCTACCACCACAGCCATGTTTGTCAGCTGGATGACCGGTGTGCCATTTAGTTTTACTGCCCACGCCAAGGATATTTACACCCAGGCACCGGATTTCATTACCAAAAAGTTGAAATATGCCCGCTTTGCGGTCACCTGCACGGGATATAATTTAACTTATTTACAATCTCTGAATCGCAGTCAGACGCCTATTTACCGCAACTACCACGGGATTGATTTAACGGAATTTCGCAACGGTGTTTACCGACCGGAGCTGAGCGAACCGGTCCGCATTCTTACCGTGGGACGACTGGTGGAAAAGAAAGGCTATCCTGTGCTGCTACGTGCGCTGCAGTTACTGAAGCAACAGGGCATTGCTTTCCGCAGCCGGATTGTGGGAAGCGGTCCGCTGAAAAAACAGTTGCAAATGCTGCGGGATGAGCTGGGACTGCAGGAAGAAGTGCAGTTCCTGGGGCAGATGTCCCAGCGAGAGGTGAAAGTGCAGTATCAGGAAGCCGATCTGTTTGTGCTCAGTCCCCACGTGGCCAGTGACGGCGATCGGGACGGAATTCCCAATGTGCTGGTGGAAGCTATGGCCATGCGGATTCCGGTTATTTCCACACGTATCTCCGGGATTCCGGAGCTGATTCGGGATGGTGAAAACGGGATATTGGTGGAACCGGAACAACCCGAGCAGCTGGCCGGAGCAATGGCGGAGCTCATCCGAAAACCACAGGTGCGCCAGCAGCTGGTGGAAAACGCAGTGCAAACCGTGCAGGAGCTGTTCGACTTTCATCGCAATACTCGTCGTCTGGGAGAGTTGTTTGACCAGGCGGTGAATGCGAAACCACAGGAGGCCCATGGAACGGAAGATCAAAGACAAATTGTACACTCTGGATGAGGCGCTGAATCCCGAACGCATGCGTCGGGAACTGAGTGAGTGGTCCACGGAAATCTGGGGCAAACCGCTGAGGGTGGCGGAGGTGGAACCGGAAGTTGTGCGCCGACGCAACCAGCGCTGTGTGATTCGCTACCGTATTTCCTTTGCCGGAGAGCCCGAACAAGTGACCACTCTGTTCGGCAAAGTGTTTAAAGAAGGCCGCGGGGAAGCGGTGTTCCAGAAGATGCAGGATTTATGGCGAAACGGATTTGCTTCCGCCAACGGGACGCTCATTTCCATGCCTCGCCCCTATGTTTTCCTGAAGCATCTGAATCTGCTGTTGCAGGAAGAAGTACCCGGTAAACCGGTGAAGGAGTACATTAACAGCGAAGCGGATGAGGAAAACCTGCGTATTCTGGCACGTACCCTGGCCAAACTCCACCAGACCCGACTGACCTCCCTGAAAGAGGTGTTTACCGTCCGGGACCATCTGAATCGCAGCCACCCCAAAATCAGTTTTTTGAAGCTGGCACTGCCCGATCTGGCAGAGGTAATTACCCGGGTGGTGGATTTTGTGCTGGCGTGGGAAAAGCAGGCGCGGATTGAACCGCTCACCCCCATCCACGGCGATTTCCACGCCGGACAGGTGCACATCCAGGGAGAGCGGAGCTGGCTGATTGATTTTGATGCCATGGAATTGAGTGACCCGGCAGCTGATCTGGGCAACATGCTGGTGTTCCTGAAAGCCAAACGAAAATTACGCAAGCGCGATCGTTTCATCGAAAGTTTTCTGGATGAGTATTTCCGCCACATGGACCAGGACATCAGCCGCCGCATACCCATTTACGAGGCCATTACCCATTTGCGTCGCGCGGCCAAACGGTTGCGTTTCCAGGAAGAAGGCTGGCAGAAGAAGGCGCGTAAAATGGTGAAAAAAGCGGCGGAAATCATTGAGCAGGTGTGAGGGATGGAGAAACCATCGGGTGATATTCGGGACCGAAAAATTCCTGCGCTTCATCTGTTCTTCGATCGGGCGTTTGTGAAAGAGTACATGGCGAAGAAGCTGGGTCGGTCGCAGGTGGAATCGGTGACCGTACAGGTTCTAAAATATAAACCGGGGAAACGCTGCGTGCTGGCGTTTGAGATACACCCGGGCGAAGCGGGGAATCCGACCCCCGTGCGTCTGCTGGGCAAGGTTATGCGCAAACAGCGTGCAGAGCGCGCTTTTCGCAATTACCAATTGCTGGATGGGTACCGGGATGAGCTCAGGCAAATACCGCTGCGCATCCCCCGTGGGTTGTGGCTGGACACCGAACTGGATTTCTTTGCCCTGGAAGCTCTTCCCGGTCTTCCGGTGGGGCAGGAAGATCGACAACCGGATAGGGAAATATTGGCGCAAATTGCCCGGGTACTGGCTGGCTGGCATCGGATTACCCCATCGGAACTGGATGTGCAACCGGTGAGCTATTTTGTGCAGAAATATGTGATTAAAAATATTTCCAGCGGGGATGGTGCACTGAACCCGCGGATCACTCAGCTCATCGGGCAAATTAAACAACGAGTCGATGGAATGGAAACGGTTCCGGCGCTGGTGCACGGAGACCTTTCCCTGCATCACATTTTGCGAAACGGTCAGGAACTGGCTTTTGTGGACCTGGACGGCGTGGTCCGTTCCCGGCCGGAAGTGGACCTGGCTTATGTGATGGTGCAACTCATCACGCGGTGGGGGAGGGAAGGAATGGCAGCAGCGGAAACATTTCTCCATACGTATTGGCGGGAAGGTGGTCGAACCTCCCCTCCCGTACTGAACGTACTGATGGCATCTTTCTTTTTACGGAAATGGTTCATCGAAAACAAAAAACAGACTACGGAAAAGGATAAGCTGGCAAGCTACGCACAGCTTGCCGAATGGTATCTGAAACGGTAAAACTGAATCTCCGGGGGAAATACGAGAGAGGTAAGGTCGATGGGAAAGAAGAAAAAGAAAGAAGAGGTGCAGTTCAAGTGGTCTGAATTCATCCGGGTGCTGCGTACGTTTAAGCGGCATTACCGGAAATACTGGAAGGTGCTCGCCATCTCCACGGTGAGCTTGCTGGTCACCACCGTTATGACGGTGGCCAAACCGTGGCCGATTAAACTGGTGCTGGATTATGTACTGCTGAAAGAACCTTTACCCGGATGGCTGGCTTCGCTGAATCCCATGATGGAAACCCGCTGGGAGTGGGTGCTGGGAATTGTTGCATTCTTAGTGGTGATCATCGCATTTCTGGACTCCACGTTCTCCTATCTGAACAAGTATTACATCGCTTATGCCGGAGAGAAGATCGTAGCCGATATTCGCGAACGCATTTTTGCCCATTTGCAAAACATGTCCCTTTCCTTCCACGAAAATTACCGCTCCGGCGACCTGGTATATCGGTTAACCAGCGATGTGAAAGATCTGAAAAAAATTCTCATCGATTCCTTTCAGGATATTGGCAATCGGGTGCTCAGTATCACCGCCATCACCGTAACCATGCTGGCGATGGACTGGCGGCTGGGACTGGTAGCGTTTTCGGTGGTGCCCATGCTGTTCTTTTTCACCAAATATTTTAGTGAAGAGGTGACCATCGCTTCCAAGAAAAAGAAGAAGAAAGAGAGCCAGGTGGCTTCGGTCATTCAGGAAATTATGTCCTCCATTGCGGTGGTACAGGCTTATGGGCAGGAGGAACGGGAATTGAAACGATTCGCCGAATACAATCAGAAAAGCCTGGAATCCGAATTGCGTGCCATTCGCCTGTCCAAAACGTTTAAGCGGGTTTCGCAGATGATGATTGCTACCGGTACGTTTGCGGTACTTTTTTACGGAGGCATTCGGGTAACCAGGGGCTTTTTAAGTGTGGGCGACCTGGTGGTGTTTGTCAGTTACCTGAAAAGTTTGTACGGACCGATAGACAAGTTCACCATGCTCATCATTCAGCAAGCCAAAGCATTGGCTTCCGGGGAGCGGGTGGTGGAGCTGGTGCGCAACGATATTATTCTGGAGGATGCCCCGGACGCTATTGAAGCACCGCCTTTCCGGGGCAAAATCACTTTTCGCAACGTGAGCTTCTCGTACGACCGGAAAACGCCGGTGCTGCGCAATTTGAACATCGAGGTACAGCCGGGGCAGACCATTGCGCTGGTAGGGCACAGCGGTGCGGGCAAAAGCACCCTGATGCGTTTGCTGCTGCGCTTTTTCGACCCCACCGAAGGAGAAATTTTAATTGACGATATGCCCATCAAAAAATTTAAACTAAAATCCCTGCGCCGCCAGATTACCATTGTGATGCAGGATGCGGTCCTGTTCCGAAAAACCATTCGCGAAAATATTGCCTTTGGTAAACCGGATGCCACGGAGGAGGAGATTATCGATGCAGCAAAGCGTGCCCGGATTCACGATTACATCATGAGCCTGCCAGATGGTTACGACACGCTGCTGGACGAGCGGGGAGAGAACCTTTCTGGCGGTCAGAAGCAGCGCATTTCCATAGCCCGGGCTATCATCCGCGACGCACCCATCCTGATTTTTGATGAACCCACTACCGGACTGGATGCCCGGCTGGAAAACGAGGTAAACCGCGCCATCGAGAATCTAACGCGCGGACGGACCTCGTTCATCATTGCCCATCGCTTTTCCACCATCCTGCGCGCCGACCAGATTCTGGTGCTGGAAGAAGGCCAGATTGCCGAGCGCGGTACCCACGAGGAGCTGATTCGCAATAATAAAAATTATCGGGAGCTGTTCGAGATGCAGTTCGGACATCTAAAGCAGCCCGTTGCTACCCTTTAAAAGAGCATAGAAAGCGAGAAAGTATCCGGAAGAAAATGAAGGAAAAGATTGACCGACTGAAACAACTGTTTAAAAACCCCGGGGAGTTTATTCCGGAGGTCAGCCGAATCATGAATTTACCGGCAGAGCGGGTGCGTGCAGTGCAACCGGGAAAGATTTTCTACAAGCCGGGCGGGAACTGCAAATTTCGGGTGCAGGTGCTGCTGGAGGGGCCAGATGGCTCGTTGCAGGAGATGGGACTATCCGGTAAAATTTATGCTCAGGGGTACCGGGAGGCGGTGAGCCGGGAGGGCCAGTACAGCGATTTTTCTGCTCCGCCGGTGGGGGTACCGGTGGGATTCTGGCCGGAGCTCTGGGCAATTTTGTGGGCAGATCCCAACGATCCGGACTTACCCGCTCGACGCATTTTTGAGGATGCCCGGCTGTTTGCAGAATTCCTGCAGCAAGAGAAATCGGTGCGTGCAGTTTTCTCCAACGGAGCTGCGGCAGATTTCCGGGTACAGCGGTTGAAGTACGTCCCTGGCGACCGCGCCGCCTACCTGATTCAGCATCCCACCACCGGGGAAAAGCTGTTTGTGAAACTCTCCGCTACGGGCGATGCGGAGCGAGTGGCATTTTATTACCGACAACTCTCATCCTGCCTGGCTATTCAGCGCAATGGGGTTTCTGTACCGCGCTTCCGGTTTTACCACCCGGGCACCCGTTCCCTATGGCTGGAGGCACTGGAAGGCACCCCCCTGGCGGACATCTGGCATCGGGTGGACCTGGCAGCCCTGGCGACCCGCATCGGGGAGCAACTGGCACACTTCCAGAAGTGCCGGATGGCTGCACCACTCCGCTGGACGGTTGGAACCATGACCGCCCGACTGGAAGAACTTCAGCAACGCCTGAGCAAAATGTCGGATGACATCCGCCGCAGTATGGATGGGCTCATCGAAAAGTTGTTTGAGGACAGTGTGCTGTTTCGCTCTGATCATCCGGTACTCTTGCACGGCTCGTTTAAGCTGAGCCATGTGCTGTGGGACGAAGCAGCAGGGGAAATCCGTTTCATCGACCTGGATGGGGTGTGCCGGGGCGATGCGGAATATGATGTGGGGCGCTTTCTGGCTCATCTGCTCAAGCTACGAGCTGCCGGTAAAATGAGTCGGGAGGAGTTCGAAGCCATCCGGAGCCGGTTGACCACTTCGTTTGCCTTTAACCATTCCTCCCTTATTTCCAGCGAAAAAATTCACTGGTACACGGCAGCGGAGTTCTTGAACAGCCAGATGTTCAAATTGATCAAACGGCAAAAGTTGAAGGCATTTCAGGATTATCTTCGTGTGGCAAAGGAGTTTGTCTATCACCCGTTTTCCGGATAAAACCGTTTTGTACCAGGCGCATCGTATGATGGTGCGGAATAAACAACTCAATTTTTTTCGATAGGTGAATGGTCAGGATTCCCGAGCAAAAATATGATGCGGTGTTTCCGCAACTGAATCGTGTGATTCAACCTGCGTATATGCTGGAGGTTTTTCGGCGGGAACTGAATTCGGAAAACGTCTGCCGGATTCAGCGCGTCCATCTGGAGCGGTTCCTGTACAAACCGGGTAAAAAGTGCCGTTTGATTTACCGCGTGGAGGTAAGCCGTTGGGGGAATGGCGGGAGTTCCTGGCACCTTCTGGTGTGCGAGTTAATCCCCCAGGGGGAAGGAAAACCTGGTCCGGTGCCCTCCTGGTTTCGGGAGGTGGATTGTTTACCTGCCCGCCTGGTGGTACCTCAGGAGCAACTGGTGTGTCACATTTTTCCCAACGATGCTCGCTTGCCTCAGCTTGTGCACCTGACTCGTACCGATTTTCTTACCCGATTGCTGGCGGAGTTGCCTGAATTTGCCGGACATCCTCCCCAATCGTTGCATAGCGAGCTGGTAAAATACGTGCCGGAGAACCGATTGGTTCTGCGGCTAACCGTTTCTGAGGGGGAAGGGAAAACGGAACGGCACTACTATTTGAAAACGTCCGGGAACCCATTGACTCCGATTTTTCGGGGGATGCAGGCAATTTTTCGGCGCTGGCAGCAGAGCGGTTATGCCGTACGGGTGCCCGAACCCCTACGTTACGATGCGGAAACCAATTCCATGCTCATGCGAGCGGTTCCCGGAGTGAAACTCACCGAACGCCTGAAAGAGGTGGAACCGGAGCATCTGGCGGAATCGGCAGCAGAACTGTTGAGCCTGATTCATACCTGCCAATGCGCGGATTTACCCCGGCGAAGTGAGGCGGATGAACAAAAAGATGTGCACAAAGCACTGGAGATTATCCACAACTACAATCGGGAACTGGGCAGTCGCATCAGTCAGCTAATGGATTCGCTGTTAAGGGTTTCCCTGCCGGAACCGGAACGGATGACTCCCACACACGGGGCATTTCGCGCAACCCAGATGCTGTTAGATGGTCGCACCATTGGTCTGGTGGATTTCGACGGATTGATGGTGGGAAATCCCTGGAACGATGTGGCCAGTTTTATTTCCCATCTGTTTTATTTGTATGTGAAGCAGGAGGTGGACTTTGCCACGGCGGAACGGATTATTCGTCGATTCCTGCAAACCTATTTTCGTTGCACCGGTTTCCGCGCCGACCCTCTGCGTCTGAAACATTTGATCGCAGTGGAGCTGGTTAAGAAGCATGGCAAAAAGATGATTAAACGGGCGAAATCCGGTGGTGAGGAGAAACTGGTGCGAATCACCGAGCTGGCGGAGAAAATCTGGCGGTCCGGGATACTGGATACAGTGTTGTGAAGGAGCAAAACCTTTCATACTCTGACCGTTTGCTGAAATGAAAACAACCTGAACGAACCCGGAACCCGAGAAACACGACTTTTTACAGGGTCAATGCAAGAAAAGTGTTGACAAATAAAGACAACTGATCCGGATCGGAACATCAAAATGTTGTGGGAATAGATGGCGCCCCAATCGGAACATCGCTTTGTTAAATTTGACCGGGGGAGGGACCCTGAGCCCGACCCGGCGGAGGAGAGCGGTTTGTTTGAATCGGTGCGGAAGCAATTTATTCAGGCTCTGCACAAGCAGTTACCCCGCGCGCTGACGAACAACGTACAGGTGGAGCCGACCCATGTGGATGTTTTGAATCCGGAGCGCTTTCAGGTGGTTTTCCGGGTGGTGCTTATCCGGGAACAGAAGCTGCAAATGTATTACACTGTGCAGCCAGCAGTTCAGGTGTCGGCTACCCGTCCGGTTGACGAAAACGAAGTTTTTGCTCCGTTTCCCTCCCGGTTGGAAATTCCCCATCGGCAATGGGTTGCCTGGCGACACGACCGCGACCCGTTGTTTTCCAGGTTCCCCCATCTTTTATCGGCGGTGCGTCCGGAAGAGCTTCCCGAGGCAATCCGTGCCGACTCAGCGCAAAACGGACGAATTGTGCAGGTGGTGCGTCAGCTAATCCGCTACCGTCCCGGGACACGGGCGACCTGGAAGTATCTGGTTACTCGTCAAACCGGAACGGGGCAATTGGCTCCGGATGTTTATTTTGCCAAACTGTACCGCAAAGCGGAGCGCGCCGAACAGTATTACCATAACACACGGGAGATTTATCGGCTGCTGCACCAACGGGCGGTACCTGTTCGGGTACCGGAACCGGTAGCGATAGAGCCGGAGCAGGCTGTGGTCTGGTACCGTCAGGCAACCGGCCAGGTGCTGGTTCCGCGGAAGGAACTGAGTGAAAAAAATGCCTGCCTGACCGATCTGGCAGAAAGTCTGGTGGAATTCCACGCCCTGCCTGTACGTGAGTTTCAGCTAAAGGATTACACACCGGTTGCAGAGCTTACTCGGGTGAAAAAAATCCGGCGGAAAATCCGGGAGACCTATCCGGAATTTGCCCCTTTAATGGAGAAAGTTGAGCAGGTGCTTACCCGCATGGTACCGACGGGAGAGCACGTTGTGGCTCTGTTGCATGGTACCTTCCGAACCAATCATATTTTAGTGTCGCGCTGCTGTTTTTACTTTCTGGACCTGGACAGCCTGGGCAGCGGGCCGCCGGAGTTTGACCTGGCTAATTTTCAAACTGCTCTGTATTTTCAGGCACTGATGGGGCGGGTTCCCCTGACTGTTGCGCAGGAATTCGGTAACCGGTTTCTTTACTGCTACCAGAAGTTCAATCGGGCAGCGTTCCGACCGGAATTGTACCACTGGTATCGGCTGGACTTGCTTTTTCGGAAACAATTCTATAAAATCTTACGACAGAACAATCCACCCCCTGCGCGCCTTTTAAATCGAATTCGCCAGGAGATGGAAAAGGTGTTAAACGAGTTCAACTGATGCGGAAATGGAGCTCCACATTATCCGGGAGGGTACCTCCCTGGCTGGCCGGACTGTTTCTGGTGCTTATTCTGATTCCCACGCTGTTTCTGGGATATTTCAGTGTACGTGCCATCGAAGCGGAGCGGCTGAGCTTTCGCCAGCGCATCATTGAGGGGTACACCCATCTGGCGGAGTTTGCCCAGTTAGCCATTTCCCGCTCGGTAAAGGACCTGGGCGAACGCTGGTTGCTGGAAATCCGGCCCCAGGAATTTGTCCACCTTGAGCACAAAAAGCAGGCAGCGCGCCTGGATTCTCTGGTCAGCTCGCATCCGCTGGTCTCCGGTGCCTATCTCCTGCGCAGCAACGGACAGGTGCTCTATCCCCTTAATCGAAATGCTCCCACAACCGCCACATCTTCTGTCGGGACACCCACCACCCCTCCTGACTTTGAGCGGTGGCTCAACCGTTTCCGACAGTTGTGCGACCGGGCGGAAACCCTGGAGTTCGAAAAAAAGCAATCCGACTCCGCCCTGCACCTGTATCAGCACATTGTCCGAACCAATCCCATTCCGCGTCTGCAGGCTATCGCTCTGCGAGAGATTGCTCGGATCTACATGTTTAAAGCGGATTGGCCCGCTGCTTATCGAACGTATCGACAGATCATCGAACGCTACCCCAACGCGCGGGATTTGAACAATCTGCACCTGCGCTTCGATGCTCGCTTCCAGAGTGTGGTGGCGCTGGAAAATATGCAGCAGACTGACCGTGCGGTGGAAGAACTGCTCCGTCTGTACACCGACTTACTACAGCACTCCGACGAAATAAACGACGACCAGTTTAAATTTTTTCTGGAAGTGATTCAGAAGAAATTTCAGGGACTGATCGGGGGTGTTTCGCCGGAAAAACAGCCGGAAATGCGCGCCCGGTTCCACCATCTTCAGGAGCAGAAAAAAAAGAGCATCAGCTCCCGCTACTTTGTTCAGAAGCTGCACCAGCGACTCATCCGTGCCATCCTGCGTAAACGCACGTATCGCGACCGGTTCAAGTACCTTTCCGATGTGGAAGTGGACCATCCCTATTTGATGGCGTACCTGCTGCTGGCTCCCAATCGAAAAACGGTGGTGGATCGCATTCTGGGGCTGGAGATTAACATCGATTCGCTGAAGGCGTATCTGTTCCCGCGCATCCTGCGTAAAAAGCGTTTCCCGGAGGATGTGATTATTGCCATCCTGGACGAAAAGGGTAATTATGTAATGGGTGATGTGAGCCGGATTGTAAGCGAACCGGTGGTGCTGGTGCCGCTGAAAGACCCTCTGGATTTCTGGCGGTTGGGCATTTTCCCCACTTTCGATAACCCCCTGCTGCAAAAACAGAGTTACGGGTTATATGTAAAACTTGTCGGTACGCTCCTGCTGGTCATGCTTATCGTATTGAGTTCCGCTTTTCTTCTTTACTACATTCGTAAGCAGCAACTGGCTTCGTTGCAAAAAACCACCTTTGTTTCCTCCATTACGCACGAACTGCGCACTCCGCTAACATCCATTCGCATGTTCAGTGAACTGTTGATGAAGGAGAAGACGCATCTGCCCGAGCGGGAGATAAAGTACCTGAAAATCATCCACGGAGAGGCGTTGCGGTTGGAGCGAATGATTAGCAATGTGCTGGATTATTCCAAGATTGAGCGAGGGGTAAAGAAGTACCAGTTCGACTACCAGGATGCCCGGGCGCTGATTGACAGCGTAGTGGATTCCCTGAAATACCAGGCTGAGACGCAGGGAGTGGAACTGCGGGTGGATGCACCGGACGATTTGCCGGAGATTTACGCTGACCGCGATTCCCTCCGCCAGGCGTTGATTAATCTGGTTACCAACGCCATCAAATATTCTCTGAACAAAACGCCGGTAGATGTTCGTGCCAGAGTGAATGGCCGTTTTCTGGAAATTCAGGTTATCGACCGGGGGATTGGCATTGAAGCGCGGCATTTAAATAAAATTTTTCAGGAATTTTACCGGGTGGAAGAAGGCGAAGCCGCCAACATTGGTGGCTCGGGGCTGGGACTGGCCCTGACCCGACGGATTGTGGAAGCCCACGGAGGACATATTCAGGTAGTGAGCGAACCCGGACGCGGAACCACCTTTACCGTGCAACTCCCCCTCGCCGAAGGGGAGACCCCAAACGCGTAAAGTGAGTACAGGTTCATCAAAATTAAGAAAAAATAGCAGGAAGATATGGCCAGAATTTTAATTGTGGAGGATGACCGGGCGGTACGGTTGGGATTAACCGCGACCTTTCAGGAAGAGGGTTACACGGTACTGGAAGCCGATAGCGGTGAGGAGGGCCTGCGCAAAATTCGCCGGGAAGCGCCGGAGGTGGTAATTCTGGATGTGATGCTACCTGGCATGAGCGGGTTCGAGTTGCTTAAAAAGATGCGGGATCAGCAAATTCTCATCCCGGTGCTCATGCTCACCGCCAGGGACGATGCGACCGACAAGGTGCTGGGGCTAGAACTGGGTGCGGACGACTACGTGACCAAGCCGTTTAACCCCCGCGAAATTGTCGCCCGGATCAAAGCGCTGCTGCGGCGCGTGCAGTACCAGCGCAGCGGAACAGCCCGCCCCCTTCAACCACGATTAACATTTGGCAACGTCACGGTGGATTTCGACCGGCACGAGGTACGGAAAAACGGTCAGCCGGTGGAGCTTTCCCATCGGGAATTTCGCCTGCTGGAGTACCTCATCAAGAATCGCGGACGCCTGATTACCCGCGAACGACTGCTGGAAGATGTGTGGGACTACGACTCGTACCTCACCACTCGCACAGTGGACAACCATATCATGCGCCTGCGCAAAAAATTAGAAGACGAACCGGAATCCCCGCGCTTTATCAAAACCGTTCGTGGATACGGGTACAAGTTTGTCACCAATGAAGATGAATGACCTGATCCTGTGGGTTCGCTATTACCCGGGCACCGGGACTTTTGTGTTCTACGAAGAAAATTATCTCTTTCCCCAACCTGATTGCCCTGATTCCGTAGAATGAGCGCATCGGGTGAGGAAATGGTTCTATTCATCATAATAAGGAAAGGACATCATGAACCAGCGATTTACGGCAGCTTCACAACAGCTGTACCACGGAATTTTTCGCGATTTTCCCGCTCTGGAGAAAGCTTTCGACACCGATTTGCTGCTGAAGGAGATGGAAGGTCGCTCCACTTACTTCATCGAGCGGGCGGACAACTGGACCGTAGAAATCGGAAAGGTGTACGTAAAATTCGATAAATACGTCCGCATAGTGTATCATTTTTGCCCGAAAGAGGAAACGGAAGAAGAGAGAAGCTGGTGGGGAGTGGGGCAGGTAATTCATGCCCGGCGCTTCCATTCTCTGGAATGGCGAATGGAAAATCCTGACATAATGCTCTTCGACGGTCACATGACGCTTACTCCGGATTTTATGGATATGCACCTGACGGATAATTTGCTGATTATTTTTCCGGAAATGCTGGAGCAATACATCCGGAGACATGTACGGGAATTCCCGCCGGAATATAAACGCCCCAACCTGCAGTTAAGGGCGGAAGTCCGCAAATATGTGCCTTCCAAACGCATGTTGGTGCACATTACCAGTGCGGATGCCGGTGTGCCACCCTTATACGTCAAATATTACCACAACCAGCATGGGCAATTCTCCGCGCAGGTGCAAACAGAACTGAGCGGAAAGTTGCGAGAGGCCTCCACGTTGGTGGAAGTGCCCCGGGTGTATTTTTACGACCGGGAGCATAATTTCCTATGGCAGGAAGATTGGGGTGGAAGCTCGCTAAAAGAGGCTCGTCCCGCTTTAACCGACCGGGAAAGCTGGGAAGTCGTTTTCCGTGCCATAAATGTACTGCACCAGCTGGAACCGCCCGGAATGGTAAAAAATCGGATGGGACCGGACCATTATTTGAACGATTTGGTGAGAGATGTGCAGTACATTCTGAATTTTTTGCCGGAACAGAAGGATTTGCTCGAGCAGGTGGAAGAGAAAATAATTGCTGTGCTGAAGAACGTGGAAGCACCGATGATGCTGTTGCACGGATCGTTGTTCCCTGCTCAGGTGCTGCGCAGGAATGGTAATATTGCGTTCATCGACTTCGATAGTGTTAGTCTGGGCGATCCGTGGTACGATGTGAGCGAATTCCTCTCCGGTCTGCTTTACGAAGAATGGATTGCCGGAACCGATTGGCAAGACCTTCAGCCGTTTCGCCGATTTGCCGTGGAGCGCTATTCCGCACTCAGTGGTGTCCCCGCTTCGCCGGAAGTGGTGCAGGCGTATTTCACCATGTTTTTCCTTAACAAAATTCAGCAGCACCTGAAAATGCTTAAACCCGTTCCGGAAAATTTTCTATCCGATATTCAACAGATCTGTCGGGAGCTGCTGGAAGAAAACTCCTTGTAAATCAGGAAGGGATGATGGCCGGGAGAATGGACAGCGTATGGTTGCAATTCCCCGATGTGCTGGCACGGATTGCTTCCAATCAATCGGAGCTGGTGGAACACATCCGGCGCCAGTTGGCCCCGCTGGTGCGACCGCCGGCTGGGGAACCGCACGTCTCCGTTGCAGTGCACTGGCGCGAGGGCAACGAACCACCGGCCTCCTGGCTGGAGCAGGTGGAACATCCCGACGTCCGAAAAATTGGCAAACGCCTGTACCGGGTAGGCGAATGGCTGGTATGGAGCGACGTGGTGCGCACTAAAAATCTGGGGCTTCGGTTCAGGCTAACCAGTGGCCAATTGGAAATGACCTGCGATTACCGGTTTCAGCCCTCCCGCAAAAAACTGGAACAGAATCCCCATTATCGTTCTGAAAAGTATTTCAGTTTGCTGAAATATTTTGTGTACTTCCCGGTGTTGTGGTACGGCGAACTGTTTTTGAGCCGTTTCCCGCTGCACGCTTCGGGTATTGTCCTGCCCGGCGGAGCGGTGGCAATTGGTGGAGTCGGTGGTGTGGGGAAAACCACCACCAGCATGGCACTGTTTGCCGCGCATCGGGCACAGTTTCTGTCGGAAAACATCATTCTGTACGATACACGGCGTTTTTACCAGTTTTATGAACCCATTCGGCTGGACGACCACTCTCTTTCTCTGCTGGGTGAAGAGGTGGAAAACATACTGGAGCGTGCACGCCTGCCCGAGGGAACCCGGGAGAAAAATCTGTTCCATCTGCGCCCGGAACGCCTCAGCAAAGCAGCGACAGCCAGAGTGGTTTTGTTACCGGAGTTTGCTCCCCAAACGCAGGTGCAGGAAGTTCCTGCTCCCCGGGCGGTCAACCTGATCCATCAGTACAATCTGCTTACCCGGGAACTGAATGATTACTACTGGTTTGCTGCGGCAGCGGGACTGCTTCGTCCGGAACGACCGCTACCGGAAGAACGGATCGCTGCGCTGCGACAATTGCTCCGCCGGGTGCCGGTTTACCGTCTGGACATCGATCGCCGGAAAGGGATTCCGAGCGTGATGGAATGCATTCAGCAATTGTTTCAGGAGGTATTTTCATGAACCAGAAAACGATTCCCGCAGAACCGGTAACCACCATCGATTACACCGCCGGGAAAGGTGTACCGGTCAAATATTTTCTGGAACCCGATTTGATGCCGGGGGAGGAAGCCATTGCTCCACTGCGCGAGCTTTCCCGATTACCCGGGGTCAGCGATTACATTGTGGCGCTGCCGGATTTACACCAGAAAGGGCGAAATCTGGTACCTACCGGACTGGTGACTGTGGCACGGAATTACATCATCCCCTTTGCGGTGGACAAAGGGATTAATTGCGGGATTCGCATCATGGCTTTACCCCTCACGGCAGACGATATGAATGAGGAGAAAATCGATGCTTTTTATCGACAGGTGATGCGGATGGTACCCGGCGACCGTCATCCTCATCGGTTTTTGCACAAGGACGAAGTGAAGTCCATTTTGCTCCATGGGGCGGAATGGATGATCCGCAATTACGATGTACCGGAGAGCGATCTGGAAAATATCGAAAAGCACGGAAACATGTTTCGGGATTGGCGCTTCCCACGGGAAAAAATTCTTCGAGCCATCCCTTACGATGCGCTTAAAAAAGGGCGCCGGGCACTGGGTGTACTGGGTGGCGGCAATCACTTCCTGGAATTACAAAAAATCACGCGCATTGTGGAACCGGACATTGCCCGTCAGTTAGGTTTAAAGGAGAACCAGTTAATTTTAATGATGCATGCGGGAACCGGCGGATTGGGTGGTTCGGTGATGAAGTTCTTCCACCGGGTTCCCCGGAGTAACGGTCGGGACGAGCGTCAGGAGTTCTTCTGGGAAAAGGTGAAGTTTCTCTCCTTCTGGCCGTGGGATGTGCATCGGAGGCGCTGGTTTCGTGCTCCGCATCTGTATGCCATCCCTTCTCAGAGCGCAACCGCACGACATTTCATCATGGCCATCAATGCGGTGGCTAACTTTGGTTTTGCCAATCGCATGATGATTGCCTACTGGGCGGAGAAAGCCATGCAGCAGGTATTCCGGGACGATGAACTTAAATTCCGGCTGCTGTACGACAGTTCCCACGTCACCATCCAGGCGGAGGAGCATTTCGGAAAGCTATACTGGGTGCACCGCAACGGAGCTAACCAGGCCATGCCAGCCAGCCGGATGGCAAATCATCCGGTGTATCGGTACACCGGCCAGCCTATACCCATTCCCGGCTCCATGGGGACGGACAGTTACATTGCTGTGGCTGCAGAGGGGGCACTACAAACCTTCTGTTCCACCAATCATGGTGCGGGACGGTTGATGGACAAGCCGGAGGCGCGCCGGTCTTTCCGGGAAGATCAGGTGGTGTATTCCATGGAAGAGCGTGGTATTCGGCTTTATCGTTACGGGAAAACACCTATCACCGATCAGGCTCCCGAAGCATTCAAAAACATCGATCTGGTCGTGGAAGCCATGCGGAAATATCGGTTGGCCACACCCGTTGCCCGGGTGCGTCCCCTGGCCACGCTAAAGGGGTAATTTGCCATGCATCCTGACGAAACCACCACCCGGAATAACAAATTTTTTCCTCCGTATTGTTTGTTGTAGAAAAAAACGGGAGAGGGAATGATATCCAAACAAGCGGCTTTTTCTTTTACCATGCACCCATTAAACACAAAACCATTGCATATCCGTATGAAGTTTTGTGCTTTAAATGGCAACCTTCTTCTCCTTATCCACCGATACTCCTTAAACCCCCTATCTCCCCTATCTCCCTTATATCCCTTATTTCCCTTATATCCCTTATTTCCCCTATATCCCTTATTTCCCTTATTCCCCCTATATCCCTTATCTCCCCTTATTCCCCTTATCTCCCCCCAATCCCCTTTCACCAACAAACAGGAGCAACTATGAAGATTCTATACCTTTGCAGTGATTATGGGATACCCATTTTCGGGATCAAAGGTGCTTCGGTGCACATGCGTTCGCTGGCCCGGGGATTTCATCGGGAAGGGGATGAGCTCACCATCGTATCTCCCCGGCTGGATTTACCGGATGGTCGCCCTTCCGATTTGAATGTGGTTGAACTTCGATTGACAGAGGCGGAGCAGGTGGTGTTAAAAGAGCTTCGGGGAGCGGAGAAATTTCTACAAAAGAAAAATCGCGTACCCAACGAAGTACGTAGCTTGCTTTATAACCGGCATCTGGCTACTTATTTACGCCAACGACTTGCCAGCCAGCCGGTGGATTTTATTCTGGAACGCTATTCGCTATTCAGCTATGCCGGACTTCAGGTAGCCAGAGAATTTGGTGTCCCCTTTTTGCTGGAGGTAAACGCCATCCTCACCCGGGAGCAGGAAGCCATGCGTGGACTGCATCTTAAAGATGTGGCGCTGGCCATTGAAGATCAGTTGTTCCGGCAGGCAGATCGTATCCTGACCGTATCGGATTGGTTGAAGGAGTACATTACCTCCCGGGGGGTGCCTTCGGAGCGGATTCGGGTGTTACCCAATGGTATCGATCCGGAACTCTTTCCGCAGGATGAGCAGCAGCGCCGGCAATTTCGCCAGCAATTGGGCGGTGATGAGCACTTTCTGGTGGGGTTCTCTGGCAGTTTAAAATCCTGGCATGGCATGGAATTGCTCATCGAGGTGTTGCCGGAGCTCATCGAACAAATTCCGAAGGTGAAAACCGTGATTATTGGAGATGGCCCGATGGGAGAGTCGCTTCGTCAGCTTACCCGCCAGCTTGGGGTTGACGACAGAGTGGTGTTCACCGGTCGGGTAGAACACGAAGCCATTGGCAGCTATCTCGCCGCACTGGATGTAGCGGTGGCACCATATCGAAAGCGGACTGATTTTTACTTCTCGCCCATAAAAATTTTCGAATATATGGCTGCGGGCGTTCCCATCGTCACCACTCCGCAGGGACAGATTTCCCGCATTCTTACCGACGGGAAAACCGGGTTATTCTTCCCTGCAGAAGACCGGCAACAGTTCATCCGGCAAATTGTTCGGCTTTACCGGGAACCCGATTTGCGTCACAAACTGGCACAAAATGCACGAAATCTGGTGATGCAGCGTTACACCTGGCAACAGAACGTCCGGCAGATTAAACGGCTTGTGGAAGAATTATTGGCAACGCAGAATAAGGAGTAAACAATGGCATACCACACATTTTCCGGAATCGAACATCTTAAAGCTGGCCAGCGCCTGAAAATTAAGGGAAAATTTCTTCCCACAGGTGAGTTTCTGGCTCTGGAAGTTAAACACAAACCGGACAAGAATTTACTGGAGTTTGAGGGACTCCTTCAGGAAGTTCTGGATGGAGGGCGTGCGGTGCGCATTTTTAACCGGGTAATTTCCCTCCCGGCCGATCTGACCATCAAATCCCCGCAGGGTCAATCCCTTACACCGGCGGATTTGCAAACGGAAGATTATGTAAAAATCAAGTTTCAGGAGCGGGCAGGGGAATGGGTACCTTTTAAAATCAAACTCCGCGAGAGGCGGGATTTTATTGTGGAGGAATTGCAGGGTCCGGTGCAGCAGGTGGACGTTTCGGCCGGGGAAATGGTGGTGGAGGGAATTCGGGTCAAATTTTCCGACGATACCACCGTAGAACTGTAACGGGTTTAACGTTGACAGGCGAGCGGAGCCTTCGGGTTCCTGGAAAATCCTGCCATGGTGGTTTTTCCTCCGGCGGCTGAATGGTTTACTCCGTGCGCAGCGCCTGAATGGGGTCCATTCGCGCCGCTTTACGGGCCGGGTACAATCCGAACACAATCCCCACCAGTACCGAAATTCCAAAAGCGATGACGATGGAGAACAGGGAGATCACCGTGTCCCAGTTGGCATATAGGGTAATTGCCTGCGCCATCAGCCCACCTAAAATAATGCCGATGATACCTCCGGTGACGCTGATGAGCACTGTTTCGTTCAGGAATTGAAGCATGATGTCCGTTTCCGATGCTCCGATAGCTCGCCGAATGCCAATCTCCCGGGTGCGCTCGGTGACTGTGGCCAGCATGATGTTCATGATACCGATGCCACCCACTAATAACGAAATGGCAGCAATGGAACCCATTACAATATTAAAAATACGCTGGGTTTTCTGGGACTGTGCCAGCAGTTCGGTGGGAATCACAATGTCGTAGTCCTGTACTTTGAAATGCAGGCGATAGAGCAGGCGGTTCAGTACCTGTGAGGCAGGAATGACTATATTAGGGTCATTAAAACGCACTGCAATTTCGTCTAACTGATTGTACATTTCGCTGGTTAAAAAGCGGTGTAGTACGGTGGTGATGGGAATGTACACATCCCGGTTAATGTTGCGGATTTCGATGATGGTGGATCGGGATTTTTTGATTTTCTTGCTTTCCATTACCCCCACCACAGTGTAATAGCTCCCCTGGATTCTTACCTGTTCGCCCACCGGATTCCGGAACTGAAACAGTTCGCGAGCAATGTCCGCACCTAACACGCACACCCGTTTGGCTTCTACAATATCCAGGGGGGTGATAAACCGTCCGTTTTGCGGATGAAAATTCACCACGTTGTCGTACCGGTCGTTGGTTCCTACGATTTTTGCACTGGTTTTCAGGTTGCCATGGAAGATTTCGCTGTCGTAGAATTTCAGGGGAGCCACTGCTTCCACACCGGGAACATTTTTCTCAATCATTTCCACGTCGTGCAGATTCAGCCCTGGCGTTCCGCGATACTCCGCCTCCAGTTTTTTGTCTCCGGAAAGTTGCAGGTGTTTGACCCGTACGTTGTTGGTTCCTAACAGTTTGATTTGCTCAATGGCGGTTTTTTTAGCACCCCCGGCAATGGACATCATGGCAATCACCGCTGCGACCCCAAAAATGACTCCTAATGTGGTCAGCAGCGAACGCATCTTGTGCTGTTTGATGCTCTTGAGCCCGATATGAAAATTTTCGTAGTAATCCATGGTTGCTGCGTTTTCCCGTTAAAGCTTTAACATGTCTGCTGTAATTTTATGATTGAATTCCTGCACAATCTGGCCGTCTTTCATCTGGATGATGCGATCGGCCCAATTCGCCACGCTCACATCGTGGGTCACCAGAATGATGGTGGCGCCATCCCTGTGCAGCCTGGCCAGCAATTTCATGATCTCTTTTCCGGTTTTGGTGTCCAGATTTCCGGTGGGTTCGTCGGCCAGGATGATGTCCGGATTGACCACCAGCGCCCGGGCAATAGCCACTCGCTGGTTCTCACCGCCGGACAGCTCATTAGGAGTGTGATGAATCCGATGGGCAATTCCCACCGCTTCCAGCACCTCCTGAGTCTTCTTTCGGCGAATCTCCCGGGGAACATTTCCGTAAATGAGCGGCAATTCCACATTTTCGAAAACAGTGAGCTGGGAAATCAGATTGAACGATTGGAATACAAATCCCACTTTTTTGTTCCGAAAGCGCGAGAGCTCCAGGTCGTTCAGTTTGTTCACCTCCACACCGTCGAACAGGTAGGTGCCGGCAGTAGGCTTGTCCAGGCAACCCAGCAGATGCATCAGGGTGGATTTACCCGATCCCGAAGGTCCCATGATAGCCACAAACTCTCCGGGAGAAATTTGCAGGTCCACTCCCCGCAGAGCTGGCACCTGAACTGCTCCCATGTCGTAAATCCGTTTCAGTCCGCGTGCTTCAATTAGCATGATTGCCCCACTGCTTTCCGTTAGTACGGTTCGTTGAGGAGAACCACATCTTTTTCGTTCAAACCGTTCACGATTTCCACATACGAATCGTTGCTCTTGCCGATATCCACCAACCGTTTTTCTATCCGATTTCCTTCCTTCAGATACACAAAGGTGCGGCCTTCTTTGGTGGTAAACACCGCTTCGATGGGCACGTACAGCACATTTTTCAGACTGTCCACAATAATATCCACTGTGGCACTCAGGCCGGGTTTCAGGCGTTTGTCCTCTTCGGTTACTTTCACCACCAGGTCGAACACTTTGGTACTGGTGGCTTTGCCGGTGGCAGGATTAATTTTTCGATGAGCCAGTGTTCCGATGGTTTCCACCTTGCCACTGAACACCACGTTGGGGAAGGCGTCCAATCGGATTTCCACCGGCTGACCGATGTGCACCTTGTTCAGGTCCACTTCATTGATTTCGGTATTCACCAGCATGGAGCCCACATCGGGCAGGTACATCAGGTCCATTCCTTCGAATGGTACCATACCCACCTGGATTTTACGGGCATTCTCACCCTGCCCCACGTTGGCGTACACCACAATTCCGGCACGCGGAGCCACAATCACGGATTGATTCAGCTTGCGTAGCTGGTTTTTCACATTGCTTTCGGCGCGTTCCACATTGGCTTTTTTGGCTTCCACCACCGATTCCATGGATCGCGTCTGTGCCTGCATTTCCAGGTATTTCAACCGTGCCTGTTCCACTTCGCTTTCCACCACGTACCCTTTCGCCGCCAGCTGGGGTAGTGTTTCGTATTCCTTGCGGGCGGCCTCTTCTTTCCGGCGCTGGGCTTCCAGTTCGTTCAGGGCGCGCTGGTATTCCGCTTTGGCCACTTTCAGGGCGGACATGGCTTCTTCTGCGTAAATGCGGTATTTCTCCGATTCGAAAATGACCAGCGTATCGCCCGGTTCCACCCAGGAACCTTCTGGCGCCAGGTAGAGAATCTGCTTGTCGTTAATGGCGCTGATGGTGGCCTGATTTTGCGCCACCAGCTCACCGATTTCGCGAACTTTAATCACCAGGTCGCCTCGCCGCACCTGAGCGGTCAGGATGTTGCTCAAATCCCTCTCCCGGGGTAATGCCAGCAGGATGAGCAGAACAATGAGCACGGCAGCTAAGCCGATGAGAAGAAACGTTTTATTTTTGTTGTAGAATTCCTGAATATTCATCGTGCCACTCGCTTTTTATAATTCAACCAGTATTTTCCCGCCTAATAATTCTTCCAACTGGGCCAGCTGGATATAGTAGTCGGCCACCTCTTCCACCAGGTCCACCTCTGCATTCAGCAGGTCCTCCTGGGCATCGGTGATGTCCAGGTTGGAGGCTCGTCCCATGTTAAACATGGTGGTCGCAAATTGCACCTTTTCCTTTGCCGCTTCGATGTTTTTCAGCAAAATCTGGATGCGGGTGATGCTCCGGGTCATGCTCCGGGCTGCGTTGCGCACCCGCCGAATGACTTGCCTTCGGCTGTCTTCCAGGACTCGTTGCAATTGCCGTTCGGCCAGAATGGCGCGCTGTTTTTCCGTGGAAGCCTGCACATTATATAACGGATAGGAGAAGCGAAGCCCGGCGTACAGGTCCCGGTTCCGTGAATCCCGTCGCACATCGTTGTCGTCCAGACGGGAATATCCCAGCTCGATGTCCAGCGCAGGGAGCAGGTTATTTGCAGCCAGCTTCGTCTGGAATTGCCCTTTTTTCAGCACCATTTCCTGCAATTTGATTTCCAGATTGTTAGCCAGTGCTTCCTGGATCCAGGCCTCCTCCTGGATTTCCACCGGCTGAAAGGGGAGCTTATCCACCGCCAGGCGAATCTCCCGTTCGATGGGTACTCCCATCACATCTTTCAAGTAATCCAGCGCACCCTGGTATTCCGTCTGAGCTCTTACCAGCTCGGCGTGATCTTTTTGCAGGATAATCTCCGCACTCAGGATGTCGCGACGGGTAGCCAGTTTCGCCTCTACCTTGGCGCGCGAGACCTCCTTGAGCGTTTTGTCCCGTTCGATAGCCTTCTGGGTTGCTTCAATTAACTTCTTCTGGCGCAGCACGTTGAAATACGCCTCTTTTACCTGGAAGATAGTGTTGAGAATCAGCGCGCGCAGGCGAATCTGTTCAATCTGGTAGTCCAGCGAAGCCAATTTGACCTCGCTGTATGCGATGGAGTAACCGAATCCCTTCAGAACGGGCTGGGTGAAATCGATGCTCCATAGGCGGGAGGGGCTGTCACTCAAACGGGTAATATCGTCGGTCTCCCGGGCAATTCGGGTGGTAAACTGGATGGAACCACCCAGAGGCATTTTTTCGCTCAATACCAGATTGATGTCATCGGCAGTGGTTCGTTTGCTAATCTGATCCAGGGAATCCAGGTCGCTGGTTTTTGTTCGCTGGCCGGTGACTGAAAAATCGGGAATAAAATTCTGATAAGTTCCCTTTTTGGCCAGATAAACGCGATTGTATTCCAGCCGGTCGATTTGCAATTGGATGTTGTTTTTCAGCGCAATGGCTACACAGTCGTTCAGGGTAAGCGGCTGGGCAAGCAGCGAATCGATAGTGGCCGAGTTGAGCTCAATTTTATCGTACTGGAACTCCTGCAGAATTCTCAGGTCTTGTTGAACATCGCCACCGAACAGGGGAAGTCCTGTGAGCAGGAAAACCAGTGCCAGAACAGTCAGTGGAACGGTTTGTCGTCTCATGGTTTTTATCCGGCGCGTTGGTTAGTACATCAGGGATTTGATGCGCGATTCGGGGGTGAACACAATCTTTTGTCCCATCACAATGATGGTATGCGAGGCTGGATCGATGGCCTGGATTTTTCCCACCAGCTCGGTACTGTTGCTCTCGTCCTTTTTCTCTTCCGATGTGCCAATTTCTTTCACCAGAAAAACTCCGTCGCTGGTGTATTGTCCTTCAATTTCCACGGTCATTCCCTTTTTGATGTCGGAGAACGATTTGATGATGTCGTAATCGTCTTCGTATTCACTGTTTTCATCGAATCTGATGGGGATGTTCAGGATGTAAATGGTTTTCTCCTCGCGATTGACCGCACGGATTTTGCCGGTGATTTCCCAATCATCGTCTTCCATTTCCCCGCGCACCATTTCAATTTCTTTTAGAATGATGGACATATCCGGCTGGGCACGTCCTTCTAATTCCACCCATTCGCCGACTTTCGCTTTACTAAAGAATTTCTGGATATTTTGAGCCTGTCCGATGCTCTGAATGCTCAGTGTCAGGCTCAGAATAACGATGAGCAGAAGGGTACGATAGCGAATCATGGTGAATCCTCCAATTTTAATCAAATGATGTGCTGTTATAATAGGCAATGGAGGTCACCGCTGTTTCATGGGAATGTAAAATCTGTGTAAAAAGATTCTTCAAAGGAGTGAAAAGGAAATGGGAGAAAAAGAGACGGGGGAAAACTCCCGCATGGTGGCATTTCCCCCATCTGAATGAAATTGACTTCCCGGGCTGTATTGACTCCGGAAAGGACCCTGGTTTCAGCGATTACAGTTTGCGCAGTTTCATGGAATGGGAAGAATGGGTAAGCTCATTCTCTTCGCAGTTGGTGGTCATGGAATTTTCTTCGCTGTAATCCAGTAAGAAGCAGGCGAAGTCTTCCAGCATGGATTTTAGCTCCTCCTGGGTGGACTGATTCAGCTTTTTCTTCAGTGCCCAATCCTTAACAAACAGGTGAAAATATTTATCAACTGCCTCGTGAATGAGTTCTTCGCTGGAATCGAATTTGTGGAGATGGTTGAATAGTTCTTTTAACGCGTGCATGGTTCCTCCGGCGGCTAAGCCGTATTTGATCTATTTAATTGTACGAATGCGATGTAACGGGTTGATCACACGAATGTAAATTTTATGTATAAAATTTGCCCGTTTGTCGAAAAAGCAAACCGATTTTGAAGCGATTTTCGTCATATTGTTTGACCGGACTTACACCTCAAACATCTGCTTGACCAGTTATTACTGGCAAATTGTACATTACCTGCCGGGGGAAAGTTCCGGCAAATTTAACAAACAAATATTAATGTGCAATTTTCGCGCCAGGGGTAAGTTGAGGGAGCATAGGGAAAGACGCATCGCGGTCTATCGTTGCATCCCGTTCGGGGCAGCAGAAGGAAAAATATGCCTTCTGCTCTGAGTTTTGTTTTTAAAATGTCTTCGCACCCGGGGTCTCCATGTGCGCTATGGAAGAACAAATCGTTGTATCACACTTTCCGGCTGCAAAGCAATCGGACGTAGTTTCGGAAGTAAAGTTTCTCATCATCCTGTTCGAAACCGTACTCGCGCAGAATCGTTGGCCAATCCCGATTGATGAAATCTTCTGCCAGTTCGCATTCCACTTTGCGAATGGCAAATCGAACGTACCAGGGGGAATCATCCACCGAAAAATGGTTGTAATCCAGTATGCAAAACCGCCCCCCGGAAGTCAGATTGTTTCGTACATTTTCGATGATTTTTATCCGATCCTCCTGCTCGAAACCGTGCAGCACAAATGAGATGAACGCCACCGTTGCCGGTTCGGGGAGCTGAAATGGTTCATCTATGCGCTGGTTGAGGATGTGGATTCTCGAATCGTTTTGCTGGCGCTGCTGAAGTTGTTCCAGCATTTCCGCACCGATTTCCAGCGCATACACTTTGCCTCCGGTACCCATGGTACGGAGCATCAGTTCGGCATTTTTACCGGTACCGGCACCCAGGTCCATCACCACATCGTCCGCGGTAAGTTGTAAATCAGCAATTGCCTGACGGATGAAGCCCTCGTACTTCCCCAGGGTAATCAGGTTCATCAGGGCATCGTAAAATCTGGCTTCCAGTCCTTTCACTTCCACTTTACTTCGTGCCGGCATAATTGGGTACCCCATGTTTTCTTTTGTTGATTAGATAATTCGTTCCGGAAAAAGTTTCCCGGACATAATAAAAAAGGCTTATCCGCAGCGGGTCGGTAAGCCGAATTCTGTTCCTCCCGCACCCATTTGAGGGAAGGAGTACACGCAGCTCTAAATTCATCTTCGATCAATCCAGGAACTCCCTGTGGATTAATTCGGACTTCTTTCCCTTAAATGGGTGCGGGAGGCGACGGTCATTTATCTTATGCGGCCTACCCGGGAGCATCGGGCGGGCCACCCTCCAGCGCTCCCCTATTTGGCCTTGCTCCGGGTGGGGTTTGTCCGGCTCGGGCGTTACCGCACCGACCGGTGGGCTCTTACCCCGCCATTTCACCCTTACCCCGCACTCATTTTAGAAAAGGTAATCTTCGAACCTATAAGACCTTCCTTTTCTAAAATGAGTGCGGGGCGGTATGGTTTCTGTGACACTTTCCGTGCGCCGGGACTTTCGTCGCCGACGCCCCCGGATTTTCTCCGGGCACCCTGCCCTGTGGAGTTCGGACTTTCCTCCCCCGCACCGTAAAATGGATGCGGGAGCGACCGTCTGACCCGCTGCGGAAAAGCCGCTATCCGTTTTCTTCCTCGTCCAGCCAGACTAAAATTCGTCCACAATATTCACACGTATAGAGCCGATTAAGTTCCCGAATTTCCACAATTTTCTGAGGCGGAATGGTGGAATAGCACCCGCCGCAAGAATTGCGCTTAATCGGTACCACCGCCAGCCCACCTTTTGCTTTACGAATGCGTTCGTACTGACGCAGAAGCCGTTCATCAATTTCTGCTACCACTTTTTCCCGCTCCGCGGCCAGACGGGCTTCTTCTGCTCTGGTCTGCTGAATAATCTCATCCAGCTCTTTTTTATATTCATTGAGCTGTTCTTCCAGTCGGGCAATTTCGCTGTCTAATTCTTCAATGGATTTTTTGTATTCTTCCTCTTCTTCCAGGGACTGAAGGATTTTATTTTCCAGCTCCTTGATTTCCATGGTCTTCGTGTCAATCTCCAGGGAAATGGCATCGTATTCTTTGTTGGTTTTTACCTGGTAGAGCTGTTCCTCGTATTTCTTTAACATTTCCTTACCGGCATCAATCTCCGCCTGGAACATGCGCCGATCAGCTTCCCCTTTGGCCAGTTTCTCCTCCAGTTCCTTCTTCCGTGCTGTTTTTTCCCGATATTCTTCTTCTGCCTCCTCAATCATCATGGGCAAATCGCCCTTTTGAAGCTGCAGTTCATCGAATCGCGTGTCAATCTGCTGCAACTTCACCAAACGTTCAACTACCTGTTTCAATTTAACCTCCTTATGAATTTTAAGATAAAAAAAATGCACTCATCGGATGTTGAGTGCATTTTAAAATTACCGGATTTGTGTGTATTGTGAAATCGTTTTCCCGATTCCAGGTAAAACTTTCAAGAACCGCCTCCTGTTTTTTGTGGGCCCACCAGGACTCGAACCTGGGACCAGTCGATTATGAGTCGACTGCTCTAACCAACTGAGCTATGGGCCCGTTTCCACAGCTGACAAATTTAGATTTTAACTGAAATAAAATCAAGCCGTTTTTGTTTCTTTAATAATTTAACTGCGGGTTCAGAAAAATTTTAAACAGTTGAATGATTATTCTGATTAAAATTCTTTTTCAGACAGGATGAACAGGATTGTGCAGGATAAAACGTCAGAAATCATTCTGTCAAAATTAAGTAGTGTCTATGCTATTGCGATCGGTATGATTCTACCACCCACTCTTTCATTCACACCGGGGCTTCAGCCCGGTGGTACGAACCACCTTTGCGAAAACCGTTGAAACGGTTTTCTTGCTGTTTTTCGGTTTCCAAACACCGGGCTAAAGCCGCGGTGTGAATCAATATTCAGGTTTTCGGATACAGCAAAATCGTCAATCATTAATCCTGTTCCATCCTGTACATCCTGTCCAAAGATTCTTTTTTCA
>CAZBWV010000102.1:0-26839 GCA_964495805.1 uncultured Calditrichaceae bacterium
ATAAAATGGCAGGGGCTGTTCAGCGACGAAACCCACCGCCGAAATCTTTTCTGGTCGCAGAAATCCGATCCGCGCAAGCATATTCTGGAAGTGCGTTTTGACCACGGTATCCCATACATTCCCACCGGAATTACCTCCGGACAGAAAATTTTCGATATCATTTATTCCTATTTACTCCGGGCGAACTTTCAGGCGGCAAATAATTTCGATAATTTGCGGGTGCAATTTCGCGCTGTTGCTACGGATTTGATTTCCGGTAAAAAGGTAGTCATCAAGCGGGGCGACCTGGCCGAAGCCATCACCGGTAGTGTGGCATTCCCGCTGCTTTTCTCACCGGTGGATTGGGATGGCATGTGGTTGGCCGACGGTGGTATTAAGGATAACTTACCGGTAGATGTAGCGCTGAAAACCGGAGCGGATGTAACCATTGCGGTGGATGTCACCTCGCCTTTGCGCAAACCGGAGGAGATGCGCGCTCCCTGGCAAATTGCCGATCAGGTGACTACCATTATGATGGAAGAGCCAACCCGCAAAAGCCGACGGCTGGTCGATGTGCTAATTCATCCCGACCTAAAGGGCCACGGTGCCAGCGATTTCAGCAACATTGATTCCCTGATTGAAACCGGATACCGGGAAACCCTGCGGAAAATGAAAGAAATAAAAGCGATTATTGCCCGGAAGCAGAAAACCTTCTGGGGCGAAAATCACTATCTGGGGAAGGTAGCTACTGTACAAATCTTCGGACTTCGATATAGTGGTCTGGATTCTCTGAAGGAGCGGATGATAACCCGGCCGGGAAGCAGTTTGTATGCGTACGATCTGTTCAACGATCTGAACCTGTTTTATTCCACCGGATATTTCTCCGATGCGTATGTCCTGTTGCGGGGTAAACCGCACGCCTACGCGGTGGAGTTCCATTTTCAGGAAAATCCGGTGGTGCAAAAGGTGAATCTGTACACTCACAAGCTGTTTCCCGATTCCATTGTGCGAGGGAAACTGAGCATTAGCTGCAATCAGCCGGTGAATTTTGTCGAGCTGGATCGCAGTATTCAGGCAATTCGTAATTTTTACTCCGATAAAGGGTATTCTCTGGCGCGGGTTGCGCGAATTCGTTTCAATCAGGACAGTGCTTCTCTGGCTATTTATGTGGACGAAGGCTGGATTCACCATATTGAAGTACGGGGGAACCGGGTCACCCGGCGTCAGACTATTATGCGTGAATTTCCTTTGCGCGAAGGGGATGTGTTTGTGGCCGATCGCGCCATCGAAGGGGTGCGCAATATTTACAGCACCGGATTGTTTTATCGAGTCAGTTTAAATGTGAAGCAGAACCGGTATGGTAACGATCTGGTCATCAAAGTAAAGGAAAAAAAGTATTTTCTGATGCGCATTGGAGCGCGGGCTTCGCTGGAACGGAAAGGGGAAGTTTTCCTGGAATTTGCCGAAGACAACATGTTCGGTAGAAACCTGAAAATTTCGTTGATGGGCAGCATCGGAGACCTGGAGCGACGGGCGGAGTTTAAACTGTATAGTGTGCGACTGTTTAACACCCTGCTAACTCATCGATTCAGCCTGTACTACCGCGATCGCTGGGATCGCTACTATCGGGAATGGGAACGGATGGAGGATTACCTGACCATTCGTCGCGGCTTCCGACTGATCTTTGGTCAGCAGATTGAACGACTGGGCTCCATCACTGCGGAAGTTCGCTGGGATAACGTGGATGTCTTCTCGCCCGATCCAACGTTTCCTTACACCGATCGCTATTCGGTTCGCTCGCTGGTGTTTCGCTCGGTGGTGGATAAGCGAGATAAGTTGCCTTTCCCGGAACATGGCATCTACAACCGCTGGTACTGGGAGAGCGGAAGTAAACGGATTTTAGGGAGCTCCACCTCCTTTACTCGCTTCTGGATTTCCATGGAAGGTTATTATCAACTTACCCGGCCGTTTACCTATCATATCCGCGCCTGGGGCGGAATCGGAGATCAGACTGTCCCGTTCTCCGAATTCTTCGTGTTGGGGGGATTGCAGGATTTTCCCGGTCTTTACGAAAGGGAGCGCTTCGGCCGACAATTAATGGCTTTAAGCAACGAACTGCGCTTCAAATTCCGCTGGCCTTTGCCAGTTGACATGTACCTGGGGATGACCTTTAATGTGGGGGCTACCTGGCACAGCGTGGAAGATCCCATCCGAAAGGAAGATTTTTTGACCTCTCAGAGCATCTATTTTGCAGTGAATTCGCTTTTTGGACCCATTTACATTTCGTATAGCAATCTAACCGGTCATCGAAAATTGCTCAATCTCTCCATCGGATTTCCGTTTTAACGGTTCTTGAGCGAGTCCAAATTGGTGAATTCGACACTTTCTCACCCCCTGGCGGTTTTGGGATTAAGATAAGGGTAAATAATCGTTTGCTTCGTATTACCGGATAAATGATTGTATTAAAGCGTCGGAAGTCAGAAATCACATTGTCGTTGTTTTTAAGCAAATTTCTCGTTAAATATTTACAGATTTTCGGGAAACACAAGGAGAACTCCATGTTTCACTCGTTCCGTCGTGGTTGGCTCGCAGGAATGCTGATATTCACGTTGGGTGTTGTAAGCGGTTGGTCCAATGATACCCCATACTATCCCATTATCAGCCTGCGTTTTGGTCAGATTCATGGGCATCTTTCCAGCGATTTTTTTGATGTGTACAACAATTTTGCCAGTTTTCCCCGTCCTTCTTTGACGACTGATACGCAGTGGGACGATTTTTATCCCCAGGATGCGGAATTCTCCTGGGCGGCTGAATTCGGGCTAACACTGAAAAGGCATTTTATTCTGGGCATTTCCATCCAGGCGTTTAACCATCAGTGGAAAGATGAATTGACCTACACCTCGACTCTGAAATTCCCGGATGGAAATCTGGTAACCATTTCCGATATTAAAGAATTGCACCAGTTTGAGATTCACAGTTACCCGGTGCTGGCGTTTCTGGATTTTCGGTTTTTCTCTGGTAGTTGGATTCGTCCGGTGGTGGGAATCGGTGCCGGAATTAACACCCTTTCCTTGCAATGGAGCTGGAAGCTCAACGGGAAGAAGGTCACCGAAGATGGTACTTATGTGATTGAAGACAGCGATGTTTACCTGAACAAGAAGCGGGAAATTGTTTTAGCCCTGCAACCGCGTCTTAAAATTGAACTCTCCATGAGTCGGGTGAACGGACTGGGAAAGTTTGTGGATTGTTTGTATGTTCAGGCCGATTATCTATATGCGCGGTACGATTTTGATTTCTTCCGGCGTTATCGGGATAAAGTTCTCTCCAAAATTCCCACGGAGGATTTGACCGAAGCGCAAAAGAAGCTATTCCAGACATTTGAGCTGGATGCAGGGGGCTGGCAACTGATGGCGGGCATCACCTTTCGCTTCGAGGTTCCGGGCGAGCGGGAATAAATTGGCCGATGTGTCCCCGAACACATTTTTTACCTATAGGGGGTGAGTAATTTATCCCCTGTGTTTTTCAAGAAAGAGGGTTGATTTTTATTGAAAATTCGTTATATTATAGGGTCAAATCGGGTATTCAAATGAAGCGTTTAAGTATATACATATTGTTGCTGGTTGGTGTGGCTCTGCTCTGGGCCGATGCCACAGTGGTTGAGTTTAAGGCCGAACCGGCACAAGATAAAATTATCCTGCAATGGAAAACCTCCCATGAGCAAAATGTGGTCAAATTTATCGTGGAACGCTCCACGGATAATAAACATTTTGGTGCGGTGGGGGAAGTGACCCCCCGGGGACCGGGATTTACTTACCGCTTCGTGGATGATCAGTTGGGGAAAATGAATAACCTGTTTTACTATCGCCTCCGGATTGTGAATTCCGATGGCTCCACCCAGTACACTGATTCCTTACCGGTAATCCCCAATATCAGTGGAATATCCCGCTCATGGGGAAGCATTAAAGCATTGTTCCGTTAACGAACATTTCAATACATCCTCCATCATTCATCAGGAAAAATCAGCTCCACCTTTTTGGGAAAAATATTGGAGAGATGGAATCTTGCCGTAATATCGGTTCCATTTCTAAACGATTTATGGCAATTTTTTTAAGGAGAAAGAGTTTGAATCCATGAGCGAGAAATCAGTTCGTTTTCTTCATCTGGCAGATATTCATCTTGGGGCCGAGAACCAGCAGCTTCCGGAAGACAAACAGGCGATTTGGACAGAGCAAATCTGGCAAAGTTTCGAGCAGATTATTCGCGAAACTATTCATGCTCGCCGACCCATCCAGGCTGTGCTTATTTCCGGCGATCTGTTCGATAGCCCGAATCCAGCACCGACACTGGTGGAAAAAACCGTCGAGCTTTTTGCGGAGGTGGAAGCGAAAGGGATTCCCATTCTGCTGGTACCAGGGAATCACGACAATATCATATCCCCCGATTCGGTGTATCATCGGGAGAAATTTCCGGCTGTTGTGTTGCTGGAGTCTCCCGGTATTAGCCAGCCGTTTAAAATGACTTTTTCCGGTATCCCGGTACACTTTTACGGCATGGCGTATTCTTTCCTTTCCGAACCCCCTTTCGACGAGTTCCGTCCCGAAGACCCGGAAGCGGTGAATATCGCGTTAATTCACGGGTCGGTTGTTCGTTCCACTGAGTGGGCGCTTCATGCGCAGGAAGTCCCCCTGAATGTGGAAAAGCTGTTTCGCACCGGTTTCCATTATCTGGCGCTGGGGCATTATCATAACTTTCAGCACTGGGAACAGGATGAACGCCACATTGTGTATCCGGGTACCCTGGAACCACTCAGCTGGAAGGAAACCGGAGAACGAAAAATTGTTATTCTGGAAGTGGAACCGCATCGCGTTTTGCTCAACGTACTGGATTCCTACCATCAGCGCAGACGATATCTGGAAACCAAACTGGATTGCCAGATGCACGGGATTGATTCGGAAGATGGGCTAATTCAGCATTTGTGCGAGAAATACCGCCATCCCTCGTTGCTATTCCATGTACGTCTGCACGGGCAATGTGTATTCATACCTAATCTGGAGAAAATCCGGCAGCGGTGTCAGGAACAATTTTTCTTTTTTAAGATCACTGACGAAACCCAATTCGTATCGCGGGAATGGCTGGAGCGCTTTCGGGAAGAGAAAACCATTCGCGGAATGGCGATTCGGGAGTTGCTCCGGATGGAAAGTACCGCCGAAGGTGAAGAGAAAGTGGTGGTGCAGGAAGCACTAAAAATTTTATCAGGATATTTCACCAGCGACTAAAGGAATGGAAACAAACCGGGTGCCATGGAATTAATTGGGATGAAAATAGCCGGTTTCGGGAATTTTGCCCGACCGATTGAACTTACCTTTCGCGAAAAGGAAATCGGCCTGATTTACGGTTCCAACGAAGCGGGGAAATCCACCGTCATTGCTGCTCTTTTTGCCGTACTGTATGGGCTTTCGCCAGCGCGAAAAAAACGGTACCGTTCCTGGTGGGGTGGGGAGCAATTCTTTATCGAACTTCGCTTTCGAGAGGGAGAACACACCTATCGGCTGGAACGCAATCTGGAGAAAAATCGCGTTCGCTTAATGTTAGAAGGCGATAACCGACAAGTTCTGTATAACGACTATCATTTACCTTCCGAAAAATTCGACCGCCTCTATTTTCGGGCGTTTCAGGAAGCGCTGTATCTTCCGCCCATGTCTATTCTTCAGGCCACCTCGGTGATTCACGAACATCAGTTGGAAGTACAGGTGGATGCCGATTTGCGCCGCATGATTACCGGAACCGGGGAAACCGATTACGAAGATGTATTGAGCGTTCTGGAAAGTGAATACTACGCTCTGACCCGGGAGCGATTACCCTGGCGTGATCGGGGTGGACCGCGTTCCGATCAATTATTGGAAAAGAAAAAAGCGCTGCGCCAGGAATGGATGCGCGAACTGGAACTGGCCAAACAGTTTTTTGCCGAACAGCACAACTGGCAGATGCAATTGCTGGAACTGGAAGAAGAACTGCAGCAGGTCAAATCCCTGTTGCCCCGACTGGAGACGTTGAGTAAGAATCTAAAAGAAATTGTGCGAATTCGCGCGAACCTGCGTTCCCTCCGGGAGAAAAAAGAAGAACTGGTTCACTCGTTACAACAGGTGGAGGGGCTCATTCAGCAAAAAAAAGACTTTCAGGGGCAGATTCAGGAAAAATTTGCTGAAATGGCTCCTTTTGAACCGGAGGAACTGGAGCAAGAATTAAGTGTATTTTTAACGCTCAACGAGAAAGTAACCGAATACGATGTGCAATTGGAACAGTTGAACCGGAGGATGCAAAAGTACCGACAGAAATTGGAGCAATTCCCCGATTTTTCAAAGACGTCGGAAGATATCCCCACCCTGGTGGACCGGGTTCTCCATGAACAGGAAGAGTTACCGGAGCTGGAACGAGCTTTTCAGGAAGCGGATCATCAGTATCGCACCCAGCGCGGGCGTTTTCGATGGCGCCTGTGGCTGGACCTCTCCGTTTTACTCACGGCTCTGCTTACCGCTGCAGGTACCCTGTTGCTTTCACCTTTTTCATTGATTGGCTGGAGCATCTCCCTGTTGCTCGCTTTTGCCTGTCTGGTCATATTCATTCAGGAAGTACTTCCCAGCAAACGGAAACTCAAACAGGCGGAAAAGGAAAAGGATGAGCGGCAGGTTCTGCTGAATCAAAAAAAGAATGCGTACCAGGAAGATTTCGACAAAATCAATCCGTATTTACAGGATTCTCTGGCCAATGTGAAGATTCAGTACGCGGGGTATCTGAATTTAATTCGCAAAATGGAGGAACTGGACGCACGCATTCAATCTCATCAGGAGATGAAAGAGAAAACGGTTTCAGAACCCCGTTATCGCGATTTACAGGAGAAGTATGGAGCGATTCTGCAGCGCTGGGGCAGGGATGTGCTATACGTGCTGGAAGAATATCGGAATTTGCGCAAGCGTCTGTTTGCTGTGGAGCAGCAACTTTCCGCATTGCCCCCGGTGGAGAAACTTCGGGCGGACAGAGAGACATTGATTCAGGAAATTGCCACCCTGACTGTGGAGCAGCAAAATTTACTCAACCGTTCCCGAACCCTGCAGAAGATGCTGGAGGATCACGATGCCTCTGAGGCACACCTTCGGATCGATGAACAGATGGGACGGTTGCAACGCAAGCGTACCGAACTGGAAGCGCGCGTTGCTGCTCTGCGCGTTCGGATCGGGCACCGCCCGGGGATGGTATATCATCCGGAAAAATTAACTGCCAACCTGAAGGAATTGTCCGGGGAGATTCAGCAACTGGAAAGGCGAAAGCGCGCTCTGTTGTTGGCTATGAAAGTACTGCGGGAGTCGGTTCAGAAATTTCGCAATCAGTACCAGGGAAGAATTCAAAGAGAACTCCGGGAGATACTGGAACGCATCCTGCCCCAGAATTCCCTGGAGGTTCAACTGGACGCCCGGTTCCGATTGCAATATCGGTATCATGGGGTCGAGATTACCGGAGAACAATTGAGCAGTGGAACCCGGGATCAGCTATTTTTTGCATACCGTTTGGTTCTCTCCCGCCTATTGATGCCGCTGTTTAAATTTCCCCTGATCATTGATGATGCGTTTGTTCATTTTGATGTTGAACGAAAAGAACGGGTTTTTCGTATCCTGCAAAACCTGAAGGACGATTACCAGATACTGATTTTTAGCTCCGATCCTCAATTCAAAAAATATTGCGATTATGTAATCGATCTGGATGTTCTGTCCCAAAACAGGGAGGCACCCTCCGGGTAAAAAGTCAAGCCCACCAGGCGTAAAATGAATAAAATTGATCTGGATCACAAAATGCCGTGGAACGGATTTTACTGGTAAAGAATATTCCTTTGCAGTTGTTCTGATCAGTTATTTTTCGAATGATTCTCGAAATATGTGATTTAACGTGAATATTTGAACAATTCGAGTCCACTTATCTTAAGTTTTTTGTTATTTTTTTAAAAAGATTGTGATTTGGGTATTGACAAAAATCACATTAATTATTAATTTAGAGCCACGATAGGTGGAGAATTGTAAAAAGGAAAAAAGGCCCATGAGTAATCAACCACGTTTTATTATTGTTGATCCCAAATCCTCACAGGTTAAACAATTTGATATTTCCCTTCCCCGAATTGTTCTTATCTCTCTGATGGTCATTTTTTTAATTGGTGTTTCATTTATTATTTCGGTTAAGTTAATTGCTCAATTCAGTCACAACTCCCGCATTGCTCAGCTGGAAAAAGAAAACTCGGTGCTGGTGCAGCGATTGAAGCAAATGAATGAAAAGATTGTCTTTCTGCGTCAGCAGGTAAATCGCATCGAAGAGCTGGATGACAAGTTGCGGGCCAGTCTGGATGTTCCACCTATCGATGCCGATGTGCGGCAGGTGGGTATCGGTGGTTCGGAAATCACCACTCCCACCGGGGTCGATCTGACCAATCCTGCCCTGGAGTCCATGATATTAAACAATGAGACTATTCTGGACCGCCTGGATCGAGAAATCAAATTGGAGTTTGAGAGTTATAAAAAACTTCTTTCCACGCTGGAGCGGAAAGAAGATTCCCTGCGCTTTTTACCGGCGATCAAACCGGTACCCAACGGACGTTTGACCGATGGATTTGGCAAACGCCGGCATCCGATTTTTAAACGGATTATGTTCCACAAGGGAATCGATCTGGCTGCCAGCCGGGGTACTCCGGTTCTGGCTCCCGCCGATGGCTATGTCACCTTCACGGGAAGAAATGGGGGATATGGCCTGTTTGTGACCATTAATCACAAATATGGATTTGAAACCAAGTATGGGCACCTTCAGAAGATTTACGTGCGGCGCGGACAATTTGTGAAACGGGGCGATAAAATCGGCGAAGTGGGCAACACCGGCCTTTCTACCGCACCGCATCTTCACTACGAAGTGCTCTACAAGGGCAAGAATGTCAATCCCCGCAACTACTATTTCGATGACATTCAGTTCAATTAATCAACTGTCTCTTTCGCCGAACGGGGAATTTGTCTCGAATGAAAATATGAGATTGAGTCACATTTTATGCACGATCTATCCTCAGCCCTGCAAAAGTTAAGAGAATATTTAAAAGAAAATAATCTGCGCTTCACCACCGAGCGGGTGACCATCCTGGAAGAAATTTTTAATTTCCCCTCCCATTTCGATGCCGAAGAACTGTTCATTCACATTCGCAAAAAACACAATCACATCTCTCGTGCAACCATTTACCGAACTCTGGAGTTGTTCAATAAAATTGGCATTGTGAAAAAGGAAAACCTGGGGAAAGACTACGCCAGTTACGAACTGGCGCTGGATCGTCCCCATCACGACCATATGATTTGTGTGGTGTGTGGCAAAGTGATTGAGTTTGTGGACCCGGTGATTGAGAAACGCCAGCGGGAAATTTGTGAAAAGTACGGCATGGAAATGATTAGTCACCAGTTGCAAATTTACGGCCGTTGCAAAGAGCACGATCAGAACACTTCGCAGTAATCCTCCCAAACCATCCTGCCGGTAAACTTATTCTCTCTGTTTAAATAAATCGTTTTTGAACCGGTTGAGAACATATTCCTTGTTCGGAAAAAGGGGAGCTTTTTTTCATATTGTTTTTACCGGGCTATTTATTTATTTTAGCACGGCATCCGATGAGAGAATGCCGCTTTTCTTTTTCAGGTAAAACGTGTGAATGGTATGAGAATTTCTCTGAAAGAGGTGGAACGCCTGGCCCGACTGGCAAAGCTGGAATTTCCGCAAGCGGAAAAGGAACAGATTGCTCGCGACCTGGAGCAGATACTGGATTATATTCATCAATTAGAGGAAGTAGATACCCGTGGGGTAGAACCGGATCAGCATGCCTCGGGTATTTTCGGAGCGTTACGACCGGACCGGCAGGAAGCATCGCTGGATTCCGCGGAAGTGCTCGGGAACGCTCCGGATCGTCAGGGACAATTTTTCAGGGTACCGAAGGTGATTCGTTCATGAAAAATGTTGTGATTATCATTCCGGCACGCTATGCTTCCTCGCGCCTGCCCGGTAAGCCACTCATCTCCATTGCCGGTGTGCCGCTCATCGTCCGGGTGTATCAGCGGGCACGGCAAATCCGAAAAGCGACAGAGGTGCTTGTGGCAACTGATGACGAACGGATCGCTGAGGTGGTACGGCAGCATGGTGGGCAGGCGGTGCAGACGCCGGAAGATTTACCCAGCGGAACCGATCGGGTGGGCTGGGTCGCGCGGAAGATGGAAAGCGAAATTGTGGTCAACTTGCAGGGGGATGAACCGGTCGTGGATGTGCAGGCCATCGACGAAGCCATTGAATATATGCTCAAACATCCGGATACACCGGTGGCGACACTGGGATTTCCGCTCCGGGATAAAACCCTCTGGCGAGATGAACATGTGGTAAAGGTGTTAACCAACCAAGACCATCAGGCGCTCTATTTCTCCCGTTCTCCCATACCGTTTTTCCGGGATGAACCGTTTCGCCCGGTGCCGGTTCTGTTCCAGCATCTGGGTGTCTATCTCTTCCGACGAGATTTTCTGTTAAACTATTTGGAGTGGGAACCTTCTCCGCTGGAGCAAGCGGAGAAGTTAGAACAACTCAGAATTTTACATCATGGATATCCCATTCGGGTGTTTCCTGCCGCTTATCCCTCCGTGGGGGTGGATACTATAGACGATGTACGGAAAGTGGAACAACTTTTAGAAAGGGAGCAATTTGAGTAAGCGTATTCTCAGAAATACCAAATTTATCTTTGTGACCGGTGGGGTGGTTTCTTCGCTGGGGAAAGGAATTGCCTGTGCCTCCCTGGGCTATTTGCTGAAAGCCCGTGGGCTGAAGGTGACCATTATGAAGATGGACCCATATATCAATGTGGATCCGGGTACCATGAGCCCGTACCAGCATGGTGAGGTGTATGTGACCGAGGATGGTGCGGAAACCGATCTGGACCTGGGACACTACGAGCGGTTTATTGACGAAAATATGTCCCGCATGAACAATGTGACCACCGGTCAGGTGTACAACACGGTGATTTCCAAGGAACGTCGTGGCGATTATCTGGGTGCCACCGTACAGGTTATTCCCCACATCACAGACGAGATTAAGCAGCGCATCCTTTCGCTGGCCGAAACCACCGGTGCGCAGGTGGTGATTGTGGAAGTGGGCGGTACGGTGGGCGACATCGAAAGTCTGCCGTTTCTGGAGGCAATTCGCCAGTTCTGTCTGGAAGTAGGTCCGGACAATGCCCTCACCATGCACCTGACCCTGGTGCCATACATTGCCACGGCAGGCGAATCGAAAACCAAACCCACCCAGCACAGTGTGATGCGGCTGCGCGAAATCGGAATCCAGCCGGATTTTTTAATTTGCCGCTCCGATCGGCACCTGGTAAAATCCATCAAAGAAAAAATTGCTTTATTCTGTAATGTACGAGTGGAACGGGTAATTGAAGCCATCGACGTTTCTACGATTTACGAAGTACCGTTGCGCTTTGCTGACCAGGGACTGGACAATCTGGTAGCAGAAAGGTTAAAGCTCGACACTCCGCCTCCCCGGCTGGAATCTCTAAAAAAGATTGTGGAAAAAATCAAAAAACCAGCGCATAAAGTGACCATTGCCATCTGTGGCAAATATGTGAAATTGAAAGATGCTTACAAAAGTATCACCGAAGCGTTTGTACACGCAGGGGTGGTTAACAATGCCCGGGTGAATCTGAAGTGGGTGGATTCAGAAGATGTGGAAAAAGATGGCCCGGAGAAATATTTTTCCGATGTGTGCGGTATTCTGATTCCCGGTGGTTTTGGCGATCGGGGAATTGAAGGGAAACTCACCGCAATTCGCTATGCTCGGGAAAACAATATTCCCTTTTTTGGCATTTGCCTGGGGTTGCAGTGCGCGGTGATCGAATTTGCCCGCAATGTATGCCACCTAAAAGATGCCAACAGCCTGGAGTTCGATCCCCACACACCTCATCCGGTTATTCATATTATGGAGGATCAGAAAAGCATTCAGCAGATGGGGGGAACCATGCGGCTGGGAGCGTATCCCTGTGTGATTACCGAAGGAACCCGGGCGCATAAAATCTACGGGAAGATTTTTATCAGTGAGCGGCACAGACACCGTTACGAAGTGAACAATGAGTATCGCCGGATATTGCAGGAGAAAGGCATGGTGCTTAGCGGCCTTTCGCCGGATGGCAATCTGGTGGAAATGATAGAATTGAAGGAGCATCCCTATTTTGTGGGCTGCCAGTTCCATCCGGAGTTAAAGAGCCGCATCGATAAACCGCACCCTTTGTTCGTCAGTTTTGTGAAAGCCGCGATGGAAAATTGTGCAAAAACGAAATAAGGAAGGATTCCGAATGGCTGTGTACAGGGTGAAGAATTTTGACGAAATCGATTTTGTTTCAGTGGACCCTACCCAGGATGAATTTGAACTGGAAAACGGGCGGGTTTACCGCTTCAGCGATCACATCTGTCACAACTGCTGGTCGGGTGGTACGGTGCTGGAAACGGCGGAGGGAGAGAAGGATTACTACTGCCTGCTGTGCGAAAACCATCTGACCTGGCGTAAATTTACCAACGATTTTTTGCCTCCCACCGGGGATGTGCTGGACTTTTTGCTTCCTGTGGAATGGGGAGAGGCGGAATTGCAGGAATGGTGGGAAGAGTACAAAATTAAGCGTCTGGCTGAGGAAGAAGTAAAAAATCGGATTCTGGAGGCGGGAAAAGAATAGCAGACGGAGAAACCATGGTTGAGCTGGAACAGTTGAAAATCGGGCCGAATCAGCCCCTCACCATAATTGCTGGTCCCTGTGTGGTGGAGAACGAAACACTGGTGCTCAGTACCGCGGAAGCCATTCGTGAGGCGACCCGGGAGTTACCGGTGCAGATCATTTTTAAATCCTCTTACCGCAAAGCAAACCGCACTGCGCTGAGCGGATTTACCGGATTGGATTTTACCGAAGCGCTGGCCATTCTGGAAAAGGTGAAAAAAGAAGTGGGGCTGCCGATACTCACCGATGTGCATACCGAGTTAGAAGCTCCTGTGGTGGCAGAAGTGGCTGATGTGCTGCAAATTCCCGCTTTTCTCTCGCGTCAAACCGATTTGCTGCTGGCTGCAGGGCGTACCGGTCGGGTGGTAAATATTAAAAAAGGCCAGTTTATGGCGCCCGAGGATATGGAAAAAGCTGCCGAAAAAGTGGCCAGTACCGGTAACCGAAAAATTCTTCTGACCGAACGGGGAACCACTTTTGGTTACCGCAATCTGGTGGTGGATATGCGTAGTCTGGTAATTATGAACCGCACCGGTTACCCGGTGGTGTACGATGCGACCCACAGTGTGCAGCGTCCCGGCGGATTGGGTAATGCCAGCGGGGGGAATCCGGAGTTTATTTTACCTCTGGCGCGTGCGGCGCTGGCTACCGGTGCAATCAGTGCCATATTCATGGAAGTGCATCCTGATCCTCCCCGTGCGCTCAGCGATGCGGCTTCTCAATTACCGCTGAAAAACTTCCCGGAGGTGGTGGATCAACTGGTTCGGCTTTACCAGTTTGTCCGGCAATTGTCCCCGCAAACAACTTTGTAAATAGGGAGTTTTGAATGATTAAAGATGGGCGAATCAGTCGTGATATTCTCAATCGAGCCGGTCAGGTGAAGGTGATTTTGATGGATGTGGATGGTGTGTTGACCAGCGGGATGATTGTGTACGATAGCAACGGGGTGGAAATCAAACATTTTAACGCTCACGATGGTTTGGCGTTTAAACTGGCCCGGGCTGCGGGACTTCGAACCGGATTTATCTCTGCGCGGGAGAGTGGTACCATCCATCGCCGGGCGAAGGAATTAGGGGTGGATTTTCTCCATCTGGGTTCCTATAAAAAATTCGATGCTTATCAACGGTTAAAAGAATCGCTGAAACTTCAGGATGAGCACTTCTGTTTTATCGGTGACGATTTGCCGGATATTCCGGTGCTTCGTCGGGTGGGTTTTGCCGTGGCAGTGCGCAACGCCACTGACCTGGTTAAAGAAAAAGTGCATTATATTACTCAAAGGGAAGGGGGAAACGGAGCGGTGCGTGAGGTGGTGGAATTGATTCTGGATGCACAGGGGTTACTGGAAAAGGCAGTGGAGAAAATTTTAAACGAGTGAATGGCGTGAAAACTCAGCCAGAAAAGTCTTCGAAGGGCGGAAACAACCAGCGTTCCTGGAATTCCCGGGACGATGCGCTAACCATAGCTCGCCGGGTGGTGGAGCAGGAGATTCGGGCTCTGCACCAGTTAAACGAAATGCTGGACGAAAGCTTCAATCGCGCGGTGGAACTGATTCTCGCCCGCAAAGGACGGGTGATTGTGACCGGTCTGGGGAAATCCGGTGCCATTGGACGCAAAATTGCTGCCACGCTGGCTTCCACCGGAACGGCATCCTATTTCCTTCATGCTTCCGAAGGGGTTCATGGCGATCTGGGAATTGTACACAAGGACGATGTGGTCATCTGCCTGTCCAAAAGCGGGAACACCGAAGAATTAAATTATTTAATCCCGGTGTTTCGGAAGTTAGGTGTTCCCATCATCTCCATTACTTCCAACCCGGATTCGGTGCTGGCACGCCACAGTGATGTGGTGTTGAATTTAGGTGTAAAAGAGGAAGCCTGTCCGCACGACCTGGCGCCCACCTCCAGTACCACAGCCATGGTTGTACTGGGCGATGCGCTGGCCATTGCCTTGCTGGAAAAACGGCATTTCACCCGCGAAGATTTTGCCTTTTTGCATCCTGCCGGTGCGCTGGGCAAACGGCTGATCACCCGGGTGGATGATTTGATGGAAACCGGAGATCGCGTTCCTTACGTTCCGGTGGATGCAACCATGAAGGAAGCCGTGCTGGAAATGGCCTCCAAGCGAGGTATTTGCATGATTGTGAACGAAGCCATGCACATCCTGGGTGTTATTACCACCGGTGACCTGAACCGTCTGGTGGAACGCACCGAACAGTTTTTCCACATCCCAGTAACTGAGGTGATGAATCCCCATCCCAAAATCATTCGCTCCAATACCCTGGCATATACCGCCTATAAGAAAATGGAAGAATATCGAATCATTGCCATGCCGGTGATTGATGAGCAGGAGCGATTGATTGGTGTGATTCATCTGCACGATATCATGCGTGCGGGAATTTTTTAACCGATTCCGAATTCCTGTCCCTTTTTTGTCCAGCAAGAAACTTTTTACCACCCGGCAGGGTTTACCGTTCGATGAAAATATTAAATGGGTTAATGCACCATGCATAAACTTTTGTGGTTGGTTCTGGGAATTGGCATCTGGGTGGTGAGCAGTGTGTGGATCCACGGTTGTACCCGCATTGAAGAAGACCAGGTACCTTCCGAAAGCAAAAAGCAGCTTTTTCCTGACCAGGAAAGCTGGAAGTCCACTTTAACCATTACCCGCGAGGGACGACGGGTGGCAGAAGTTTGGGCAGGTTACATTGCCATCTACAACCAGACCCGAAAGGCAATTTTGCGGGACAGCATCCACGTGGACTTTTATGATCGGGAGGGCAAGCATAATTCCACTCTGACAGCCGATAGCGGTGTGGTGTATCGGAGCACCAATGATCTGGAAGCCATGGGACACGTGGTGGTGGTTTCCGATAGCGGAATTGTTCTGAAGACCGAACGCTTGCGCTGGGACAATGAGAAACAGAAAATTGTTAGCGAAGTACCGGTAACATTTACCACTGCGCAGGATACTATTGTGGGCGATGCGTTTATTTCCGATCCCGATTTGAAGAATTACGAAATCAAAAATGCCCGGGGATTTTCCCGACGAAAAATACCGCTAAAGAAAATTCCCTGATCCGGGATGGAAGAATAAAGGGAACATGAAGGTTTTGTGTCAATTATTAATTCATTAAATTTGGGTAGAACAAACATATTTTGCACGATTATGCTGGTTCCATTGAAAATATTTAATCATCTTGTGTGAGAAACAGGATGAGGAAAACTGCTCTGTAAATTGGTAAAATTCCCGGAACGGTTCGTTGCCCTCAGAGGGTTCCGAAGTCAAAATTGAATGAACTCAGGGAACGGATGGGATCAGGTTCGTAGGAAAAAAATTGCGTTCGGTAAGTGCAAGAGGCAATCTGTGCCGTACCAGATGGTTTAATTCTTAAAATGTTAAAACGCCTGGAAAATATTTTCCCGGAGAATGCTTCTTTCGACTCTGGCACATCAATATCATCCGGAGGCGGAATAGAAATTGTAAGATTCAGGGATAAGGGAATTCTGGTTTTATGGGTGGCAGGATGAAGAATTCGGCAAATCGCACTTTGTTCGACTCCGAAAGAAGTGCCTGTCCGGATAAAAAGAAACCGACAGGTCATTTTTTTATGATCACCCCGTGGTGGCTATTGGGGCTGATTGTCTGGCTGGTCTGGGTCGTCGGGTATCAGGGCATTCAGGCGAAAAGTGCCGGACAATTGGAGTTGATTCACGCTGATCTTTCGCGTGGGACGGTCGTAAATGGCCGTCCTCTTCGGTTCTTAGAAGGTCATGTGCATATCCGGCAGGATTCCCTGGAATTGTTTTGCCAGCGGGCAACCTATGATGAGCAAGCTCACCAGATTATTTTAGAAGGTGAAGTGCTGTTGATACGCGGTACCGATTCTTTACGAGCGCAACATTTAACTTATTTTGAGATTTCTCAAATTGCCATTGCCGAAAAAAATGTGGAACTTCGCCGACCCAATCAATTTATGCAATGTGACTACCTGGAATATCACTACCAGACCGATCGCGTGCTGGCGCAACGGCACCTCTGGCTGAATGATGCTTCGAATCGGGTATTCATTACCGGGAGAAAAGGAGAATACCTTCCGGAAAAGGAATATGCGTACATCCGTCATCAGGCGCACCTCTGGCGATTGGATAGCACCGCCACCGATACGTTACACATCTTTGCCCGGGAATTGCTTTATCGGTTTGGTGAACGGAAAAGTGCACTGGCCCGGGATTCGGTAAACATTCGTCAGGGGGAGCTGACCGCTACCTGCGACTCTGCTGTGTATCTGGTACGGGAGGATGTGGTGCGATTGATGGGAAATCCCCACGCTTTGTACCGCAACAACGAGATGTTTGGTAAAACGATGGAGCTGGTGCTGGATAGTCTGGAAGTTCGGCAGGTACGGATTCTGGGCGATGCGCTGGCTATTTCCATTGCCGATTCGGTGGAAAAAAAGGAAAACCGGTTGGCGGGCAAACAGATTGTCATGTATATTTCCCAGCGCCAATTGCAGGAAATTCGAGCCATCAACCAGGCATCCAGTCAGTACTATCTGGAAGAAAACGGTGAAACGCGCGGGGTGAATGTTGCTTCGGCAGACACAATTAGAGCCTTTTTTACCGAAGGGGAACTGGACAGCATTGCGGTAATGGGAGGCGCAGAAGGAACCTATTATCCGGAAAATTATCAGGGGGAAATTCGATAGGCATGGAACACCAGCCAGACCGGAAACAGTCTTCCGTATCCGTTTTGCACACAAAAAATCTGGTTAAAATTTACGGCAAGCGTCGGGTGGTGGACGGAGTCAGCCTCCGTGTCCGCCAGGGAGAAATTGTAGGTTTGCTGGGTCCCAACGGAGCGGGAAAAACCACTTCCTTTTACATGATTACCGGAATGATTCGGCCCAATGCCGGTCAGATTTTTTTAGACGATCGGGATATTACCCGTCTGCCCATGTACAAACGAGCCAGGCTGGGCATTTCGTACCTGCCGCAGGAACCTTCCATCTTCCGCAAGCTGACTGTGGAGGAAAACTTGCTGGCAATTCTGGAAGTGCTGGGTTATTCCCGCCAGGAGCGTCGCCAGCGTGCCGATGAATTGATGGAAGAATTGGGGATTACCCATATTGCTAAAAATAAAGGCTACAACCTCTCTGGGGGCGAACGCCGTCGTACCGAAATTGCCCGGACCCTGGTAACCAATCCCAAATTTATTTTGTTGGATGAACCCTTTGCCGGTGTGGATCCCATTGCCGTGCAGGATATTCAGAACATTGTGAAAAAACTGAAAGATAAAAATATCGGTGTGCTGATTACCGATCACAACGTTCATGAAACTCTTTCCATTACCGATCACGCGTATTTGTTGTTCGAGGGAAAAGTGCTCAAACAGGGCAATAGTGAATTTCTGGCCAACGATCCCGAAGCACGAAAACTGTATCTGGGGGATAAATTTCGCCTGATTCGGGATTAACCAATCGGGTTGAATAAGCTTAACAACTCTTTAACTGCAGGAAGTATAGCAATGAAGATTCTCAAATATTTTCTGGGACTGATGCTGGCCATGATTCTGGCCTTTTTAGCTTTTGGGTATATTATGCCTGTTGCGGATTTTCAGGTGGACGAAACCATCGAGTTGCCGGTAGAACCGGTTTTTTCCTATGTCAGCAACATCTCCCGCTGGCCGGAGTGGCAGGACGGTCTGGAAGAAGTAAAACTGCTCTCCGGGGATTCGCTGCGGGTGGGGAGTCAGTACCAACTGGTGGTGAATGATGGTAAATATCAGGTGGAACTAAGTTTAACCGTGTTGGGCATTCGTCCGCACCGGATGATTCGCTATCGCCTGGAGGGAGACCGATTGGTGGGGGATGTGGAGATGAATTTTCAGGATTCCGGTCATGCGACGGTTGTTCGCTGGGAGGGTGAATTCCGGGGAAAAGGGATCATCTGGCGCTCCGTCGTTCCATTCATGCGCCGCGCTTTAACACGCCAGGCTCAGCAGGACCTGGAAATGCTGAAACATAAATTAGAATATCATTTTGACCCGGAAGCGAAATAATCATCGAAAGATAATTCAACCGGGCAACCCATACCGGAAACCGGAAACGGAAGGAGGAAGTAACGGGGAACTGGCAAAATCCCTGTGGGAATACACAAATTGAATGAAATGAGACCACTGCACACCAAAACCGATTATCCGACCGATTAAGCTCAGCGGATTAAACTGAGTCCGATATCGCACAAAAAGTAGGAAAAGCATCCTGATAGGGAGCATTTTCTATGATACCCGATTCTGGGAAGAACCCCTGGACTTCAGAATGTGGAAAAGGACATTCCTGCACGTAAGTAAAAAGGTGGAAAATTTTGTACCGACGTTGCCGGGTATGTATTTTCGAGAGCACTCATACCGAATTGATAGCCAGTCTGAAAAATCTTCGTCGGTTAAAATCTGACCATATCGTCTAATGCGTAATCTGAGTAAAAAATGTGCATGGTGACAAAAAAATGACTTTACCGCCTTCTCCGGCGTTTGTTAATTTTTAGTCCCTGATAACAAAGGAGTGTTCCGGATGCAAAAAAAGTGGGGAATTGAAATTCTATTCGTTTTTTTAATTCTGGGAACACATTACCAGTGTGATAAATCTTCCGTTTCGTTGATTCCTGTGAAACCTCCCGGTAAGTCGGATAATGTATTGATGAATAGCAGCTTTGAAAAGGATGGTCAGCCCACACTGGAAGGTTGGCGAATCGGCAATCCTCAATTGGTGCGATTTGTACACCAGGCGCCTCCGGAAGGGGGAGAGTGGTGCATTGAATTAACCTCCGATTGGAGTCCGACGACGGGATTTATCTATACTCCGGTTCCGGAAATTCAAGATGGAGATGTTGTGCAATTATCCGGATATATTCGTTCTCCGGGTTCTGCTGGTGGCGGTTACATTGCACTGGCAATCGGTAAGAATCATTTCGGAATAAGGAAAGTAGCGTCGGTAGAAGATACGGTCTGGACGGAAGTGACGCTGATGGATACGGTCTCCTTGTCCGAAGGGGATACCCTATGGGTGGTGGTTTCGTCTTTTAATACGGAGATTGTTAGTTTAAAGGGATTATTCGACGAGATTCGATTGTTTAAACTGGCTGACTCCACTGGTGAGTGATCGGCTATCGGCGGCATTATTCCGGGGAGGAATTCGACCTCCCCGGAGGGCAGGTAAAAGATTATTTCGTCTTATTTTCTTTCGAGGATTGTTCCTTCGCCGTTTCTTTCGATTGTTTTCCTTTCCGATATCGCTCCGGATTCAAATCCGGCATTTTCCACACGTCGTTTTCCACAACGTTGTAGAACCGCTCCTTAAATTCCTTTAAACTAATTCCAGCCGTGGCAGCATATTTGGCCAGTTCGTGTGGATCCTCAAAATCTTCCCTGGTCAAACGTAACATATACCGCCGGGCAATCTGGTAATATTCGGAGTTTACATCCACCATTCGGACTTTGGTACGTCGGGTTTTAGGATCGATAATGTCTTCAAAGAACATGGGCACGAAGTGACCTTCCTGAATGGAGACCATGGCTGCGTTACCACCCTGAAGCAGGAACTGAGCGGCACAGTAACCCAGATCGCGAGTGTATTCCATGTCGTACGGAATGGGATCGGCGCAGCGTAATTCGTAACCGATATTTTTCGCCACGATGGTGGTTTTTATGCCAAACTTTTTCAGTTCGTCCTGAACGTGAAATTTAAGAATTTCACCGAAATTGACTTCCGCCAGCCGAATGTTGTCATGTTCGTCCCGTTCGATATTTAAGAGTACTTCCAGGTCCTGTGGATCCAGCCGTTCGACCAGACCTTCGGCGAGAATCGCCACGCCGTCCGGACGGCCATAGCTGAGTCGTTTAATGATAGCACCTACCAGAATGTCCACAATCTTTTTCAGGCGGATTTTGTGCTCCGGGAATTCCTCCGGAATCACGGTGAGTGTGGCACCGGCAGCTTTCCCGATTCCCAGCGCCAGATGCCCCGCTTTGCGTCCCATGGACACAACAAAGTACCATCGTGAGGTGGTCTGGGCGTCCACCATCAGGCTTTTTACGATTTCTACTCCCAGATGCCGGGCCGTCTGGAAACCAAAAGTACAGATGCCGTAAGGCAGGTCCAGGTCGTTGTCGATGGTTTTGGGGACATGCACCACCCGAATGCGTCCGGCGGCTTCCTGCTCTACCCGCATGGCGCTGTAAGCGGTATCGTCTCCGCCAATGGTAATCAGTTTGTCCACATTGAGCCGGAGCAGAGAAGTCACCACATTCTCTAAATGTTGTTTGTTTTTGGTGGGATTCTCCCGGGAGATGCCAATGTAAGAGCCTCCGCGGAAGTGAATTCGGCTGACCTGTTCTATGGTTAAATGCTGGATGTGGGAAATATCCCCGCGCATAATCCATTTAAATCCGTCCCTGATGCCAATAACTTCCACTCCTTCCAGAATACTACGGATGGTTGCAGCGCTAATCACGCTATTGATGCCGGGTGCCGGACCGCCACCTACCAGAATCGCCATATTTTTCGGTGCAATCGTCATATCGAACCCTCCTTGCGTTAAAAACCGGGTAAATCTACCACCATTTGACCGGGAATTCAAGGCGAAATCGTTTCCTGGGGGAAAGGAAGCGGGTCAATTGAAGAATGGATGTGTGAGAAAATCTTTTTTGCGTTGAATCTGAAAGGCGGGGACGATTCCCCCGGTAAGAAACGGGATGAAGCAGAGCGCTTCACCCCCCAAAATTTTCCAGAACCAATTCCTGGTTTCGAATGCGGTGGTTGACCTGATGGTACAGATCGCTGGTGCCTAAGTCCACCCATTCCCCGCGATGAACGTACACAGTAAGCGGTTGCTGTTTCTGAAGAGCAGGCAGATAAAAATCGGTGATAATGGAGGAAAAAACCGGTTGCAGGTATTGACGGGCTTCCGGGGTGAGAATCTGGTATCCCATAAAGATGCCCGTTTGCATCTCCGGTGTCGGGGGATTACCCTTCCCTAAAAAGCCACGGTGTCGGAATTGTTCATCGAAAATTACCAGGTTGTAATCCTGATAATTGCGGGAAGGATACACGGCCATGGTTGCCAGAGCCGGGTGCCGGTTAAAATGTTCCATAAACCGGGGAAGAGAAATATCCGATAAAATATCGGAATTCACGGTCAGGATAGTTTCGTTGGGGAAAAAGTGTTCGGCATAAGCAATTCCGCCACCGGTGCCCAGAATTTCCGGTTCCTGACTGTACAGGATATCCAGCTTCCCCTGGTAGCGATGATCCAGGTGCTGGCGTATTTTGTCTCCCTGGTGATGCAGATTAATCACCACCCGTCGGATTCCTGCTCTCTCTAACTTCTGGAGAATCAGGTCTAACAGGGTGGAGTTGCCCACCGGAAGCAGGCATTTGGGCAATTCCCTGGAGAGTTCCCCCATCCGCGTCCCGAACCCCGCAGCCAGTACCATGGCTGTGCGAATCCGATTGATTTTGCTCATGTTCAATAGAACGCTCCTTGTTCGTCCAATTTACATTCCGTTTGATTTAAATTTAAGCCAAATATATATTCAAACAAAATGTGAATGCAAAAAAGGAATCTGCACATGAAACGAATTCTGGTTACCGGTGGCGCCGGATTTTTGGGTTCGCATCTGGTGGAACGCCTGCTGAACGAAGGAAACGATGTGCTGTGCCTGGACAATTTTTTTACCGGCTCCAAGCGGAATATCTTGCATTTAATGGACAATCACCGCTTTGAGCTGATTCGGCACGATATTACTCAGCCCATCCTGCTGGAAGTGGACGAAATTTACCATTTTGCCTGTCCCGCCTCACCTGTGCACTACCAGTACAATCCCGTGAAAACCATCAAAACGAACGTGATGGGTACCATCCACATGCTGGGGCTGGCCAAACGGGTAAAAGCACGCATTCTGCTGGCCTCTACTTCCGAAGTGTACGGCGATCCCAAAGTGCACCCTCAACGGGAAGATTACTGGGGGCATGTTAATCCCATAGGTATCCGCAGTTGCTACGACGAAGGCAAACGAGTTGCAGAAACATTGATGATGGATTACCATCGTCAGAATCGAGTGGATATTCGCATTATCCGCATTTTCAACACCTACGGTCCGCGAATGGCTCCCAACGATGGTCGGGTGGTCAGCAATTTCATTTTGCAGGCGCTGCGAGGCGAGGATATTACCGTTTATGGCGATGGCAGCCAGACCCGCTCCTTTTGCTATGTGGACGATCTAATTGAAGGCACTATTCGGATGATGAAGCAGGATGGATTCATCGGGCCGGTGAATCTGGGCAATCCCGATGAATTTACCATTCTGGAACTGGCCGAAAAAGTAATCGATCTGACCGGTTCGAAGTCAAAGATCGTGTTTAAACCGCTCCCGCAGGATGACCCCACGCAACGACGACCGGATATCTCACTGGCCAGAGAAAAACTGAACTGGGAACCCACCATCCGGCTGGAAGAGGGGCTGCGCAAAACCATTGAGTATTTCGACCGTTTGTTGCGGGGTGAACCCCTGTTCCCGTAAAAAGTGAATCTACCAATCCGGAAGGGTAAGCCAATGAAGATGTTTTACATAGCGGGTTTCCTGCTGATGCTTCTCCCCTGGTGGGCATTTGCCGGAGAAACCATTCCCCCGTATCACTGGGTGTGGAACTATTTGAACTACTTTAAAGTGGCTGGCTACCTGACCGAGCTGGATCTAACCAGCGGTCCTATCGAACGGGAAGAAGCGGCAGAATATCTGCTCCATATCGATCTGGATAAAATTCCCCCGGGTTCCCGGGATTGGAAGATGCTCCAGGTACTGTATCGGGAATTTGCGACGGAATTAAGCGAGATCGGCAAATCCGGGGAGCGGGAGCTGTTAAACAAAGCGTTACGGCGCCTGCAGATGGCACTGTTACCGGAAACGGTGCAGTCCCGGGTACGTGTGGGAGCATTTGGGATGCTGGTTCCCCGTTATCGCCAGGAAACCTGGCAGACCGATTTTCAGTTTCATACCCGCTTCGGACTGCAGTTTGGTCGCCGATTTACCTTTTACAACAATATGAAGGTCTTCAATCATCCCCCGGATGGGTACATCGGAAAAACGTTTCGTAACCTGTACGCTTACACGGAACAGGCATATTTTCAGATTGATCAGGGGATCTTTCGGTTGAAGATAGGGCGGGATTTTTTGCAGGTGGGACCCGGCCGCACCGGGAAATTGCTGATTAGCGACAACAGCCGACCGTTCGACATGTACCATGCTCGCTTCGGTCGCCGATTTCTGAATTTCTCCTTCTGGGGAATTATGCTGGATCCCCGTCCGATTGTTCAGGAAGGATTCGAACCGTACGGAACGGTCGCTAAACGATATCTGAACGGACATCGTCTGTCTGTGAACTGGAACGACCGCTATTACCTGGGCGCATCGGAAGTGGTGGTTTATGGAGGTCCCGATGCCGGATGGGACCTGGCATTCATGAATCCATTTACAGTTTATTACGGACACCAGGCCAACGGCCCTTTTGCCAACGCCAACGTTCTTTATCTGGTGGATTGGGACCTTTACTTTCCCCATCGGGTGGAATTTTACGGAGAGTTTTTAATTGACGACATTCAGGTGGACAAAAAAGTACCCGCAGACCTTGAACCAAATGAGCTGGGACTGCTGGTGGGAGCCAACTGGGCGAACCCCTTTAATTGGGGAGCTTCGCTGGTAGGCGCTGAATATGTGCAGGTGCGAAATCGCACTTACAATGCCCCTGTCAATGATTGGGAAAAGTATTTGCACCGCAACCGGGTGATTGGTTACTACCTGGGTAACGATTTTAAGCACTGGAATTTCCATCTGGAGAAATGGGTTCGACCCGACCTTTCCGTTACCGGATTTGCCCATCTGATCCGCAAAGGTGAAGGAACGGTGGAAGGGGAGTTTAATACCGATTATCTGAATTACACCGTGGAAGAAGGTTATCACGAACCGTTCCCCTGGGGTATTGTGGAGCGCCACTGGCAGCTGGGGATGACTTTGTTTTACCGACCGCATCCGCTGGCGAATGTAACCCTGAGCCTGGCTTACAACGATTTCAATAATTACCAGCACGTAACCGGTGCCACCCATTCGGAGGTGAGTGCTTCGGTCAATTTATGGTTACAATGGGATGCGGTGTTCCGGTCTTCCAATCTGGCCATTGATCAATGGGATTTCGAAGTACTGGATGATCAAACAGGGAATAATCCATGAACCAATTTCGCATTGGACATTATACCGATAGGGAGGCGGAAACCGGTTGTACGGTGATACTCACTCCGCCGGGAACGATTGGTTCCGGTGTGGTGCGGGGTGCGGCGCCGGGTACCCGGGAATATGCGCTGTTAGACCCGCATCGCAAGGTGGAGGAAGTTCATGCGGTGTTCCTCACCGGCGGAAGTGCGTTTGGGCTGGATGCGGCGGCGGGAGTGATGCGTTACCTGCGGGAACGGGAAGTGGGATTCCCCACTATTTTCGGGAAAGTACCCATTGTCCCGGCCGCTGTGGTGTACGATCTCTATTCTGGCAAGTCCGATGTCTTCCCGACCGCTGAAAATGCGTATCAGGCGTGTCTCTCCGCCAGCGAAGACAATCGCCGGAACGGCCGCATCGGTGCCGGTACAGGTACAACAGTGGGCAAGTGGGCTGGTCTGGGATTTATGATGCCAGGCGGTATTGGCCATGCCCGGTTGGACCTGGGCAATGTGCAGGTGGAAGCTCTCACCGTGGTTAATCCGGTGGGAGATGTGGTGGATTCCCGCGGGCAAATTGTAGCCGGTGCCCGTAAGGACGGTGTATTTCTGGCACAAAACGACCCGACCGTGCGCTGGAAACCACCGGAAGTGGGGCTGGGACAAAATACCATCCTGAGTGTGCTGATGACCAATGCAAAGCTTACCAAATTGCAGTTGCACGGAATCGCTGAGCGGGGACATCTGGGCATAGCCCGAGCCGTGATTCCCTCCCATACTGCTTATGATGGGGATATTGTGTTTGCCCTTGCTTCCGGTCAGGTACTTGCCAGCCCGGAGGCTGTGGCGGAAATGGGAGCTGAAGCCATACGTGTGTCCATACTCAATGCAGTCACCCAATAACAGAGAAGTATTCTTTCATGGAAATTCATTCTCAAAAATTTCGTTTTGGGCTTTTTTTGATTGTTTCCTCACTGGCTCTGCTGGTGCTATTAGCCGTGGTGACCAGTCGGCATCTGTTTAAAAAAGCGGATAAATATTACATCGCATACGAAAACGTATCGGTAAACGGATTGGAAATTGGGAGTCCCGTAAAATACCTGGGCATTACCGTGGGCAGCATCACCGATATTCGCATCGATCCCAAAAACATCAACCGGGTTATTGTGGAAGTTTCGCTGGATAAGGGAACGCCTATCAAACAGGATGCCCGGGCGGATATTGCCAGCATTGGCATCACCGGTCTGAAAATGATTGAAATCCACGGCGGCAGTAACGAAGCACCATTGCTCAAACCCGGCCAGTTCATCCGGCCGGGAACCTCCATTACCATGCAAATTACCGGTAAAGCGGAAGTCATTACTGAAAAATTGGAACGCCTGTTGAACAATCTCAACCAGGTTACTCAGCCGGAGAAAATGGAAAAAATCTACACGCTGGTGGAAAATGCGACCCGCACCTTTGCTCAACTGAACAACATTCTCACCACCAACAGTCGGAATCTGACCCTTACTTTACAGCGCAGCGCACAAATTGCTGCCCAGCTGGACAGCATGACCGCTGCGCTGAACGAATCTGCACAGGAAGTCCGTCAGCTTATTGTGAGCGATACCTTGAAAGAGATTATTGTAAATGCCCGGGCGATTTCTGAGGAAATTAAAAAAGCACGGCTGGTGGACCTGGTAAAACAACTGGCACTGGTGGTGCAGCGCACCAATAACATTTTAATCCGGGTGGAGCATGATCTGGGGCAGGGGAGCCAGACTTTTAACGAAAGCATGAAAGAACTTCGCAC
>CAZBWV010000103.1:0-6860 GCA_964495805.1 uncultured Calditrichaceae bacterium
TGGCGCTTTGTTGTTTTTCACAATCCGCCATACGGCTCGGGCCATCATTTTGGGGATGAAGATATGCAGAATTACTGGGTCCCTTTATTTGAGGCGAATGATGTGGATATCTGTTTTAATGGACACAATCATTTCTATGAAAGAAGCATAAAAGAAGGGGTTCAATACCTTACTGTTGGAGGTGGCGGAGCGCACCTTGAAGCTTTCGAAGATTCAACAGCTAATCCATATCGTGTCTTCTTTGAGGAGTCCTATCATTATGGAATTGTAGATATCGATGGTCCTACCTTAACTTTCACCGCTTATCGTCTGGATGGCTCCGTCATCGAACAATTTCAGATTACCAAGGATATTTCGCTTCCCATATTTTTAACCGATTTTCAAGCATTTCCGCAAAATAATGGCACAACGTTGGTGAAATGGCGCACCGAAAGCGAAATTGATGTGCTCGGGTTCAATTTGTATCGGGAGATGGAAGGGACTTCGGTGCGGTTGAGAGTGGCTGGCTACGAAACCAATGAAGAGCTTCAGGGAGCTATCTATTCCAATATTCGTCGTGAATACGAGTTTGAAGATGTCTTCTTTTCCCGGGAGGTAAAGTATCACTACTGGCTGGAAGCACGTTTTGTGGATGGAAGTGTGGAAACATTTGGCCCCACCGAAGTTGATTTTCAGGAAAACCCAATTCCAACTGCCCATCAGTTACGGATTTCCAATTATCCCAACCCGTTTAATATGCAAACCATCATCACTGTTTCCGTTCCGGTGGTTGCCTCACGCTATCGAATGCTGAAAGCCGAGATTTTTGATCTCACCGGGCGCCGGGTGTTTTCGTTCACCAAACACAATGTGGACACGGAGGAAATTCAATTTCGCTGGGATGGCAAAGATGATTTCGGAAGAGCGTTAAGCTCGGGAATTTATTTACTCCGGGTAAACTGGGCCGGGATAGAGAATATTCATAAGATTACCCTGTTGAAGTAATGAAACCATCGCCTTCTGTTTCCGGGCTGGAAAAATTGTTTGAGATTCCCTCCTGAACGTTTATATTTTAAAATTAATTTCGGGATTTAACCGGAATTCCCCTTTTTGTTTTCAGTTTCATGAAAAAGGGGAAGTTGAAGCTATCCGGCGAGGTGCCGATTCAATTTTATCGTTTATTGCATTATTGCAAAATTTTTCGTAATATTGCTGACTTTTTGGAGGCGTACGATGACCGTAACCAAAAGTGATTTAATCAATCGCCTGGCAGAGGCCACCGGATGGACCAAAGTGGATCTGGAAATTATTCTCAATGGATTTCTGGCCAATATCATCGAGTCCATTCAGGATGGCGATCGAGTGGAAATCCGTGGATTTGGGAGCTTTTACGCCAAGGAGCGCCAGCCCCGGTTGGTGAAAAATCCCAAAACCAACCGTGTGGTGGAAGTGGATCATCGCTTTGTACCGGTATTTCGACCGGCAAAATTTTTTAAAGAAAGTGTAAACCAGAAGCTGTTGAAGAAACATCAGCAGGAGAACGATGAATAAAACGTGTCCCGGATGCGGAGCTTCCGTGCCCGCCGATGCCCGCTTCTGTCCGAAGTGTGGTATGGAATTAGAGATTGTGAAAAAAGAGAAAAGCGAATCGCAAGGGAAAGGGGCTTCCATCTCTTTCATAAAAGACAAATATAACTGGATATATCTGGTATTGCTCGTCTCGCTGGTGATTGTTGGCTTCTTTAATTACCCTTATCTGGTCACTCCACCCAGACAGGCGGCACATATTCACTCCCAGACCCCTCAGCTGAGTCCTGAGGACCAAAAACAGTATGACCAGATTAAAGCGATGCTGGAGGAAAATCCCAACGGTGTGGAAGAGAATATCCATATGGGGAATTTTCTCTTCGATCACGAACGTTACAGCGAAGCGATGGAATACTATCAGAAAGCGCTTTCGTTAGACCCCCGAAATACGGCGGTGATTGTGGATCTGGGAGTGTGCTATTTTAATCTGGGACAGTTTGATGAAGCGGAAGCGCAATTTAAAAAAGCGCTGGAAATTGACGATAAACAACCTAACGCATTGTATAATCTGGGTGTGGTTTATGCTCAGCGTGGGGACATGGACGCCATGATGAACGTCTGGCATAAGCTGATTGAAGTGGCGCCCAACTCCGGGCCCGCACAAACCGCAAAACAGATGATTGAACAAGTTCAACAATCGATGCAAAATAAATAATAAAGGAAACAAGGAGAAACGCCTATGCCGTGTGGTCGGAAACGTAAACGCCATAAAATGGCAACTCACAAGCGGAAAAAACGTCTGCGCAAGAATCGCCACAAAAAGAAAATTCGCTAATTCCCGGCAGTGTGCCCATCCGGTGCAATTTATTTTCCGCTGCGACCGGGTGAATCGATAATGGGAAATGCAAAAATGGAAGAACGCATTTATCGCGTCAGCGAGCTCACCCGCGAAATTAAACAACTGCTGGAAAGCAGCTTCCCCCGTTTATGGGTGGAGGGTGAGATCTCCAATTTTAAACGGCACAGTTCCGGGCACCTTTATTTTACCCTGAAGGATGAACAGGCGCAAATTAACTGCGCCATGTGGCGATATCGGGCGCAAAGCCTGTTGTACCGTCTGGAAGATGGTATGAAAGTATTGGTGCAGGGAGACCTGCAGGTGTATGAACGCGGCGGGACGTATCAGATTATTGTGCAGGATATTCAACCTGCGGGAATCGGAGCCCTGCAACTGGCTTTCGAGCAACTCAAAAAAAAATTGTTTGCCGAAGGCCTTTTCGACGAAGCCCACAAGAAACCTATTCCTCAATATCCGGAACGGGTGGGAGTGGTAACCTCACCCACCGGGGCTGCTATTCGCGATATTATCAGTGTCATTCGTCGTCGCTTTCCCGGAACGGAGATTCTGCTTTATCCCGTCCGGGTGCAGGGAGATGGTGCGGCGGAGGAGATTGCCGCCGCCATTCGTCATTTTAATGAATATGGTAAAGTGGATGTGCTCATCGTTGGGCGGGGCGGCGGCTCCCTGGAAGACCTGTGGGCATTCAACGAAGAAGTGGTTGCCCGCGCAATTTTTGCTTCTAAAATTCCCGTGGTTTCCGCCGTGGGGCACGAGATCGATTTCTCCATTGCGGACTTTGTGGCGGATCGGCGAGCACCAACTCCCTCCGCTGCGGCAGAAATGGTGGTGAAGGACCGCAAAGAGCTGGCCGGAACACTGGCATATTACCGGGAAAAGCTGTTTCAGGAAGTGATTCGCAAAATTCACCTTTACCAGGAACAAATTCAAAAATACCGGCGCAGCTACGCCTTTCGACGACCGGAAGATCTATTGTATCAGAAAATGCAGCGGCTGGATGAATTATCCCGCAAAATTACCCTGGCCATGTCTCATCAGCTCTCTGTACGAAAGCAACATCTGGAACGACTTCGTTCCCAGCTGCGCGCACTAAGTCCCGCTGCCGTTTTACAACGGGGCTACAGCATCTGTTACAAAGATGGCAAAGTGGTGAAGGATGTTGCGCAGGTGCAGGTACTGGACATGGTTCAGGTGAAACTGGCTCGGGGACAATTTATCTCGCAGGTTCAAATCTTAGGAGAAGGATCGGAATGAGCCGGAAAATGAGTTTTGAGCAGGCTATGACCCGCCTGGAAGAAATTGCACGAATTCTCGAACAGGGTGAAGCATCCCTGGAAGACTCCATTAAGCTCTACGAAGAGGGAATTCAACTGATTGAATTTTGCCAGACCAAACTGGACGAAGCAGAGAAGAAAGTGCTTAAATTGCAGAAAAATACCGATGGTGAATTCGAAACCACACCGCTGGATGAACCTGCTTCATGAACCTCCCCGATCCCTACGTCCCGACCAATGGAGGCAATCCTTTCTGCGGGGCAGAATCATTTTTCGGAAGTCCGACGTCTCCGCATTCTCAACCAAACCATTCCGATTTTTTAATTTAAAAACAAACCTGTCGCATCATGAGCGTAAATATTCTGGGTATTTCGGCATTTTACCACGATAGTGCAGCCTGCCTGGTGCGGAATGGCGAAATTGTGGCTGCTGCCCAGGAAGAACGCTTTACCCGGAAAAAACACGATTTTTCTTTTCCCGAAAACGCTATCCGGTACTGTTTACAGGAAGGGGGAATATCCTCCCGGGAATTGGACTATGTCGCTTTTTACGATAAGCCACTGCTGAAATTGGAACGGATTCTGGAGACCTACCTTGCCGTTGCACCAAAGGGACTCCGAACATTTCTAAAAGCCATTCCCCTGTGGATGAAGCAAAAAATCTGGATTCGCAATCTGATTCAAGAGGAGCTGGGCTATTCCGGTCCCATCTTTTTTCCGGAGCATCATGAATCCCATGCTGCCTCGGCATTTTTCCCCTCTCCATTTTCTCGTGCAGCAATTTTAACCGTCGATGGGGTGGGCGAGTGGGCAACCAGCAGCTGGGGCGTCGGACAGGATAACCATTTTCGGCTTGTTCGGGAGATGCACTTTCCCCATTCGCTGGGTCTGTTGTATTCGGCATTTACCTATTACTGTGGTTTCCGGGTAAATTCCGGAGAATACAAATTAATGGGTCTGGCTCCTTACGGAGAACCGCGTTTTGTTTCGCTCATTTTGCGGGAATTAATGGATTTGAAGGGTGACGGATCCTTTCGGCTAAACCTGAGCTATTTTAATTTCCTCAGCGGAGAGACCATGACCCATACACGCTTTCATCGGTTGTTTGATGCACCACCCAGGAAGCCTGGAGAGCCGCTGAAGCAATTGTACATGGATGTAGCGGCTTCCATCCAGCAAGTAACCGAAATGGTACTGATGCGCATGGTAAATCATATTCATCGGGAGACGGGAGAAAAACACCTGGTGCTGGCTGGTGGAGTGGCGCTCAATAGCGTGGCGAATGGCAGGATTCTTCGGGAAGGACCGTTTGAAAGAATCTGGATTCAGCCGGCAGCCGGCGATGCGGGAGGTGCCTTAGGCGCTGCACTGTTTGTCTGGTTTCAGCTCCTGAATCAACCTCGCCGAACTGACGAAATACACGATTTTCAGAAGGGCTCCCTGCTGGGACCATCTTTCTCGGATCGGGAGATTGAGTCGGTGCTGAAACGGCATCCGGTACATTACCGGAAACTTTCTCATCAGGAATTGCTGAACACGACGGTCAGGCATTTATCGGAGGGGAAGGTAATCGGTTGGTTTCAGGGGCGAATGGAATTTGGCCCCCGTGCGCTGGGGAACCGTTCCATCCTGGCCGATGCCCGAAATCCGGAAATGCAGCAAAAGCTTAATCTGAAAATCAAATTTCGCGAAAGCTTTCGGCCATTCGCTCCCGCGGTGCTTCGCGAAAATGTGAACCAATATTTTACCGACGATTGGGACAGTCCGTACATGCTGTTGGTCACTTTTGTTCATCCCCGACAGCGGTTAAAGGGTGACTCGGAATCCCCGGAAAACTGGCGGGAACGTTTGCGCCATCAGCGTTCTCGCATTCCCGCGGTGACTCATGTGGACAACTCCGCCCGTATCCAGACGGTGGACCCGGAGCATCATCCCCTGTTTTATCAACTACTTAAACGGTTTGCAGAGCACACCGGTACACCGGTGCTGGTGAACACATCGTTCAATGTGCGGGGAGAACCCATTGTGTGTACTCCACAGGATGCTTTGACCTGTTTCCTGAACACACACATGGATTTTCTGGCCATCGGGCCATTCTGGGTGGAAAAAGCCCGGCAAACAGATGAACGAAACATGCAAAAATTTCGCCAGCAGTTTGCACCGGATTAGCCTCATGGCAGGTAAGTAAAGATGATGTGGGATTATTCTAAAAAAGAAATCATTTTCGCCGCAGGATGGATTGGTGTGTGGATCCTGGCGAATCTTTTTCTCTTCCACTGGAGAACCGATTCGGTGGGATTCTGGATTTTAACCGCATGGGTAGCCGTTCTGGACACATCTTTTATCCTGTGGCCGGTCGGATTCCGCAGGCTGTTTACCGGCTGGGCAAAGTTAACCCACTGGCTGGGTCGATTGAATTCGTATCTGATTCTCACCCTGATATTTTTTCTGATTATTACTCCAATCGGGTTGGTTTTACGTTTGCTGAAGCGGGATTTGCTGGAACGCACTTTCACTCCCGAAGCTCCGGGTTACTGGAAAAGTCGCACAGAACGCCCTACTCAGCAGGAAAATTACCGTCGAATATTTTAGCAAACGGAACGGTTGGTTCAACCGAAAATTGCCCATTTCTCCTGTCGGCAAATTCGGTTTATATTAACAAGGGGTGACTAAAGAGCGAAAAAGAACACATTTTTCCTCCCAACCCAATAAATATATTTCGTAACTTGCTTTATTATGAATCACTGCATTGTAACTCACTTTTTAGTCACCCCTATGTGCAGGATCGTGCGTCGGAAGTATTCCGTGAAACATGCACCTTTGCACGGATCAACTTTAGTTCAAAAAATTTGACCCATCTACAAAATTTTTTATTTCACCAGCATCATTTTCTTTACCGAAAAGTAATTATCCGTACGGATGGAATAGAAGTACAATCCGCTGGCCACGGCATTGCCGCCATCGTCCCGACCGTCCCATACCAGGGTGTAGGAACCGGGCTGAAGCGAACCCTGATACAGCGAACGCACCTGTTTACCCAACGTATTGAAGATCACCAGTTGAACCCGCACCATCCCCTCGCGCACGGCGGGAATATCGAAGCGAATGGTGGTGGTGGGGTTGAAGGGATTGGGGTAGTTCTGATGCAACTGGAACGACTCAGGCAGCAGGTCCTGACGCTGCAGTTGGGTGCCGCTGGCATTGGGAATCACCGATACCGCC
>CAZBWV010000104.1:0-25298 GCA_964495805.1 uncultured Calditrichaceae bacterium
CGGAGCGCCAGCGGAGTCGAGGGGTCTCTTATCCCATCCGGCTTGCGCTGAAAAAAGAATTTTTGGACAGGATTAACAGGATGGAACAGGATTAAAATATTGAAAATAAATCAAACGTTAAAATCTTTTAATCATCCTGAAAATCCTGTCAATCTTGTCTAAAAAAATCAAGCTGGATGGACAGGGTCACGTTCTCCAGAGATTCCTCCATTCCGCTCCTCACTCCGTTCGTAGCTCCAGTCGGAATGACAGACTGCTTTTTGTCACCCCGAGCGGAGCGCCAGCGGAGTCGAGGGGTCTCTTATCCCATCCGGCTTGCGCTGAAAAAAGAATTTTTGGACAGGATTAACAGGATGGAACAGGATTAAAATATTGAAAATAAATCAAACGTTAAAATCTTTTAATCATCCTGAGAATCCTGTTCATCCTGTCTAAAAAAACAACCTGGATGGACAGGGTTACGTTCTCCAGAGATTCCTCCGTTCCGCTCCTCACTTCGTTCGTCGCTCCAGTCGGAATGACAACTGCACACCGTGTCACCCCGAGCGGAGCGTCAGCGGAGTCGAGGGGTCTCATCCCCATCCGGCTTGTCCTTAAAAAAGAATTTTTGACAGGATATACAGGATAAGACAGGATTAAAATATTGAAAATAAATCAAACGTTGAAATCTTTCAATCATCCTGAAAATCCTGTCAATCTTGTCTAAAAAATCAAGCTGGATGGACAGGTCGATGTTCTCCAGAGATTCCTCCATTCCGCTCCTCACTTCGTTCGTCGCTCCAGTCGGAAGGACAGTGAGCTGTTCTGTCACCCCGAGCGAAGCGTCAGCGGAGTCGAGGGGTCTCTTGAGATTCCTCCACTCGCCCCGACTTAGTCGTGGCTCGGTCGGAATGACAGGGGGAGGTTTTTCTTTCAAAGCCCAATCATCCTGATTCAACCAATCATGCCAAAATATTTTGACAGGATATACAAGATGAAACAGGATTATGAATTGACGATTTTGCTGTATCCGGAAACCCGAATAATAATTAACACCGTGGCTTTAGCCCGGTGAATAGAGAGAGTTGAACCGCAGAGAAACCGTTCTAACGGTTTCAATCAAAATCGAAGCTAAATTTTCCCGATCCGTACCAATACTTCTGAGACCAGTCTTTGAAATTTATGCTTAACCAGATTGGCAATTTCGGTCACCTCTTCGTGGGAAAGTGGCGTTTGACTGATTCCCGTAGCCATGTTGGTAATGCAGGAGATGCCGGCAATCCGCATACCCCGTGCCTTTGCGACAATGACTTCCGGTACCGTGGACATGCTCAGGGCATCCGCTCCAAAACGCCGCGCCATCTGAACCTCCGAAGCGGTTTCGTAAGTGGGTCCGGGAGAAACAAATAAAACACCCTTTTTAAGCGGAATTTTTAAGTCAATTCCCACCTGCTCAATGATATCGGCAAACTGCGCATCATAGGTATTGTACATATCCGGCCAGCGAGGTTCTCCCCCAACAGGTTTTCCGCGTAAAGGATTCCGAAACATGAAGTTGATGTGATCGACAATAATCATCAGATCGCCAGGTGTAAAACGCGGATTCGTCCCCCCGGCAGCATTGGTTACCAATAATCGCTCCACACCCAGTTCAGCCATAACCCGCACCACATACGCTACATCCTGTATGGAATGGCCCTCATAAAAATGAGTCCGTCCCTGAACAGCCAGTACCTGCACATCCTTCAAGTAGCCAAAAACCAGATTCCCTTTATGACCGTGAACCGTTGATCGTGGAAAATACGGAATATCGGTGGTTGGAATTTTTACTGCATCGGTCAGCGTATCGGCAAAATCTCCCAATCCCGATCCTAAAATGACTGCTACATCCGGTTGCATGGAAGTAAATTGGCGAATGTAAGCAATGCTCTCTTTTATCTTCTCCTCCAGTGTTCTGGTCATTATGCCTCCTTCTGCAAAATCATGTATTGAATAAATCTCCAGCTGTAGTAACCAAACGAAATGAATACCGCAATTACTGCCAGCACCAGCAAAACCGGTTTGGCTGCCTCCCATTCAATGAGATAGGCAAACAAAAGAAGCGCAATCACCGTAACTCCTAATTTCCCCGGTATTTCCGAAGCCACCACCCGATGCGTTCGGGAAATGAGGATAAACGATCCCAGTACAATTAACACATCCCGGGCTATTAAAAGAATAACCACCCACAGCGGTAATCCGTAACTTAAATGTAAAGCAATAGCGCCCAATGCCACGCAAACCTTATCAGCCAGCGGATCCAGGACTTTCCCCAGTTCACTTACTTCATTTCGTTTCCGGGCCAGATATCCGTCAGCATAATCCGATAGTACGATTAGAATACTTAAAACGATGGAAGCGGTTAACTGGCGAGTTACAATTAAATGATATATGACAATCCCCAACATCAACCGCAGCAAGCTTATGATGTTGGAAAGAGTCCACACTTTCCCCTTCTGAAATAGCAGATCCGTATTCATTGTTATCCGTCTATTTTCCCAATCAATTTATTTTCGCTACCGGATTTCCAGATAGAATGGTAACAGATACAGCGGTTCATAATCCCGATAAAACAAAGTTCCTTTCAGATATTGCCACACCGGCTCCGGAACCATTCGGTGAAATATGCGCTGAAAAGTGCGGGTTTGCATGTTACTGCTCAGTAACTTTTGCAAAAAAGAGCGGCGTCGGGGGAACACTTTTAAATGCACGGGGTTTTCCAGTGGAATTCCCGCCATTTTTTTGGCAATCTGAACCGCATCCAGAAGACCTCCCAATCGGTCCACCAATCCAATTTCAACACCCTGTCGTCCGGTCCAAACGCGTCCCCGGGCAATCCGGTCAATCTCCTGGTAAGTTTTATGTCGTCCCTGTGCCGCTTTGGTAACAAATATTCGATAAAACTCATCGATGTAATGACGCAATATTTTTTTCTGTTCCGGGGTAAATTTACTTTTTTCAGAGAAGAGATTGGCATTTTTCCCGCGAATGATTTCTTCTTTATTGATGCCCCATTTCTGAAACAACTTACCGAATGCAAACTTCCCCGCAAACACGCCGATGCTACCAACCAGCGAGCTGGGCTCAGCGACAATACTATCCGCTCCCATGCTGATATAATAACCACCAGATGCTGCCACATCACTCATGGACACCACAACCGGTTTTTTCTTTTTCGCCTCCACCACTTCCCGCCAGATGATATCCGATGCCGTACCGGAACCACCGGGACTATCGATGCGCAGGACGATGGCTTTCACACTTTTATCCTTTGCCGCTTTTCGGATGGCATTTGCCATCGCTTCGGAGGTCATCACACCATCCTCAGGAAAATCGTCGCCAATCCCCGAAACGATGTTCCCTGACCCATAAATCACTGCAACGACCCCTTTGGGTTTTACTCCCAGGCTGGAGAAGCGAACTTTTTTGTACCGGGAATAATTCACCAGGCGCGGACGGTGTTTGGTCTTTTTGCCCAGATGATCTTTAAATTCGTTGTAATACATCAACGTGTCCACTAACTGGTGTTGCACGGCTTCTTCCACAGAAAATAATCCACGATCGATCAATGACTTTACCGTTGCCATATCTAACTGACGACTTTCCACGATGGCAGTGAGATATCTTTGGTATATGTCGTCTAACAGGGCATTCACCACTTCACGCTGGGCAGGCGACATATCACTGCGAGTAAACATATCCGGAGCATTTTTATATTTCCCATGAGCCAGAAAATCCGCTTCGATGCCCACTTTGTTCAGCATATCTTTAATAAAATAACCACGTCCCATTAATCCGTTAATGAACATGGATGCAGTGGGAGACCCAAAAATAGTGTCTGCCACCAGAGCAAGGTAGTACTCTCTGTTTCCGACAACTTCCAGATAGGCATAAACCGGCTTCCCGCTGGTTTTGAAATCAGTGAGCACATCGCGTAATTCTTCAATTTTTGCCCAACCCATGGTTGTTCCCATGGGTCGTAAAACAATCCCCTTAATTTTCGGATCGATTTTCGCTTTTCGGATGCAACTGATCAACCCGCTCATGGAAGGGGCTTCCCCTACCATAATTTTTTCCAGGGGATTAATGCTTTCGCGGTCTGGTACCGCACCGAAGATGTCCAGTTCCAGATAGCTGTTGCGGGAGATGGGAGGGGGTCCTTCGATGATACTGGAAAACATGGTGTAATAGAACACCCCGACAATCAGGGCAATTCCCGCAACGAGAATGGTGATTTTTAACCAACCTTTCATACATGCCTCAAATTTTCTATGAATTTGCTCTTATTCGAACATCCTGGTTATTTATTGCAGTCCGGTTAACACTCCGGCAATGGTGGCGGTCATAAATGTGGCCAGAGAACCGCCCAACACTGCTTTTAACCCAAAACGCGCCAGGTCCGAACGGCGATTGGGAGCGATTCCCCCAATTCCGCCAATCTGGATGGCAATGGAAGAGAAATTGGCAAATCCGCACAAAGCATAGGTAGAGATGATTTGAGCCTTTTCCGATAGCAATCCGCTGTGTACCATCTTGCCCAGATCCACATAAGCGATAAATTCATTAATCACAATTTTTTCGCCAATCAAGGAACCAACTTTGATGGCATCGTGCCAGGGAACACCAATAATCCAGGAGAGCGGTGAGAGTGCATAACCCAGGATCAGATTCAGATTCAGCGGTCTTCCGATCAGATCGTTGAATCCGGTTAAACTCCCCACCCCTTCCAGGATGTAGTTAATCATAGCAATCAGGGCAATAAACGCCAGCAGCATGGCGGCGACGTTAAGAGCCAGTTTCAAACCGTCCGCGGCGCCGGTTGCTGCAGCATCAATGACATTGGCGGCGGTGCGTTCGATACGTAGTTTCACTTCCCCTTTGGTTTCCGATTCCTCTGTTTCAGGATACAGAATTTTGGCAATTACCATGGTAGCGGGTGCGGCCATGATGCTGGCAGAGAGTAAGTGTTTGGCATAAAGCACCTGCAATTGCGGATCGCTTCCGCCCAGAATATTCACATAAGCTGCCAGCACCCCTCCGGCAATGGTGGCCATTCCACCTACCATCAAGGTCAGTAATTCAGATTTGGTCATTCCGGGGACGTAAGGGCGCACGACCAGTGGCGCTTCGGTTTGCCCGATGAACACATTTGCCGCAACCGAAAGAGATTCCGCCCCGCTCACCCGCATGGCTTTCGCCATCACCCAGGCCATCGCCTGCACAATTTTCTGCATAATTCCCAGATGATACAGCACGCTCATGAGCGAAGAAAAAAAGATGATGGTGGGCAACACCTGAAAGGCAAAAATAAATCCGAACCCCTTATTCTGAAGGTCGGCGGGAAACACTTTTTCGAAATCACTCTGGGAGGAAAGCACACCAAAAACAAACTTCGCTCCGTCAAAAGTAAAATTGATGACCGTGACAAAGAAGGTGCTGATGGCTTCGAACACCTCCTCCCCGCCGGGAAGGAAGATTTTTTTATCATGAAACAGGGAGAAAACGAAAACGCCTGCGAAAACAAGTGTGAGCAGGAAAATGAATACCGGAAAGATTTTAGCTTTCCAATCCTCCTGTACCAGCCGGTTGCGCAGGCGGTAGGACAAATAAAGGCCTGCAACCGTTAAAACAAAGTAGGTCACCGCCCGGGAGACATACACACCCGGAACCAGCAGCACAAAAATGGCAAAGATGAGCTGCAAAGAGATACCGGTAAAGACCAGCCTCCAGTCGATGGCTCTTTTATTCACCGAAAACAGATAAGCAATGCCAATGAGAACCGCCAATCCAAACACTCCGAACATCAAATCGGCAATCATCCTTTTTTCTCCTTCGCCTTTTTACCCGGAATCGTTTTCACAATAATTTTTTCCTCTTCCAGCTCTTCTTCGGGGGGTTCAAAACAGTTCCGACAGCGAGCTTCGTAAATATCCGCCGCTCCCACCACCACCTGCTCTTTGCTTTGAATTTTGCGCTGGGTAAAATTGGCGGGATTCCCGCAAACCACACAGATGGCGTGCGTTTTGGTAATGTATTCGGCGATAGCCAGTAACTGGGGAATTGGGTCGAACGGCTTCCCACGGTAATCCATATCCAGTCCCGCGACAATTACACGTTTGCCCATATTGGCTAACTTCTGGCAAACATCCACCAGATCGTTGTCGAAAAACTGGGCTTCATCGATTCCCACCACCTGTGCTTCCAGCGAATTCTCCAGAATTTCCCAGGCATTCTCCACTACCATGGAGGGAATTTTCAATTCGCTGTGGGAAACAATATGATTTTCGCTATAACGATTATCAATTTTCGGTTTGAAAATTGCTACCTTCTGACGGGCAATGATGGCACGGCGCAAGCGACGAATGAGCTCTTCGGTCTTGCCGCTGAACATGCTTCCGCAAATGACCTCAATCCAGCCAACATTTCGATGAACAATGGGTAACATCATGCCTCCGCGTAAATCCTGATCTATTTTTGAGACGAAATGGAAATCCAAAGATGCCCGGGCGCAGGGATTATTCCCGAGCGTCATTCCCGGATTCGGATAACAGTTTCTCTATTTTCGATTTGATAATATCGATTGCAATAACGTTTTTTCCACCATGGGGAATGATAATATCGGCATATCGCTTGGAAGGTTCAACAAACTGCATGTACATGGGGCGAACCGTTTCCTGATACTGCCTGATCACCGAATCCACACTTCGCCCGCGTTCTTTAATGTCCCGCTGGAGTCGCCGGATGAAACAGATGTCCGGAGGCGTGTCAATGAAAATGCGGATGTCCATCATTTCGCGTATTTCCGGAATAGCCAGCAACAAAATGCCTTCCAGAATAATAATTTCGTGGGGTCCAACCCGGCGGGTTTCTTTCTTCCGGGAATGGGTGGTAAAATCGTACACCGGATGCTCAATGGTTTTCCCCTCTAACAGCAACTGCAAATGTTGAATGAGCAAATCGTGATCGAATGCATCAGGATGGTCAAAATTAAATTTGGCGCGTTCTTCCAGAGGAAGATGAGAGAGGTCTTTGTAATAGGAATCCTCCTGCAAAATAACCACCTTATCCGACCCGAGTAATTCATACAGGGTATTGGCAACCAACGTTTTACCGGATCCACTGGCACCCGAAATTCCAATTAATATTCCGCGTTTTTTCATTTTTTCATCTGTCGTTAAGTTGCATTTTTAATTCTCTGAAAATACAAAAAACATTTTGAGAAATGCAAGATGTAAAAAATTCGTAAAATTATGGTTTAAGAAGTAAAAATGGGCATAAAGCTCATCACGGACATAAGAACGTACAGGGCATAAAAATATAAAGGTGGAAAGGGGGTATAGAGATTGATGGGATTCTTTCAGATATTTCGGGAGTAAAGAAGTTACGATATTTGGGTTGTTACATAAGGTGGGTGGAGGAATAAATGGAAAACGGGGATGGAGATCGCTGTGATGGATGATTCGGATTATCGTTCTGTAGGTGTGCTTTTTTGTTCCCATTTCTCCGGCATGCTGATAAAATCCGGGTAATTTTATCCAGGATTTGCTGATTCGGATAGACATGATTATCGGGGAGTACGATATTTGTTGAATATCTCTTCAGGCAAGCTGATGCTTTCGGGAAAGGAGCAGGTAAAGAAAAAATGGTCCCCCTATGGTTGCGGTGATGATTCCCACCGGGATGTCCAGCGGTGCCATGACTGTTCGGGCGACAGTATCGCATAAAGCCAGAAAGGCACCACCGGAAAGAAACGAAGCAGGGATTAGAAATCGATGATCAGGACCTACAAGCAGGCGCATCAGGTGGGGGACGATGAGACCGACAAAACCGATCGGACCGGTAAATGCCACCACAATTCCGGTAATTAATGAGGCAACAAAAAAACTTACTCCCTGAACCTTCCCCAGAGGAACCCCTTTACTAAGAGCCGCATCATCTGACAAACTGATAAGGTTAAACATCCGGGACATCCCGAACAGAATGGTCACCCCGATAAACCAGAAAGGTAACACCCGCGCAATACCCTGCCAATCTACCACATCCAGGCCGCCCATCATCCAGCGAATCATCTGGTGAGTTTCGGTAAAATCGGCCAGGAAGTGCACAATCAGCACCAGCGCACTAAAGAAATAACTGATGGTGACACCAGCCAGAATCATGGTGTACACGGAAAGACGCTGGCTGGAGCGTCCTAAAAGATACACCAGCGCTACCGTGCCCAGACTGCCCAGAAACGCAGCCACCTGAACGGTGGAAAATCCCAGCAACGAAACTTCCAGCCCCAATTTAATTGCCAGCACTGCCCCCAGCGTTCCCCCGCTGGAAACACCCAATGTGTACGGAGTTGCCAGTGGATTGCGCAGCAGCGCCTGAAAAACCACTCCCACCAGGGAAAGCGAAGCTCCCGCCATCAGCGCCAGAACAACCCGCGGTAATCGTACCCGGAAAAAGATAATCCCCTCCGGATTCGAATAACCGTGCAAATAGGCAAGCACCTGTGAGAGATGGACCGGTTGGGAACCAATTAATGGTACCATAACGAAGACACCCACAAAGAAAAAAATAAGTGCAACCAATGTTCCGATTTTTTTCATCTCTATTTGATGCTGTTTTCAACGGTTGCCAGGGAACAACCGTAAGGTTTACTCCGGTAACTCAGGAATGACCACCGGAACGTTATCCGTCAGTTTAAATATGCGAAATGGAACTTCGTACACTTCAGAGAGCAGTTCTGATGTTACCACCTGCCTGGTCGGCCCATCCGCAATGAGTTGGCCGTTTTTAAGCACCAATAAACGCTGGCTAAACCGGAGAGCCAGCAAAATATCGTGGGTAACAACCAGCACAGTTTTTCTCTCTTCACGGCTGAGACGCTGCAAAATCCGGTAAAAATGAATTTGATGTTTCACATCTAAAGCGGTGGTGGGTTCGTCCAATAAGAGAATTTCCGGTTCCTGCGCCAGAGCTGAAGCCAGAATTACCCGCTGACGTTCTCCGCCGCTGAGGGTAAAAAAATCACGATGGCGAAGCGCTTTGCATTCGGTAAGCTCCATAGCCCGTTCAACCGCCAGCCGGTCCTGTGTACTCTCCCGCCAGCCAGCTCCCTGATGAGGGAACCTCCCCATCGCTACAATCTCCTCCGCAGTAAAATGAAAGGACACCGTGAAAAGCTGGGGAACGTATCCCACGATTCTGGCAAACTCACGACGAGAATAGTGTTTTATCTCCTTACCGTGTAAGGAGAGATGTCCGGCAGCGGGCGTTAAAATTCCGTCCAGTAATTTGAGCAAAGTGGATTTTCCCGCGCCATTCGGGCCAATGATACCCACGAATTCACCCGGTTCAATCCGGAATGAGACATCCTTCAGAACTGTTTTTCGATGATACCCAAATGTTAAATTATTGACCTGAATCATTCGCCCGGATTCCAATTGAATGGATAATTTGAAAAAATGCCACTGCCACACGGGCAATGCGTGGTCCTGGAATGAGAAACATCTCATCATCAAACAAAAAAATGCGCTGGTTACGAACCGCCGGTATGGTAGGCAATTTTCTCCATAATTTCAAGATGTTTTCCCGACGTTGAGCACTTAGATAACCGGGAGGATGAAATTCCAGAATCACCTGAATCGGTGTGGTAAGCAGTGCTTCCTGGTTTACGTTAAAATAGTGCAGGTTTATGTCGGGGAAAGCAGTCTGTCCTCCTGCCATCTTCCACAATTGCCCAAGATAGCTATTTCTTCCGGCAGCGTACAATCCGCGTAATTCTCCCATCTGACGTCCGACCAATAGCAACCCGATAGGATGTTCATTTAACGAATCAGCACTTCGTTTAACCATCTGTAAGGTGTCCCGGATGCCCTGAACCACCGCCTGTGCCCGATTGGATGCTCCCAGCGTTTCGCCCAACACCCGAAGGCTGTGCAAAATTTCCTCCACCGTCTCATCGGGCAGCTCCAGCACCGGAAGTCCCAACGATTGAAATTTTTTCCGCTTTTCCGGTGAAGGGAGCATGACAATCAGGTCCGGATGGAGGGAGAGAATCTTTTCGTAATCAGTGTTCAGGTAGCCACCGACGGATGGAATCTCCCGCACCGCCGGTGGATAGCGATCGTACTCCGTCCGCCCCACCAGTCGATCCTGTACACCCAGCTTAAAAATCATTTCTGTTAGATTGGGTGCCAGAGACACAATCCGCTGTGGTCTTTTTGCTGAACCGGGAGTCGCTGCTATTAAAAGCAGCAGAACTCCCGACAGCATAACCCCCGATAAAAAGCGATATCTATTCATAACCCCCTTATTTTCCTGCGGGAAGAAAATCAAACTCCCCTATCCTGTTTGTGACATTAACGCATCAACACCATGCGACGCACTTTTTGCCAGGAACCTACCCGAAGACGATAGTAATAAATTCCCGAAGCAACCGGCTCCCCTTGCTGATTGGTACCATCCCAGCTTACCTGATGATTGCCTGCGCTTTGCCTACCACGAACCAGTGTGGCTACCTTCCTGCCCTGAATATCGAATACCTCCAGTTGTACATTTTGATTGCAGCTGAGGTAAAAAGCAATGGTTGTGGAAGGATTGAATGGGTTGGGATAATTCGGGAACAGCTCAAAGTACTCTGCCAGCGGATTTTCGGTGTTGCCAATTCCACTGGAAATTGGTTCATATACTGCCACGGAAACCGGACCGTCTCCTACCGGATAAGCGGCAATTCGTTGATAGTTACTGTTAAAAATCCGTAGTGAATCGGCACTGAAATCGGTAATATAGATATTTTGTTCCCGGTCAATGGCAATTCCGGGACCTCCAGGTAATGGATTGCTGCCATCCACTTCAAACTGTCCGGTGGACTGATTGTACACCATAACGCCACTACCAAACGTGGCCAGAACAATTCTGGCATCCTGCATGGCACGAATTCCGGTAATAAAAGCTGCGGTATGCACCGTATCGATGGGTTGCAGAGTATTTGCATCAAAAATATGCACTGACCCGGCATTGGTCATATAATCGCCCGTGCAAGCAATCAGGATATGTCCCAGACTATCACGGGTTACATCCTGTGGGTTCACATCCACATGGAGCGTATCCACCACCTGCAGGGTGTTTAAATCCACTACCGTCACTTCCCCCGGATTGTAGCCGGAGCCATTAAATCCGCTGTTAGTTACCAATAACCGGTTGCCAGCAATGCACATACCTTCTGGTCCCATACCGGTGGGAATATGTTGCAGTACCTGGCCGGTGTTCACATTCACCAGCGCCACTTGATTGGCAAACAATTCACTGACAAAAGCAAGGGAATCGTTCCAGATGACAATATTCCATGGATTACTGCCACTGCCAATCTCTAAAAAACGCTGGGTGGCTAATGGGTTCAGACCAATCACCTGCACATTGTTTACACCGGAATTAACCACAAAGCCCGTTTCATCGTGTAACACGATCTGGTTTGTATAGAGTCCCAGTGCCAGCGCATCGATGGTGACATTCTGGGATTCCAGATTCACGACGCTGAGATTCTGCCCCAGACTGTTCACCACGTATGCCGATTTTGGTAAGGTTTGTGCAAATACCACGTGCAAAAGCATAATTGCTCCGACAATCCATGGTAATAGTTGTTTCATAGTAACCTCCTGAGTTTAAATGTAAGTGTCCAATTCATCGATTCCGTTTTATCGGGACAATTTCCGTACGATTTTCAGGCTCATCTGGAAATGACGCCCGGGCATGGGATATCCGAAAATTAGCTGGTAATCCTGATTCCCCAGATTTTTAATGGCCAGCATAGCAGTAAATTGAAATTCATTCAGCTGAAATTCCTGACTGAATGCCACATCCCACACCTGGTACGGAGGCAGGCTGGTTCCGCGCGAATTAGCCGGTACGGTTTCCCGTTGGCTAACATTCTGATAAAAAAGCATGATTTTCCAACCCTGATGGTGCAAAACCATCGTTCCGTTCCAGGTATAGGGTGGTACAAAAACAAGTTGTTTTCCGTACAATAAGGGATCGGGAGTACGATTGGTGGCGCGAATTGAACTGTAATTCAGGGAAAGAGTCAGCCACCCTGGCCAGAGGGTTTGCTGAAGCGAAATGTCCACTCCCTTTTTCTCCGCCCGATACAGATTTTCCGGTCGCCACACGCCATTTAAACCGCGCAGCCAGTAAATCAAATCAGTAATTTCTTCCCGATAGGCATAAAGATACAGGTTCGGATAAAACACACCGTTTTTCTGAAAACTTATCCCGGCACCCAGACTTTTCTTCCGTTCCGGGCTAAGCTCAGGATTTCCGCTGGAACGGGCATCGCCAACCCAGAACAAACTGTTGAAATCCGGGTAACGAACACTCCGCGCCAGGGAGAAAAAAACGGACAGATTCTGGCAACCGGAAGGAATCAGTGCAATGCGCAGAGAAGGATATCCCAGCGCTTTCTCTCCAAAATACTGCATAAACCGAATTCCCGGCTGAATCCGCAAACTTTGCCACAGATACTTCACCGGTACCAGTTCCCACTCCAGGGTAGTAAACATACCAGCACTGGTTCGTCGGTGAACTCCCATGCTCCGTTCCGGATACAAGCGATCTTCCTGAAAAAGATATTCTTGAAAATACTCACCCCCTGTTTTCCATAACCAGCGGGAAGCAATTTGCCAGCTTATCCGTGCGCTTGCCTGAAAAGTTCGATCGGTTTGTCGGGAAGCATATCGGGTAAATACTATCGGATCGGCTTCATTGTGGTATTCCTGGGTTAAGTTTACCCATCCGAATTCCCATTCCGCTACCAGCCGACTGTGCACCACCAGTTGTTGATGAAAATGAACATTCCACTGAAACTGATTCAGGTGAGCCCCATAATTCCGATATTCATTGAAATATGGCGAAGGAAGTCCCCGAACGCTATTTCCGGCAGAAAAGGAAAGACGGCTATGGAATTTTCCTGCGCGATGAAGCAATTTGCCGAAAAAGTTTCGGTTTCGGAAATAAGCATTCTCCCGAATCCAGTCTTCGCCTTTGTACCGATAGGGGAAGTTCTGGCGGGAGTAATTTTGCCGGAAGCTTCCCAGCAACTGCCACGCAGCATATCTCCGACGAAGGGAAAATTCCCCGGCAGCAAAACCGAAACTACCTGCTTTTCCGGTAAGCTGGACATCCTGTTGTTGAGAAGCACAGGATTGCGTATGGAAGTGAATCACCCCATCAAACGCATTTGCGCCATAGCGAGCGGCATCTCCCTGCAACTCCACTTCAATTCGCTCCACCTGATTTAAAGGAATGCGCGACAAATCCACCTCACCGGTCTGCGGATTATTCAATCGCTGTCCGTCCAGCAAAACCAGCACCTGAGAGGACCTGCTTCCGTGCAGACGAATACGCGTCTCACTCCCTTCCCCGGAAACCGATTCAATCCGAACACCAGCAATGCTCTGGAGAACCGCGCGCATCCCCAACGGTGCCAGCTGCCGAATCTGTTCCCGGGTAATCACCCGAACGGAACCGGTCCGGTACAATTCCACTGCCGGAGCCGAAACAACCACCGTATCAGCTGAATAAACAATAGGTTGCAGGGCAACCACCAGTCGCGTCGGTTGATCTTCCCTGATGCGCACCATGGGAAAATCTCTGGATTGGTAGCCTGGTGCCCGAACAATGATCCGATATATCCCCGGGGGAATGTTCTCCAGTGCAAAATACCCGGTTTCGTCACTCCGGGCAGAATAGGTAGTATTCTCCACCTCAACAATTGCTCCGGAAAGAGGTTCCTGTAAATCAGCGCGAAATATCCGTCCTTCCAAACGCAGATTGCTCTGGGCATGCACCCACAGTACACCCATTAATAGGGTTAGCAAAACAACACGATATGTGTCAAGTACACGATTCAAAATACAGTTACCACCGGCTTTTTATCTGTGGATAAATCGTTATCCAAATAAAAAAAAGCCCCAACCTTCTGGAGAAAAGATTGGGGCATATTACGAAGATACTGCCTGAGAAAATTCAACTGCATATCAACGAACCCAACCTTCCCGCGAAGGTTTCTCCGGGTTGTTCATTTCAGCCGGTCTCCTGACTCAGGGATCAACCTACTCACTCGCCTTCCCATCCGCTTTCGGCGAATGCCGAAAAACAGACAGTGGCTCGGATGAGCTTTCGTCCCCCATCACAGTTGCGGGGCAGTGGCGGATTTTCACCGCGCTTCCCGTCACTGAAATGAAACATCGAATTAATAGATCACGTTCGACGGGGAATTTAACAAGTCAAACCTCCAGGCACAAGGAAGAATTTAGGAGCACAGAGAAATCTTCCTTATCAATTCTGAACAATGTACACGGGAAAGCGGAATAATTGCCATCCGTTCAAAATTTTTCTTGATAATTTCCAAAAGGTTCTTTAATTATGGAATCAGCAATTTATGGTTCTTTTTGTTCACTTTAAACGATAGGAGGCGTGCGATGAAAAACAAGAAATGGTTGTTGGGCGGAATTGCGCTGGCGTTGCTAAACGTCATTGTGTTTAATGTGGGATATGCCAACCGTCCGATTGGCGCTTCCACGGCTTTTCCTTACGTGGCGGACGTTCTAACTGGTTTCACCTCTTCCGAATACTTTCAGAAGATCGCCACGCCTGGCAACTGGGAGGTTTACTTTCTGTTCGGGGCTCTGATTGGTGCGTTTCTTTCTGCATTGATTTCCGGTACTTTTCGCATTTTCACCGTCCCGGAACGCTGGAAAAATGTGAAAGGTCCCGAAACCGGCAAACGATTTCTCTGGGCATTTGTGGGCGGTTTCGTGCTTATTTTAGGTGCCCGTATGGCCGGAGGGTGCACCAGCGGACACATCCTATCCGGTGGAATGCAACTCTCCCTGAGTAGCCTGATTTTTGGTGGAGTTGCTATCGCTTCCACCATCGTGACCGGCAAACTTTTTTACAGGAGGGCGAAAAATGATTAAAGTAATTCTTGCCGGAATGATTTTCGGTTTTATCCTTCAGCAAACGCGGGTGAACACTTTCGATAAAATTGCCGGATTTGCCATGCTCAAGGATATGCTGGTACCCAAACTCCTGTTAGCTGCCATCAGTGTGGGAAGCTTTTTGCTTTTTTTAGAAATCCAGGTTGGGATGGCTTCCCTGCATATTAAACCGTTTGTGCTCATCGGGATTGTGGTAGGAGGCATCCTGTTCGGGATCGGCATGGCAATTCTCGGTTACTGTCCGGGAACTCTAATTGTTTCCGTGGGTGAGGGGGCGCTGGATGCATTGCTGGGTATAGCTGGTGGACTGGTCGCTGGCTGGCTGTTTACGGTGATATTCCCCGCCATTCAACCGCTGTTAGGTCCTAATCTGGGAAAAATCAATCTATACACCGGAAACACTCTGGTAACCGGTGGGATTGTTCTTCTCTATGCAGTGGTCCTTATGTGGATTGCTTTCTATCTGGATAAAATTGATCAGAATCTTTCCTGAGAATTCAGTCCCTATTTCCTTAAGACCTCCCGGTCAGCTTTGTTCGGACCGGGAGGTACTGAATTTTACCGCGCACCTTTTCGTTTTTGCCGGCTGTTCGTAATTATTTTGAATTCTTCTTTTCAGGAATAGGTTTTAAAATAATGCTGGTGTCTCCATTCAGCACCACCTGCAGATAGTCGATTTCGTTTTTTTGAAACTCCAGTGTGTTCTCCCCTTTCCAGAATTTGGTGGTGTAGCTGGCATTATGGGATTGGGGATTCCGCATTCCGATTGTTTCCCAGAAGTTCATGGGTAGCAACACCGTAAACTCCTGCTCCTGTTCCGGGCGTATGATCCCTTTGTCCGGATATTTTTCGCGATCTTCTTTAATCAGAATAAATTTTTCGTGCTTGTCTTTTTTGAACAGATAGAATTCATCCAGATCATAATCGTACAAAATCGGTGTCTTACTCAGATTGACCACTTTGATGTGAATCTTATCCAGATATATCTCCGCATAGGCGTACACCAGCGGATTCATGTGTACATTACTTTGATATCGGGCTCCCTGTCGGGGGGAATAATCGATAATGTGAAAATCGTTTCGCTCTTCGGGATTCATTTGAATTCCAAAGAAATCGTCCATCACCACCGGCGAACAGGATAAACTGACCAACCAGACGGAAAGGACACCAATCACACCAAATCTCATTAAAAATTGCATGGTTTGCCCTTCAATTGCTTTTTAAGGTTACTCTCCAATCCAATTAGGCAGGTCAGTTAACAAACCGGTGCGAAAAAAAACAAATGAAAAATCCCTTCCCCTTCTGTCTAAAAAATTGCGGCATCTTTTGAACGGGTTTTTAATGTGTAGAATACCTCTTCCCGACAAAAGCCATTAAAAAAGAATTCCGGATGGGAAGCGTTTTTTCTTAGCAAACCATCTGGATAAGTAAAAATTTTGTTCCAGAAATTGGATTAAAACACCTTTTCCCCGGCCATGATGATTTTATGGAAACTATCCGCTTTCAGGCAAGCACCACCCACCAGTGCTCCATCAATATCCGGTTGGGAGAGTAACCCCTCCGCATTTTCCGGTTTCACACTGCCACCGTACAAAATGGGCATGCGTTTACCCACTTCTTCGTTAAACAGTGTATCCAGAATATCGCGGATAAATTCGTGAACTTCCTGAGCCTGTTCGGGAGTAGCCGTTTTGCCCGTCCCAATGGCCCATACCGGCTCGTAGGCAATGACAATCTGTTTCAACTCATCAGGAGTAAATCCTTTCAGTCCCCATTCCACCTGATTGATAACAATGTCTTTCGTTAAATTTTCTTCCCGCTCTTCCAATTTCTCACCTACGCACAGAATCACTTTCAGTTTGTTTTTCAGAGCGATGCGAATTTTCCGATTTACCGTGTTTTCGTCTTCCTGAAAATACTGCCGACGTTCGCTGTGTCCCACTATCACCCATTTTGCGCCGGTGCTTTTAATCATGCGGGCAGAGATTTCACCCGTATAAGCGCCTTCTTCTTCCCAGAACAGATTCTGCGCTCCTAACAGCACCGATGTTCCTTTCAATACTTCCCCTACCGGAGCCAGAGCGGTATAGGGCGGAAAAATCACCACTTTACTTTTTCGGGCAGGCTTTTTATCCAGCCGATTAAGCAACTGCTTGACCAATCGCAATGCTTCCGGATTGGTTTTGTGCATTTTCCAGTTACCAGCAATGATTTTCTGACGCATTCGTCACTCCTTCTGTTACAAAATTCAGGTTTCCGAATCGGGCAGGGGTAACGAAAAAGCAAAAAAGAACGTATGATTATTCCCATCAGGATAACTATAGTCAGGAATTTGTTGAATTATGAGAATAATTGCATTTTATCTTACTTTTTCGTCACCCCCTGACCGTTAGAAATCGTTGGCTAATCTTTGTCCGTTAAAGCGGCCACTCCGGGAAGTTCTTTCCCCTCCAGGAATTCCAGGGATGCTCCGCCACCGGTGGAAACGTGGGTAAGCTTATCGCTCAATCCGAATTTTTTCACTGCAGCAGCTGAATCGCCTCCTCCAACTACGGTGATGGCACCTTTTTCGGTAATAACCGCCAGATGTCGGGCAATCTCTTCGGTACCGCGGGCAAAAGCGGGAATCTCGAACACTCCCATGGGACCGTTCCAGACGACTGTTTTGGCTTCGTTTAGAATGTTTTTAAATTCTTCAATTGTAGCGGGTCCAATATCTACACCCAGCCAATCTCCGGGAATATGATCCACATCCACCACCTGCGTTTGTGCACTCGCATCGAATTTATCGGCGACCAATACATCTTTGGGGAGCACCAATTTGCACGAACTGGATTCCGCCTGCTGTAAAATTTCCCGTGCCATCTCGATGCGATCCTCTTCCAGAAGAGATTGACCAATTTCTTTTCCCTGTGCTTTAAAGAAGGTAAAAATCATTCCCCCGCCTAAAAGCAGTACATCGGCTTTGTTCATTAAATTTTTAATCACATCAATTTTTCCGGAGATTTTCGCGCCACCTAACACGGTAACAAACGGGCGCTCGGGATTTTCCACCGCCTTGCCCAGGTACTCCAGCTCTTTTTGCATCAGGTAGCCTGCTGCACATTGATCAATGAATCGGGTAACTCCCACGGTGGAAGCATGGGCACGATGGGCGGTTCCAAAGGCATCATTGACATACACGTCGCAACCCTGAGCCAGCTGGCGGGCAAAATCGGGATCGTTTTTGGTTTCGCCTTCGTGAAAGCGTAAATTTTCCAGCAGCAGGACCTCACCTTCCTTCAATCCAGCTTTCAGCTGCTGAACCTCATCTCCAATGCAATCGCTGGCAAATTTTACCTCCTGATCCAACAATTCCTGCAAACGGTGTGCTACCGGTTTCAGGCTCATGCTCTCCACGCGTTTACCTTTGGGACGTCCCAGATGCGAGCATAACACCGCCTTACCCCCATCCTGAATAATTTTACGAATGGTAGGTAATGCAGCGCGAATCCGAAAATCGTCAGTAATGTTCTGATGCTCATCCAGAGGAACATTAAAATCCACCCTTACCAGAACGGTTTTACCTTTTAAATCCAGGTCATCAATGGTTAGCTTGGCCATTTTCCTCTCCTCAATTTTTATTGGTCCCCCTGTGCGATTATTAACCAATCGATCCGGTAATTATGAGGACGGTTTTCCATTTCCAGAATTTGCTCTAAAAAGAGAACTCTCCCACACAACTGTATGGGAGAGTCTCTTCTTTATCATTATAGAGAAGCCATCTTTTTCAACAGGTCCACGGTGCGATTGGAATAACCCCATTCGTTGTCGTACCAGGAAATCACCTTCACAAAATTCCCTTCCATCACCCGGGTGGAGAGAGAATCGAAAATACTGCTGTGGTTGTTATCCACAATATCAGATGAGACGATGGGATCTTCGCAGTATTCCAGGATGCCCTTCAACTCGTTCTCCGCTGCTTTCTTCATGGCAGCATTGATTTCTTCCACAGTTACTTCTTTGTTTAATTCCGCCACCAGGTCCACCAGCGAACCATCGGAAACCGGTACACGAACGGCGATTCCATCCAGCTTTCCTTTCAAATCGGGAATCACCAGTCCGGTGGCTTTGGCAGCACCGGTTGTGGTAGGAATAATGTTGGCAGCAGCGGCGCGCGCCCGACGGAGATCGCTGTGGGGCAAATCCAGAATACGCTGGTCGTTGGTGTAAGCATGAATGGTAGTCATCCAGCCGCGTTTAATTCCGAAATTATCGTGCAACACTTTGGCGACCGGTGCCAGACAGTTGGTGGTACAACTGGCATTGGAGACCACGGTGTGTTCAGGTTTCAGGGTATCATCGTTTACTCCCATTACAACGGTGTTGTCCAGCTCACCCTTTGCCGGAGCAGTGAGAATCACTTTCTTTGCTCCTGCCTCCAGATGCAGCGCCAGTTTATCGCGGGTCCGAAACACACCGGTGGATTCCACCACAATGTCAATGCCCAGCTCTTTCCAGGGTAATCTGGAAGGATCTTTTTCTGCAGTCACTTTAACCCGACGATCCCCGGCAACCAGATATTCCCCATCCTGATACACCGGAACAGGATAGCGACCATGCACCGAATCATACTTCAACAGATGCGCCAGAGTTTTGGCATCCGTTAAGTCATTAATCAGCAATATTTCCACGTCTTTGTCGTCCTGTAACGCTTTAAACACCAATCGTCCAATACGACCAAATCCGTTAATCGCAACTTTCACAGACATAACAACCTCCTTTAAATTTTTCGTTTTGCAGATTTAATAAACGTTTCTGTACAATGTTCGAATAGTACAAATAAAACTGGCTTTAGTATTCCAAATTAACGAACAAAACAAATTTATTGCAAGTGATTTTAAGTAACAATTGAAAAAATTGAAATTGCACATTATACACTTTCATCGGATTGTTCTTTATGACTAAAACAAACAGCAAAATTTATTTTCTCATAACAAAATCTGATTGAACAGGGAAATCCAGATACAGGCGGAATATTCATAAAGATTTTTAAGAATTTTAAATATGCTGGAAATCCAATTCACGTTTGTGAATTTTGTATTTTTACTTTAGATTTGATAAGACCAAAATATTAAAATCGGAGGGTCCATTATGTCCCGAAGCTATTCGCGCCACATCGTGCATCCGGTAGCACTTCTGTCAACCGCACATGGAAAACGAGAGAATATTGCCACCATGGCCTGGATTTCTCCGGTGTCATTCACCCCACCACTACTTATGGTGGCTGTAAGCCCCAAACGATACAGTCATGAGCTAATCGCAAAGTCGGGTGAGTTTGCTTTAATGGTTCTGGGAACTGAACAAAAGGAACTGTCCACACTTGCGGGAACACAAACCGGCAGAAAAGTGAATAAATGGGAATTAGAGCCCTTCCGGAACCTGAAAAAATCCGCCCGATTGATTCACGTGCCGGTTCTTCAACATTGTCGGGCCGTGTATGAGTGTAAAGTAACTGAAAAAATAAAAACAGGAGATCATACCCTGTTCATCGGGGAGGTGGTTTTTATGGAAGCAGATGAATTGGTAGAACCGCTTATTCTGTTCAACCGAACTTATTACGCACCGGGAAGAGAAATTGCCCGGTATCCCTAATCTTCCCGATAAACCGAATGCACTTATTTAAGCGTAGGAATTTGCTTGATTAATATGATTAACCTATTTAACTTTGTTAAGTTTTATTCTTCTCAGAAAAGGGGTATATGGGAATCTTACTGAAAAATGGGTATATTGTAACCCAGAACGAACAGCGCGAACAGTTTCAGGGGGACATTTTAGTCGAAGGGAATCGAATTCAGGCAATCGCGCCTTCCATTTCAGAAGAGGGGCATTCGATTGTCGATTTAAGCGGGCTGGTAGTGGTTCCGGGACTGATCCAGACTCATGTTCACCTCTGTCAAACGCTCTTTCGTAATTTAGCAGACGATCTGGAATTGCTGGACTGGCTGGAACAGCGCATCTGGCCGTTTGAAATGGCACATAATCCCGATTCCCTGAGAATTTCTGCCAGATTGGGGCTGGCAGAACTGTTGTTAGGCGGAACAACCACTATTCAGGATATGGGGAATGGGAAATTCCAGGATATTATTTTTCAGGAGATGAAACGAAGCGGCATCCGCGGCTTCAGTGGGAAAGTGATGATGGATCAAGGAAATCAGCCGTACAAAGAACCAACCGAGACGGTTCTGAGTGAAACGGAAGAATTAATCCGCAAATGGCATGGACAGGAGGAAAATCGAATTCAATATGCACTGGCACCTCGTTTTGTACCTTCCTGCAGCATGGATTTGTGGAAAGGGGTGAAAGAATTGTCGGATAAATACCATCTTATTATCCACACCCATGCTTCGGAAAACCGTAAAGAGTGGCAATTGGTAAAAGATACAACCGGCTATTCTAACATCGAGTTTTTTGTGAAAAACGATCTCGTTTCCTCCCGTTTAAATCTGGCTCATTGCATCTGGGTGTCCGAAGAGGAGATCCAGATGATGAGCGAATATTCCATTAACGTGCTGCACTGCCCCTCGGCCAACTTAAAGCTGGGTTCCGGAATTGCCCCTATCCCCCGTTACTGGGAACAGGGAATTCATGTCGGATTGGGCGCTGATGGTGCTCCGTGCAACAACAATCTGGACATTTTTGTGGAGATGCGGCTGGCTGCATTGATTCAGAAACCACAGCGAGGGGTAAAAAGCACCAATGCACAACAAATTTTCGATATGGCTACCATCGAAGGTGCCCGGGTGTTGGGACTGGAGGATGAAATTGGTAGCATCGAGGTCGGTAAGAAAGCAGATTTAACAATTTTAGATTTGAATAAAGTTCATGCTATTCCGGCCGATAATATTTATTCTCAAATTGTATATTCTGCACATGCCTCCGACGTAAAGCATGTCCTGATTGACGGAAAATGGGTTGTATTCAATCGAGAGCTTCAGAACGACAACTATTCCGAAATTGTTCAAACCGCCTGGAGCGAAGTGCAGAAATTATTTAAACGAATCGAATAAGACGATATCATTCCGAGGAGGAGATAAAATGAAACGCCTTTATTTCATTATTGGCCTGCTGGTTGTGCTGGTAATTTCTTGTAGCAAAAAGGAAGCTGCAGTCAAGGAAGAACAGGTGGTATTGGACCCCGGTCAATTGCTAAAACAGGCAAATGAAATGTATAATCAGGGGAATATTGAACAGGCTTTTCGGCTATATGGTAAAATTTACAACGATTATCCCACCAGCCGGGAATATATCGACGCCGCAATTGGATTGAGCCGCTGTTACAACGACATGGGACAATATGAAAAGGGAATGGACATCCTGTATAATTTGCTGCGGGAAAATGTCATTCCCTCACGGGTTCCAGAAATTTACAACGAAATGGCTAAATACTACGAAGTGAATGCAGGGATTTCTTCCTTTGCCGGTATTTCGGATGAAAATAAGGATTATCAAAAGGCGATTGAATACTACAATAAAGCAATTTACTATCCCAATAGTCAGGATTCTCTGGCGAAATCTTATGCCCAATTTAAGATTGGTGAATTAAACGTGTACATGGGAAATTTTAAAGATGCTATTCTGGCGTACAAAGCCACCATTGCCAATTATCCCGGTACCCCATGGGCAAAGAAGGCACAGGAGCGGCTTGATGAATTTCGCCGTGCTGTTGATGAACTGCTCCAGGAAATAGCCGGCACGACACCCACCGAACCATCGACATTACCGGCCACTGTAACTTCGGATACATCTCAAACACAACCAGCATCCCCGGTGGTAACACCGCCACCGGACACCACACAGGTTCCTTCTGCTCCGCCTTCAGTATCGGCACCGGATACCACCACCCCGGCTCCACCCGATACCAGCGATAAACCGGAACTGAATTTGAAATAGTGCGTTTATCTCGCAAATACGGATGGAAACGGAAAGGAAATTATGGAAATACCCATTGAGATTTTAAAAGAACTACCCAAGACGGATTTGCACGTGCACCTGGATGGTTCTGTGCGTGTTTCGACAATCATTGATCTGGCTCGCAAACAGAACGTGGAACTACCCACGTTCAATCCCAAGGAGCTGGAAAAAATCGTCATGAGCGGGAAAAACTGCCGTAATCTGGCTGAGTATCTTCAGGGGTTCGATATCACCTTATCGGTGATGCAGGAACCGGAAGCCCTGTACCGAATTGCCTATGAACTTGCCGAAGATGCTGCAGAAGAAAACGTGTGGTATATGGAGGTTCGCTACTCACCCATTCTTCACACTCGAAAAGGGCTGAAGCTGCCTACCATTGTCGATGCGGTTATTGAGGGACTACAGGAAGCAGAGAAGAAGTTCAATATCAAAACCGGGGTAATTATTTGCGGAATGCGCAACATCAATCCGGAAACTTCTCTCATTCTTGCCGAACTGGCTGTGGCATATAAAAACCGGGGTGTTGTGGGATTCGATCTGGCCGGTCAGGAAGAGAACTATCCCGCCAAAGACCATAAGGAAGCGTTTTTCATTATTCGCAAGAACAATATTAACACCACCGCCCATGCCGGAGAAGCTTTTGGTCCGGAGAGCATTCACCAGGCCATTCATGACTGCGGTGCCCATCGCATCGGGCATGGTACCCGTCTTTACGAAGATGGCGACTTGCTGAACTACGTCAATGATCATCGGATTCCTCTGGAAGTGTGTCTGACCAGTAATGTGCAAACCGGTGCAGCCAGTTCTTACGAAACCCATCCTCTGCGTTTTTACTACGACTATGGTTTACGCGTTACCATCAACACGGATAACCGATTGGTATCGGACACCACCGTCACTCGCGAGTTGTATCTGGCCGCCAAATATCTGAATCTGACCCTGGACGATATTAAATCCATCATTATCGATGGCTTCAAAAGCGCATTTCTTCCCAATCGGGCCAAATCCATTATGCTCAACGTGGTGAATGACGAATTGAAAAAATTTTAAACGCCACTGGATTTTCTTTGCTTTTTTCCTTTTTATTGACTATACTATACCACCGCAAAGAGAAACATAAACGGGATTAGCTTCCGATACCTTTTATGAAAATAAAATTTAATGCCTCACCGGATTATTCAATAGGAATTGAGTTAGAAGTTCAAACCATCAGTCCGCGGACGGGAGAACTTCTTCCGGGGGCTGGTTCCATCCTTTCGGAAATGTCCGGCGAAGTACTATTTAAACCGGAGTTGTTTAACTCCACAATCGAGATCAATACTCCGGTATGCCATTCTTTACCGGAACTGTACCAGCATTTACAACAAAACCTTTTGAAACTCCAGCAAGTGGCTCACCAGTCAGAGCTGGAGATTTTAATTTCTGGTTGCCATCCATTCGCCAACTGGCAACAACAACAGATTAGTCAGCAGGAACGATATTTGAACCTGCTCCGTCGCATTCAGTGGCCGGTAAGACAATTTCTGATTTTTGGACTGCACGTCCATGTGGGAATTGATGATGCGGACAAAGCACTGTATATTATGTCCCACCTAACTCACTACATTCCGCATTTTATCGCTCTATCCGCCAGTTCACCGTTCTGGAACGGATTTGATACCGGATTGGCCACCTCCCGCATTAAAATTTTTGAAGAACTCCCCAACGCAGGTATCCCTTATTACTTCCAGAATTGGGAAGAATATCATGAATTGCTCAGAAATCTGATTCGCACCAATTCCATCGATACGGTTCGGGATATCTGGTGGGACATTCGTCCTCATCCCATTTTCGGAACGCTGGAAATTCGTGTGTGCGATGCCATGCCCACCCTGAAGGAAAATATGGCGCTATCCACCCTGATTTACCTGCTGGTACGGAAGTTTGGCAATGATTTTCACAACGGTCGCCCGCGACAGCAACTTCCCCGGTGGATTCTGGAAGAGAATAAGTGGCGTGCAGTGCGTTACGGAATTCAGGCGAAAATCATCCGTAACGAAGCGGGAGAAACGGAGAGTTTACGCGAAGCCATCACTCAGCTTTATCAGGAAATGAATGAATTTGCTCGTCACGAGAACATTCCCCGGGCGGAGGAATTTCTTTCTGTGATACCGGAAATGTTGCAGGTAGGTCCCAGTTACATGCGGCAGAAAAACTGGATTCACAAACGTCCGGGTGATTATAAATACATCATCGATAATCTGCTTACCGAATTACACGAAAATCGTTTTATCCCCGAGTGAAAAAAGCACAGAAGCGTGTTGCCTCTGTGCTTTTCCGAAGTAATCAATATTTGTTCACCCC
>CAZBWV010000105.1:0-30624 GCA_964495805.1 uncultured Calditrichaceae bacterium
CCTGAAAGTTCAGCTGCCAGGCCATGGAGTTCTCTCCACCGGCAGCCCAGTTGTCAAAACTCGTCTGCGTTAAATTCAAACTGCCCACCACCTTGTTCGTCCAGCCGTATTGGGGCGGCTCGGCAGGCTTGTCCTGAGCAAAGAGCCCCATTACCGCAATCAATAACAGCCAGATAATTCCATTATTCTTTATTTTCATAGTTGTGCTCCTTATTCATATTTTTCATACCAATATGATCAATGATTGCGTCCATCTGAGGGGACGGTTTAATGAGATTATCAAATCCGGGAATATTTTGTGAAATCAGTTGGGTGATATGTGGAGAAAACGTTCTTTGCAGAAAACGGATTATCAGGGTTACCAGCATTTGCAAACTCTCGTCTATAAAACCTTCGCGAATCAACTGATAGAGCAAGTGGTTCAACGCCTTGTAGGGCCCACCAATTAAATCCGTTCGGAGTCGGGAAAATTCGTTTCGATATTCCTGGGAGTGAAGAAAATACTGCTCTTCGATCCAGGAATAATCAGGAAATCCTTTTTTCCAGGCCTGAACAATATGAGGATCCATATACTGTTCTAACACGAAGAAGAATGCACCAATTCCGTAAGCCACGGTTTTTTCGTCCTTTTTCAAAATCAACGCGAATTGAGATATCACAACTGGTTTTTGCTGACACATATCTGATCAACTTTATTTTTAATTTCCGGATTTTCAGACAATTTTAAATAGGTCAAAAGAAGAGAAATGGGTAAGATAAATTACCCGGATGAAAATCTCTCCGATTTCCACCCGGGCTTGTTGGACCCATGAGTCATCGGGCAAATTTACTTCGATTTCAAAATATCACGAATTTCTTTCAACAACACCTCTTCGGCAGAGGGTGCGGGTGGCGGTGCCGGTTTGGCTTCCTCTTTTTTCTTCAGATTGTTCATTCCTTTTACTACCAGGAAAATCGCGAAACCGATAATAACAAAATCCACCACTGTGCCGATGAACGCGCCGTATCGGATAGCCACCATGGGAGTGTCGCCCGAAGCTTCGCGCAACACAATCATCAACTGACTGAAATCCATATTCCCCAGCAGCATCCCGATGGGAGGCATCAGCACATCTTTAACAAAAGAGGAAACGATTTTGCCGAACGCGGCGCCGATGACAATACCCACTGCCATGTCCACCACGTTTCCACGCATGATAAATTCTTTAAATTCTTTCCACATAGGGCCTCCTTGATCTCGGTGAACCAATTACTGATTCATTGTAGTACCACCCGGGGATTTAGTATTGAATCACCCGCGGGGCGCGTTTCGCCTGCTCTACCCAATCCTTTACCTGATTGGCAGTGGGGAGCTTACGAACCAGCTTCTTCTCCCGGTTGACTTCCACAATTTTCTGGTATAGGTTATCCGGATTTCGCTGAGCCAGTTCGGGTACCGTATCCACACCGGAGGCTTCCAGTAAATCCGCATATTGAGTACTCACACCCTTAATCCGGGTTAAATCCGCCTTGTTTACCCATTTCAGAATCTGGGCTTCGCTCAGGCCGGTCTGCTCGGCAATTTCCTTGCGTCCTTTCGGTGTCGAGCCTACTTCCAGCAACTTTTCCAGAGAACCAATTCCGGCCTCTTTCAACTTTGCCGCAAACACTTCTCCGATACCTTCGATGGATGATAACTTCGTCATAGTATCTCCTCCTTACAATTGATTGATATTACAGTAAACAGTTTTTAACGAAGGGAGCCATTGTTGATCGAATTTGCTCCTTCGCCTTTAACAACGCTCCCCCCTTTTTACAACTGCTGTGCCAAAAAATTCGAAAAAGAGGAGAAAATCCGAAAAGTTTCACCAACCCTACACGCAACCCACTGATTATTTTGGAGTTACAAAATTTTCCACCCAACTTCTGATCTGGATAAGAAAATTATCGGAGTGTTACGAGAGAAGGAAGAATGGGTGAAATCCACACCAATTAGGGGATTTCACCCGGTATTTTATACCAGCCCGAACTTTGTCAGTCGATATCGCAGGGTATCCCGGCTCAGTCCCAGCAATTTTGCCGCGCGAGATTTATTACCCCCCGCCTGTTCCAGGGCAGAAAGGATGAGTTGTTTTTCCACCTCTTCCAATTGGATGCCTTCCGGCGGGACATGCCAGCGGGAGAGATCCTCTTTCGTTTCGTTTGCCTGCAGGATCAGTTCCGAGCGATCCACTATTTCGCGATCGCAAAAGATCACTGCGCGTTCGATACAGTTGTTCAATTCGCGAACGTTTCCTGGCCAGTGGTAATGCAGCATGGCGCGCTCCGCTGCGGGGGTGAATCCGTGAATTTTCTTCTTAAGTTCGGAGCTGTGGATGGTCAGAAAATGACGTGCCAGCAACAAAATATCCTCCCCCAGTTCCCGCAAAGGTGGCATCTGGATGATCACTACACTGAGCCGATAGTACAGGTCTTCCCGGAACGTCTTGTCGGTGACCGCCTGTTTCAGGTCCCGATTGGTCGCCACAATAAATCTGGCATTGGTTTCGATAATTCGATTTCCACCCAGGCGCCGGAATTTTCGAGTTTCCAGTACAGAGAGTAATTTTGCCTGCATGGCCAGCGAAAGTTCTCCGATTTCGTCCAGAAAAATGGTGCCTCCGTTAGCTTCTTCTAACAAACCGATGCGGGTGGTATGAGCGTGGGTAAATGCCCCCTTTTCGTGGCCAAACAGTTCCGATTCCAGCAAATTTTCCGGAATCGCCGCACAATTAATCTCCACAAACGGGGCATCGGGTGGCATGGAACTGGAATGAATGACCCGGGCAACCAGATTTTTCCCTGTTCCGCTTTCTCCTTGTAGCAAAACCGTGGTCCCGGGTGCATGTTGCAACCGACGAATGGTGCGGCGTACCTCTTCAATCTGAGGCGAATGTCCCAGAATTCCCTTCTCGATAAAATGTCGGCGAAACACAACCGATTGTTTGGATAGCTTGAATTCGTAATGTCGCTGACGCGTTTCCTGAAGCCGCTGGGCCTTTTCTGTTACGTCTTCCAGAATTAACCATCCCCGTCCGGGTTGTTCACTGCCAAGCACATTTAAATGGAAATAAGCCACTTCCTTCCCCTGAACGGACATCCGATTCACAAATTCCAGGCGAAATATTTCCTGTTCCCCATTCACTATTTTTTCGATCTCTTCCTGATTGCCAAACAGTTCCGGGAACAGGTTCCACAGGGAAGCAGAGGTTCCCTCGGGATGGAAGCGCTCCGTCCATTGCTCTGCCAGAGAATTTTGCCAGGTAATCTGGCCATCCATCTGAAATTCAAACAGAGCAAATTCTAAATAGTGAAACAATATTTCCAGTGGGGTATTTCTCATGGTAATCGTCCGGCCAGTTGTAGAAACGCCTTCTCCACGTTTTCGCCTGTCCGGGCGCTGGTGGTTAGATGGGATGACTGATACTCCCTGGCCATTTTCTTCAGCAGTTGCAAAGCATTTTCTGAGGCGGGAAGGTCAATCTTGTTCCCAAGAAACAGCAGCTCCGCTTTCGGCGAGACGCTACGGAACCGCTGGACAATCTCCATCAGCATATCCACCGTTTCCGGACGGGTAACATCAACAACGGCAAGAGCGCCGGCTGCACCGCGAAAATAATTCATTACTACCCGATCGAACTTCTCCATTCCGGCAATATCCCAGATGATAAGGTTATATTGCACAGTGCTTCCGTCGTTTCCGGTTACCGGGGGCAGCAGTTTCTGACTGACCCGAACGCCCAGCGTGGTGAGATAAGTCTCGCTAAAACGGTTGTACACAAACCGTTCCACCAGGCTGGTTTTTCCCACCGCAAACGCCCCCAGCAAACAGATTTTTCGACTAAGCTGCCGGATCACTGCAATTTACCTGAAGTTTGTTCGGAGAACACCTCGTCCGCTCCCGGGGTGAACTCTCGGGGATTCCACCGCTGAAGGAACCGCTCCAACAACTGCTTCAATTCCGGCGATACCTGCCGTTCTCCCCGAAAAGCGCGCAGCATCTTCCCAAATCGGCGGTGCAATTCTGTCTCCAGCTCATGCACCTGATCCGGAAAATTCTCCGGTAATACCCCTTCTGCGACGAATGCCAGATACACGTATCGGCTGTTCTCCAGATAAATGGTTAAATCTTCGTAACTGATTTCGGTCAGCTCCCTGGGCGTATTGCTGCGGAAGGCTTCCCCGGCAAAGTTGCGGATAGCAGTTAACATGCCGCTCACCAGTTCCTCACCGATATGGTCCTGCTCGGTGTCGGTGGAAACCCGTGCGATAAGTAATCCGCTTTCTTTTTGAATCAGATAAATATGCCAGAGCCGAAATGGAAGCGCTTCCCGAAGAACCAATTCCTGATACGGCACTCCGGTAAACCAGGCACGAAAACGGAGTTTGAGGGAACGGAAACTAAACGCCTGATCGATGCGCTGGTTAATGGAGGCCACCAGCTTTTTCATGGCTTCGGCAATGGATTTGCGGATGGTTTGACCGATTACCGGATAGAGGGCATCCACAATTTCTTCCCGCGCATCGTTAATTTGCCTTTTAATAGCCGCACCCATCACTGGCGCCAGCGCCTGTGCCATTTCATCCCGCGATTCCCGAATCTTCTCCGAGAGCGAATCGGAAATAACCGGACTGAGCGTGTGAATGAGTCGCTCCTTGTCTTCCAGTTGCTGGCGCAAACGTCGAATCTCCTCCTCCATCTCCCGAATTCGTTCCTGTTCCGCCTGGAAAAGGATTTTCTTCAGTTCCTGATACTTATCCATTGTCCGTTGCATCCGTTGAACCATGCAATATTTGAGCTAATTGGCGGAAATGCTCGCCCAGTAGTTTTCGATCGGCTTTGGTATCACCCAGAGCATCCAGTCGCTGCTCCATCTCCTGCCGAAGCTTTTCGATAGTCGCCAGTACATCGTCTCCCTGCTGCTCCAGAGAGCTTTTTAACTCACCAATCCATTGACTTAACCGATTCTTCTCCCCCTCCAGCTGCTTCTTCAACTCCTCCACCCAACTCTGTGCTTCCTGACGAAGTGCCTGGATTTGCTGTTCCAATTGCTGGAATCGTTGTTCAAAATCGCGTTCCTTTTCCCCAAAAATAATCTGACGAATCGCTTCGATGGATTGCTCGCTTCCCCCGGGGAAAGCATCCTGTTTCGCTTTGCTCATACCACATACTCCTCTGTTCTATCCAATTGAATTGCTAAACATTTAATCAGAGCCTGTCTTTTCAGTTTATCTCATTGCCAATTCCGGCCGTTTAACTTTTGCTTCCGAATTCCCGGTCGTATCCCACTTTTTTATTAGACGGACCTTTCGTACCAACTGGCCCGAATTCCAGGAAAAAGCAAATGCAATGTGTTCCTTTTAAAAAAGCTACTCCGGAACAGAATTTCAGAGTAACAATCGGTTGATGGTTTTAGGTAGAACCACCAAAACGTATGGCGTTCTTCGAAGGTGACTAAAAAACCAAAAAAAGGACGCATCATCATTCCCATCAAAGTATAATTCGGAATTAGCTTAACCATGAAAACAATTCCATTGTATCTTACTTTTTAATCACCCACTATGTTAACGAGACCAGGTAAATTACGAATTATTCAATATTTTTATATTTTACAAAAGAAAACAAAAAATTCCTACTTTTTTTTCGGGTAAAGTTTTTAATAACGTAACCTGCCCCAATCGAGACCACAAAAAGAGCAAAGATTCATCAGAGGCATCTTCAAACACCCATGGATAAAATACCGGTAGCATTGGCTTTTGTTTTCATATAAATTGAACAAAAAATCGGGTATTGTATTGTGCATCTGGTTAAACGGAAAAAGAAAAAAGTTCGCGAGCTTTTTCTCACCACATTTTTGTTTAGTAAGCTGACCATGGGTCGTCTGCTCAATCCCACTCTGTTCCCCGTGTATTTACATAAATTTTTTCCCACTCCGCGTAAATCTGTGTACAAAAAAAGCCTGGCCGACTATTTTTTCGGCAATTGATTCTCCGCAGGATTCGTCGAATTGCCTGTTCGAGCATCCGGGATTTTTTCCAGAGGAATATTGAACAGGTAATCCTTGATAAATAATTCGCTCATATAGCGCTCTTCCGGTCGGTCTGCCACCTGCACCATAGTCATTACTCGCACTGGTACCCAGTAGCGATCAATCTTTCGGAACTCCGTGCGGGTAGCCGAGCCACTGGTAATCTTGCCGTTCTGGTAAATCTGGCTATCCCACCCTACGCACAACCACTTGCCTTCCACTTCCGTGTAAGCCGGATAGTTAATAATCCGCTTGTCCCCCGACTCATACCGAACTTTGCGCAATTTACCGGAGGGTAAAAATACTTTCCATACGTCAGCTACCAGATTCCCTTCTCCGCTCCGGTAATGTACCCGAACGCTATCCTGAGAGAATTCAATCTCGGCATCTTCCGGAATATCCGAAAATGGTGAGTAAACCACAAAATTGATGAAATCCAGAAAAAAGCCCTGGAATTCCGTTTTCACAATTTGAATTTGCTGTAAACTTTGCTGGCGCTTTCTGGCATCGTCCATTCCGGGATAGGGTTGCAGGATGTAGTAGGTATTTCCTTCCCGGGTCCAGATAAATTTCAGGGGATAATTGTAACTGCTATCCCCCATCTGGGCGACATAGTTTAAATAGGCACTGCTGGTAAAATAGCAGGAGAAATTGGTCATGTCGGTTTTTTCCAGCACCATGTAGTAATCGTCCGCCTGATTGCGAAAATCCAGCCAGCGATCCGACACCTGGGCGGAGAGGGTCACTATTCCCACAAACAGCCCCACAATTGCATTCCAAAAAAAGTATTTCATATACCTCACTTTCGTTTTTATTCTACTCCAAGATAGTAATTTACGGAATCAATCGTTCTGATTCAAATCCAAAGGGAAAACTTTTTTACGAAAAGTAGCAAGGGGAGAATCGGGCAGAGAACAGGTGAGCCGGGCACATGGTGGGAACAGATTCGCTCACTCTTTTTACTGAACAGAAAAGTGTGAGGGCTACATTGAATCTTGGCAACCTTCATTTAAAATCTCCAGGACACACCAATCAGATGAGTACGAGTGGCAGGGGCTGGATATGAATATTGAACGGAATACCAGTTTTTCTCCCCGAATAAACGGCGAGAAGGTTCCCACCGGTACACTCCATACGCAACTGCCGAACCGATAAGCGCTCCCACCAGAACATCGGAAGGATAGTGCACCCCCTGATAAACACGTCCCACTGCCACCGCCGTTGCCCAGGTAAAGCTTCCCAGGGTTACCCAGAGGTTTTTCATCTGCAGACTTAACCCCATGGCCAGCGCAAAGCTGCCGGTGGTATGTCCGCTGGGGAAGGAGGGTGTATTCTCCCCACCGGCGGATTTAACCCATGGGTAGCGCTCATACGGCCGCTGGCGATCCACACCATATTTCAGTGCCATGGTGATTCCGTAGGCCAGCAATTCGCCGATGAAAATATCCGTCCCTTTATTACGCAATTTTCCGTCGTTTTGCATATAGCTAACCGCTATCATTCCCACCGGTACGCCTGCCGAAAACAGTGCCACACTTTTTTCAAATCCCGCCACCAGCCGATTGCCTTCGTCAGTATAGTGGGAATTTATTTCTTTAAGCCAGCGCACATCCCAGTTCTGCGAAAACAAAGCAGCGGGAACGGTTAAAAAAATCCAGAGGAACAAGAATCCCCCGGAAAGAGGGAAACAGGTTAAAGGGTGATTTCGCAGAATCGGAAAGGATGGATTGTTCATCTTGGATTAATAAATTTTTCGGAGAATGGTGTAATTGCGCCAGATATCGTCCACATAATCGATGGTTTGTTCGTATCCGTAAAAATAGCCGTAATTGGGAACACCCAGTTCCCACACTTCCAGATGCAACCGCCAGTAATCGGAGGTGAGTTTAGGCAAACAGGCTTTAACCGCCTTCCAGGTCTGGGGGTCCAGTTTCAGGAATCGGGCAATGTCCTGGGCATCGAAAACATGACCGGCACCGCAGTTGTACGCTGCCAGCGCTAATTTGACCCGATTGTCCCGATTTGCCTGGGGGAAATATTTTAGCTGTTTGTACAGATGATAAATTCCCGCGGCAATGTTGTCCCGTGGATTGATGGAGATGTATTCGATGTCCATTTCTTTTCGGATCATCTGAGCGGTGGAGGGCATAATCTGCATCAGTCCCATTGCCCCTTTGTGGCTTCGGGCGTCTTCCCGGAATCGGGACTCTTTAAGAATCTGCACCACAATCAGGCGCCAGTCCAGTCCGTACCGTTTGGCATATTTTCGAATAACCGGATAGTAACGCTCAATCTTTTGCTGAAAGTCCCGGGGGAGCACCCGTTTGCGGAATTCCTCAATCTCTTTTTTCTCCTGAATCCGCCGTTCCACCATTTGCATCAGGGAATCCGCATGGGCATCCACATTGGGTGGCTCCTGATGCCGTGTACAGCCCGTCCACATGACTAACAGCAAAACTCCCACCCCAATTTTTCGTCCCAAATGTCTCATAACAAATTGTCCCCACCCACTCCGAGACGACGCTCCTTTTTGTTTTTCCACACCATTTAGCAGAATATTCGACACAACTGGTAATCTAATTTAGTTCAAACTCATCCCGATGATGAGTCCCACAATTAGACCAATCATAATAAAAATTCCGCACACCACCACCCCGACGGCCAGATTCCCCTTTTCCAGTTCGTTGGGAATATCGAAATGGGTAATCCGGTTAAACAGACGGTAAGTGATAATGGCGGCTGCAATACCAATAATCACTCCCCCAACTGCATAGATGGTGTTCAACAACAACGGCGATTCATACCACATACACATCCCTTTCTCTTTTTATATCTTCACATGTTTCTATTTACCCGCCTTCATTTTATTTTTGGGGGAACCATGCCTCAGCAGTTCCTGATGCTTCCGTTTACACTTTGATGTAGCGGCTTAACCAGCCCAGTACCAGATAGGCAATAATGGTCAACAGGATTCCTTCCAGAAACATACCGGCACCAATTGCCAAACCAATGGAAGCGGTGACCCAGATGGAAGCAGCGGTGGTCATTCCCATCACCGAGCCACGCTCGCGGATAATGGCACCCGCACCTAAAAATCCGATGCCGGAAACCACCTGAGCGGCAATACGGGTGGGATCCACATTCACCCGATTCCCCATACTCATGGACACCACCATAAACAGAGCCGAACCCATGGCTACCAGCATTTGCGTACGCACCCCTGCCGGTTTCTGATCCCGAGCCCGCTCCAACCCGATCAATCCACCGCATAACATAGCCACCACAACTTTAACAATATTCAACAACGTTGCCGGTTCAATACCTGTCACGCTCTGATTCCCCTTTTATCGTTCAACCAATCGTTTCCAATTCTCTCTTTCCGTTCCAGCTCTATACCCGCTCCCCCCGAAACAAAAGGTTATGTTGGAATTTTTTAACAAATTCGCATTTCAGATTATTCCAGCTTCAAAAATATTACTAATTTCAGGGAAATTTGTCAATTCTTTTTTGGAAAACAGCGGGAAGGAGAAAATAGCTCTTTCCACCCATTCTGATACTTAAAAAGCCAAAAGTTTAAACAACACCGGCTCTAAAAGTCTCCGGGTACAATGCAACGCTCCTTTCGGTTCTCCGCTTTCCAGCACGACCGCAAGGAGTGACCTGTGGTAAAACCTTCACACCTGTGAATCCCGCTCACGGTAAGTGTCTGTTTATTCAACCTGACGCATCCCGGGCAACTCCAGTAAAATTAAAGTGATCGCTTAATTCCACCATCATGGCACGATTTATGTCCTATTCCCGAACAGAAGAAATAAAATGGTTCACAAAACATAAGGAGAATGCATCATGAAAACTTTACTTCCCATCGTTCGATTGTTTTTTGTTGCTTTGCTTACAATTGCTCTGTTCAACTGGAGCGGTTGTGAGAAAAACACTGTTCAGCCTCAGGAACAACCCCTGCAACTGAGCCAGGCTGCTCAGGAGGGTCTGGTGGGAGGCTGGCAGGCTCTGCATTCAATCAATACTGTTTCCAGTGCGGAAGAGATGGTGAAAGACGATGTGCCAGTGGATGCAACCATTCCCGGTGGCACCTATTCCCTCCCCCAGTTGAACAAAAAAATCAGTCCCCTGCTCCATTCTTCTCAGGCGGTGCTTTCCCAACCCGGCTTCCGCAAAGTCACCGGCGATTCACTGCTCTGGTTCCAGGAAAAAACCGATCCGGTAACCGGCATCACCATCCGACGCGCTCTGTATTACAATGACTCCACCGGACACGGCCGCTATTACGAAGTAAAATTTAACTTCCCTGCCAGTGTACAAATGCAGTACGATTCCACCGAAATTCAAGTGGATTTAAACTTTACCCCGCTAAACATTACCGACGACCGATTCATTAAACTATACCAGTTAACCGAATACAAACCGGGTTTTCATCTGCTAAAAGCGGAATCCGAAGCGATTGCGACCGATTACGGCGTCCACAACAAAATTACCGGTGCTATTTTACACCACAAAGCCTGGTATGCTCAGGGGAGCGATCCGAAAATGCTTACTCAGGAACTGGAAATCAATCCGGATAAATCCGGGCACATTACCGAACAACTGGACTACTGGGATGGCACTTACTTCCGTAAACAGGTCAACTTCTATGCCGATTACACCGGCGATTTTACCGAACATTGGCGGGACAACACCAGCGTAACCGGAACATTCGACCGCCTGATCAACGACAACCATGGCCAGTTCACCCGAACCGTTCAGTTCCCCTCCGGCCACGATCCGGTTTCCACCTACCAGTTTGCCGACATCACGCTGGAACCCGCGGACTCCTCCATCTCCATGATTTTCAAGGAAAAGATCAACTTTGCCAGCGGAAGCCAGGATACCAGCCGCACGGACGTACACATCTACGTGGAAAACCAGGTTAAGAAAACCCACATCCGGGTATGGCGGAGCAGTGGGGAGCAATGCGACCTGACCGTCAGCAAGAGTAACGATTACGAAGAGATTAATGGTTTCTTCATCGGAAGCGAAGGATATTACACCACCATTTACTCCATTCGCTACAGCGATGGCAGCGGTGAGCTGTGGTTGAAAATCTGGGAAAACGAAACAGCCTACCAGAACGGTGATGATCCACTGGTGGTGATTCACATCGTGTACAATCCCGATGGTACCGGCAGCGGAAAGCTGAGCGAAGGCGGGAAGGATTACACGGTTTTTGTGGCTCAGGATGGGAAAATGACTGTTTCCGATACGCGCGGACACAGCCAGACCATCAATGGTTATTAATCTCGATTGGACCGTGCAGGGGATGGATTCCCCTGCACGTTTTTTAATTTAACCGGGAATATTCCTTTGGTTTCCACCGGGAAACCTGCTAAATTCAAATTGTCCGTCTTTATCCCGACAGGAAGTTTTACAATGAAACGATTGGCTTCACCATACTTCTGGATATATGCGCTGATCTGGCTGTTTCTGCTCCGGGAAGGGGCAGTTCTGGCCACACCTGCCGATTCCGCTACCGGATTACAGGTGGAATCCATCGAAATTGTGGGTAACCAGCGCACCCGCCCTCAGGTGATTTACCGCCTGCTGGATTTTGCTCCCGGGGACTATCTGAATCGTACACGTCTGGAGCAAAACCGGTTACGGCTGCAGGAAAGCAACTTCTTCAAAAAGGTGAATCTATACACCCAACCGGGCAGCCAGAGGGGAAAAATTCGGGTGTATGTGGAGGTGCAGGAACGCCACTGGCCTTATTTTCAATTCCGTGGGGGATATAGCCAGTTAGACGGCTGGTACATCAGTCCCATTGGTCTGCGGGCAGATAATCTGTTCGGTTACGGGCATTCCATGGGCGTGGAATTCCTGATTGGCGATCGTCTGGGTGCGCTGGAAGCGTTCTATCTGCACCCCGACATTTTTTCCTCGGACATGGACTTTGAGCTTTCCTTTTTCACCCGAAGTCGGGAATTTCTGCACTACTTCGATGACGAACGGTTCCATCAGAAAGTGAAAACGGGTGGTCTTTCGCTACAGCTAAACGGCCGAAGCGGGTTGATGAAGTACCTGTGGCTGGAGTTTGAACTGAAGCAAGCCACCGCGGACTCTTTTCTGTTCCGAAGCGGGGAATCGGAACAATTACCGCTTCCGCAGGTGCTGCTGCCGGACAGCGGTAGCCGAAACATCAGTCGCGTCATCATCAGTCTGCGGCAGGATACCCGAAACCACCTGATTTATCCCACTTCCGGATGGTGGGGTAGCCTTTCGTTTATGCAAATCAGCAAACAGTTCGGTGCGTTTACCGACTACCATAAAATAATCCTGGACATCCGCGGATATCAGGAGCTGTTGGGAGGATGGGTCATTGCCGGACGGTTAAATGTGAGCGTGGCAGATACTTCCGCTCCGTTTTACGACCGTTTTTATCTGGGTGGACCCAACTCCCTGCGCGGTTATCCGGATCGGAGTCTGACTCCGGCCGGTTACGCCTCCCGGCTGGTGCTGAGCAGCGTGGAACTGCGCTTTCCCATTACGCGCAAACACTTCCCCCGACAATTCCTGACCGGCGTGTTCTTTTACGATACCGGCCAGGCGTGGAATCCGCCCGTACAATTCGACTGGAACAGCTTTCGAAGCAGTGTGGGATTCGGATTGCGATTCCTGATTCCTTTCATCGGGGTGGTTCGGACGGACTTTGCCTATCCGTTACCGGATATGGAATTTCAGTTTCATCTGTCCCTGGGACACACGTTTTAATAACCGGTGCTGCCGAAAAGAAGGACGATTTTCCCGGTGCAACACAAATTCTCACACATTTCCCGGTTGCTTTTGCTGGCAATTCTGCTTGCAACCAACATGGCAATTACCGCCGGATTCCGGATTGTTCAGGTACAGCCGGTTCGGCGGGGAGACACGTTGAATGTGCAGGTAACCGTGAAGCAACCGTTAGAGGACCCTTTCCGCCGCTCGTTGCTGGCCGGGCTGCCCATTTTGTGGCACATCCGCACCTGGCTCTCCGACGGGCAAAACAGCACCGTGTTCCACCGCGAAATGCCTCTGCAACTTAATTATGATGTGTGGGAAGAAACCTTCTCCGCCCATCTGGACAACCAGCCCGAACAGCCGTTTGGTACGTTACCGGAATTGATGCAATGGCTTCACACGCTGGAGCTACCCACAAACCTATCGGTCGGTGAACTTCATCCCAGCGACACTTACATCTGGCACCTGGAAATTTCCGGACTGATCCTCACCGGAGAACAGAGTAAAGCGCTGCACTGGTGGATGCAGGGAGGTAATCCGGTGGAAGAGGAATTGCCCTCCCGGGAGCGCTCCACCGGCTTTCGGCTCAACCTGAACCAATTCATTCAGATGTTCCTGAAAAAGGAAAAGACCGAACCGGTGTTCCGGCAGTCCGCCACTTCTTCCCCGTTTCGGTTAAATCAATTACCGGAGCATCCATGAAAAGAATACGCACTAAAATCATTACTGTGCTGCTGCTTACCGTGCTGTTGCCGGTTATTCCCCTCTCCTACCTGGTTTACACCTTGCTCAACCAGAGTTACCGGGTGGGAGTTAATCCGCAAGTCAGTCAGGCGCTGGAGGACGGTTTTTTCTTCTCCCGCGAGCTGTACAATTTGCGGCGGCGGCAGCTGGCGTTTGCCCTGGAGCTGGCAACGCCGGAGCTTCTGCAACAACACAGGGATTCTCTCCGGGTGCTCCGCACGCTTTACCGCGCCGGTCTGGACACCACCTTCTGGCAGCCCCTTTACCTGGGCTATTTTTCCGGAGATGGCTCCCCGCAATGGCAGGTTTCCTTCCATTCTTCCGGATCGTTTCCCGTGCAAACGCACCTGTTTCAGCAATTCGAAGGGGAACAACGTTCGCTGGTATTCTCAAACCGGGCGCACAATCTCTTCCAGGCAGTGGTTCAAATACCGGGTTCTCCTGCCCATTTTCTGTTGTTGGCGGCTCGCATGGATTCCGACTTTCTGAAGAAGGCGGATGAGAATCTGCGGGTATATCAGGTGTACCGCACGCTGGACTTGAGTCGCCACTTTCTGCCCCGCCAGTTTCTGGCGGCGTTTGTAGCGCTCACGCTGGTTTTCCTTTCGTTGATGGTGCTGGCGGGCGCCTGGATTTCGGCACGACTCACCGCTCCCGTTTCCGCTTTGCTCACCGGCATGGAGGAAATCGGGCGGGGAAATCTTAACTTCCGCCTGCCGGAGCCCACCGGAAAGGATGAAACCGCCCGGCTCATCCGCCACTTCAACCGTATGGCTGCTGCCCTGCAGGAAAACCAGCAACGACTGATCTATCTGGAAAAAATGGCCATGTGGCAGCAAATTGCCCGTAAACTGGCTCACGAAATCAAAAATCCGCTTACCCCCATTCAGCTTACCCTTCAGCAGCTGGTGGATCAGTACGACGACAGCAATCCCCAATACCGCGAATTGCTGCAGGAATGTTCTCAGATTATAAATGAGGAAATCGGTAGTTTACGCCGCCTGGTCACCGAATTTTCCCGTTTCGGGCGAATGCCAGCATTGCAGATGCAACCGGGCGATTTAAATCAGTTGATTCAGGAGGTGAGTTCGCTGTATGGGGAACGGATTCAACTGGAACTGGCGGATTCGTTACCGGCATTGCTTTTCGACCGCGACCGACTGCGCCGGGTGCTGATCAATCTCATTGAAAACGCCATTCAGGCAGACCCGCAGAACCAGCCCATTCGAATTCGCACCCGCCGGTACAACGGTATGGTGGAATTCTCCGTTTCGGACAAAGGCAAGGGCATTCCGCCGGAACAGCTGCAACGCATTTTCGAACCGTATTTTTCCACCCGCAAAGAGGGAATGGGGCTGGGACTGGCCATTACCCGAATGATTGTGGAAGAGCACCGCGGGGAGATACAGGTGGAATCCCGTCCGGGAGGGGGAACCACTTTTTTCATTCGTCTGCCGGTGACCACGATTCCGTCCCGGAACGGGCATCCGGCAAACCACAACAGTTGACATTCGGGGATGCCATTTTTTACCGGTACTTGCAGGGAATGAAAATTCAACAAGTGATGGTGAAATGTGGGATTTCACCCGCTTTAATCACCATCATCACCGTATAGCGGGGAATTATTTTCCACAGAAAGAGGATGCAACATGGCTTCGTTTACCATTCTGATTGTGGACGACGAAAAGAACATTCGTCGCTCCATGCAGATGATTCTGTCGGCAGAGGGGAATCGGGTGCTTTTAGCGGGTAGCGCCGCTGAGGCCGAACAGCAATTGCGGGAGCATGCCGTCGATCTGGTATTTCTGGACGTGCTCCTTCCCGACCGTGACGGTTTGTCTCTGCTCCCGGAGATCAAATCCCGATCGCCCCAGACGGAGGTGGTTATGATCTCCGGACATGCCACATTGAGCATGGCGGTGGAAGCCACCCGCGCAGGCGCTTACGATTTTCTGGAAAAACCACTGCAAAAGGAGAAAATTCTGCTTACGGTAAATCATCTTCGGGAACGCCAGCAACTGGTGCAGAACATGGACGCCCTGCGGCAGGAGAGAATGGAACAGTATCGCATGGTGGGAGAAAGCGCCGCCCTGCGGCAAATCCGCCAGCTCATCGATCGGGTGGCACCCACGGACAGCAAAGTGCTGATTCAGGGAGAAAGCGGGACCGGGAAGGAACTGGTTGCCTGGGCTATCCACTGGCAAAGCCCGCGCCGCAACAAACCGTTTGTCAAAATGAATTGCGCCGCCATTCCGGAAGAATTAACCGAAAGCGAACTGTTCGGTTACCAGAAAGGGGCGTTTACCGGGGCAAGTGCAACCCGGGACGGAAAATTTCTGCAGGCAGATGGCGGTACGCTGTTTTTGGACGAAATTGCTGACATGAGTCTGAAAGTACAAACCAAGGTGTTGCGGGTTTTACAGGATGGTGAGTTTCAGCGGGTAGGCGGCAGCGAAACCATCCGGGTGGATGTACGGGTCATTGCCGCCACCAATCGAAATCTGGAACAAATGGTGCGGGAGGGTACTTTTCGGGAAGACCTGTACTACCGACTGAACGTATTTCCCATTTACGTGCCACCGTTGCGGGAGCGGAAGGAAGACATTCCTGTGCTGTTTCAGTACTTTTTGCATCAGTACTGCGTGCGAAACAATCGTCGTCCGCCGCGGGTGGAACCGGCTGTGTTAGAGGTGTTACAAAATTACCACTGGCCCGGGAATGTGCGGGAGCTGCGCAACTTAGTGGAACGCCTGATGATTCTGGCTTCCGGAAACGAACTGCTTCTGAGCGATCTGCCTGCGCATCTGTTCCAGCCCCGGCTCTCCCCCGATGCCCTAAAACCCGGCGCACACACTCTAAAGGAAGTCCGCGAAATGGCTGAACGGGAGTACATTTTGCAGTGCCTGAAAGCCTGTCGGGGCAACGTAACCCGCGCGGCGCACCTTTTAGGTATGGAACGTACCAATCTGCACAAGAAAATGAAAGCGCTGGGGATTCGGAGCAACGAATAAGCAGAAATTCTTCCACAGGTTGAGCAAGAAAAGAGAATCCTGAAAGAGAATCCTGTAAAAAGTTAGAACCGGAGCAACATAATCACGTGAGCAGCAATTTAACCGGCATCGATGATTTGACTGCGGTGCATTCTGCTTCAACCTGTCCGTCCGGATAATCTGCCCGAAGCCACCGAAGGGGTAACAGCTACACCCGGGTAACCCCGGGAAAGACATCACTTTCCACCAGAAAAATTCCTCCGCTCAATCAAACCATTTAATGGGCAGTTTACTTTTCTCTTTTGTACAAATACGCCATTTCGACCTGTCGATTGCCCTGGCCATCGAACACCTGCATGGTGCGTGGCCCCAGAATGGAGGCCCCTCCGAATTCTCCTTTTTTATTCACCGCATAGAAACTGACGTTGAAATTGGGAATGCCTTTTTCGTCCAGAAGGTAAGGTAATTTGGTGTGTTGCACAATACGCTCGCACACTGCCAGGCATGCTTCTGTGGGGGATTTACCCATGCGCATGTATTCCACTACCATAAAGGAGGAGAGGTTCTTCAAATTGGCTTCTCCGCGACCGGTGGAGCCTGCCGCTCCCACTTCGTTGTCCACATACAATCCCGCACCGATGATGGGGGAATCGCCCACTCGCCCGGGAATTTTAAATGCCAGACCGCTGGTTGTGGTAACACCGGCCAGATTCCCGTTGGCATCCACGGCACAGCAGTTAATGGTGCCGTGCACGTCAAAATACTGCCTCAGCACAGCACTGTACTCATCGTCTTCGGGGGGGAACCAATCGTCCCTGTCGGAGAGGGTTTCCTTCCAGTACAACCAGATTTTTCGCGCTTTTTCGGTGAGCAGATCTTCCACTTTAAAACCGTGCGCCCGGGCAAAATCCTGTGCGCCTTTGCCCACCAGCAGCACATGATCGGTGCGTTCCATTACCAGCTTTGCCACCAGCGAAGGATTTTTGATTCCTTCCAGCGCGCCGACGGCTCCGGCATTGTGGGTCGGCCCGTGCATCACCGAAGCATCCAGTTGCACCACACCATCTTCGTTGGGCAAACCACCGTATCCTACCGTCAATTCCTCCGGATCGTTCTCCAGGATGTTTACTCCGGCAATCACCGCATCCAGCGGATCGGCTCCCTGCTTGATTAACTCCATAGCCCGGGCGGTGGCACGTTCTCCGTTGCCACTGGCAATCACCACCGGATGAGCCGGTTTCACCTCACTCTTTCTATTGGAAGCGCCCGTTTCTTTCCATAAACCGGGCATTAAACTCAAACCGGTACCGGTCAACAACGTATTCTGTAAAAAACGACGACGATTCATAGTTTTCATGGAGCCTCCTCTGGTAATGTGGTTAAACGTTGCAGAACCTTGCGTAATTGCTGGCGGAATTTTTCTTCCCCCAGGCGGGTAAGTCGGGTATCCACTTCCTGTGCACGACCAATTTGAAGCTGTAACTGAATTCCCGGCTGTTCCAGATTTTTGTCCCACTGCACTTCCAGGCCTTCGGGGAAGAATTGGCGCAGCACACGGACTTCCTGTTTCAATACCGCTTCCATTCGGGTCAGAATGGGATAGCGTGCGGTGTGGAGCACCCGCTTCAGTTGCTGGTTTTTCTGGCCAGCGGTAGCCTGGCTATGCAGAATGGTGTCTGCTCCCAGGCGGTGCCACAACTGCTCCGGCGACTCATTCTCCCTCAGTGCCACATCCCGCACCTGTTCCAGCACCGTTATTAGCTCGGCTGGTTTCCAGCGCACCTCCACCGCCGCTTGCAGCCAGGACTGGTATTCCGCCACCGGGAATCGCAGCACTTTTTGCAACATCCTGAGATGAATATTTTGCTGGTGGAAATAATTTTGCAACCATTCCGGAAGCGCCACACAGTCGTCCAGGAACGATTCCAGCCGGGACAGGTGAGCGAACTGAAAGCGCCGTGCCAGTTTTTCGAACAGTGCCGGAGAGAATTGCTCCCGTGTTCGGTGCAGGACACGTATTTTTTCCATCAGAGAAAGACCACCCTCAAACTGATTCAGGTGAACAGCCTGGTAAAACAGGTCTTCTAACTGTTCCGGGGGATAAATTTCGCACGGTAGTTGGGGAAGGTGAAGCTGCTGCGCCAGGTGCACCCTTCGATGACCATCCACCACCAGAATACCCTCCTCCGGCACAGAAACCACCTGAACGGGTCGTAAAACTCCCACTTCCTGAATGGACTGGCGCAACTCCTGTGGTGCAGGATCCATGTGGTAAAACAACTTCTGCGACGATACCAGCTGGTTTACCGGCAATTGCCAGATTTCGTATTGCATTTGCACACCCGTTTTTTGAAAATAATCCCTGTTCGAAAATCTTTTCATTTCCTCCCTGCCGAACCTCCCGCCAACCTGATGTGAGCACTCGGGAATGAGCTACTTCAGCTTAAAATGGAAGGTAATAACGCCGGTCTGGGGACGCTGTTCCACATAATCCGGCAGAGGATTAAACCGCCAGGTTTTGAAGGCTTCCAGGGTCAGGTTTTCCAGTCGGGTATCCCCTTTTTGCAGCAGCACCGCCTGCCCCACCAATCCGTTTGGCAGCACGGTAAAGCGAATTTTGATGGTTGCCTCGCGCTGGATGTCCGGTGGGAATTCGGGAAGTCGCTTCTGGTAAATTTCGCGCTTAATTTCGCCCTCCCAATCGATTTCGAACTGGCGGTCGATGTTCAGGGACACTTTCTGCGTGCCCTTCAGCAGTTTTTCGTCCAGCCGTTTTCGGAACAGCCCTTTATCCACAGTCTTTTCTCGTTTGGTAAAAGCGGGTGGTGCAGCGGTCTGTTTCAGTGCAGGCGGGCTAACCGGTCGGCTTTTTTTGGTAATGTTGGCAGGGGGCGTGAATTTCTCCACTTCCGGCTGGACTTTTTCCACAATTTCTTCTTCGTTTAGTGCCAGTTCCCGTCGCTCGGGAAGTTGCAGGTTTTCCGGCAAATTGCTCTCCGGGGGGGCAGGTTGTGCCTCTTCCCGGGTTTCCGATTGCTCCGGTACCGCTTCGCTCAGGCGGGTGGGTGCTTCCCAGCCACCGGAAATGGTGACCCGGGCAAATTCTTCCACCACCGGCTGAAACCGAATATGAATCAGCCAGAACAGCAAAATCAGCACCAGATGCACCGCCACGGTGCCTAAAACGGAAACAATCTGTTCATCTTCCAGAAAACGTCGAAACATTGAACCCCTGCAAGTTGAAAAATATTTATTTTATCGGACCGGTTCCACCCGAATCGGCTCTTCCGGTGGAATTTGTCCGGAACTTCCATCGAAAAAAAACCGGCAAATTACTTTCGCGGCCGGGTAGCAATTAAAAATTTCTCCGCACCTGCCGCTTTACAGATGTCCATTACCTGAACAGCCAGCGAAAGTTTCACATCCCGATCGGCACGCAACACAATGACCTGCTTCTCGCCGCTCACCAGAAACCGACGCAATTCCGCTCCTAACTTCCCCAGGGAAATTTTATTGTCGTTCAGATAGATGGTTCCGTTTCGGGTAACGGTAACATAGATGCTCTTTTCCGAATGCACCGCAGCGGTTTCCGTACGCGGTAACTGCACTTTAATGCCCGGTTGGATAATAAAGGAGGAAGAGAGCAAAAAGAAAATGAGCAAAAGCAGGACAATATCGGTTAACGAAGAAAAACTAAACGAACTTAAATACTGATGTTCGGTTTCAAATTTCATGAGTGGTTCTCCCCTTCTCCTGATTGGCGGTAAGCAATTCCAGCAGATTGGTGGAGCTCACTTCCATTTCGAACACATATCGCTGCACCCGGGCGACCAGGTAGTTGTATGCCAGCAGGGTCAGGATGCCCACCAGCAGACCGGCGGCGGTGGTAATTAATGCTTCCCAGATGCCACCAGCCAGCACGGTGGCATTGACGTTTCCGCCCAGTTCCTGAATGCGCATGAACGCCCGAATCATTCCGGTAACCGTTCCCAGAAAACCGGTTAGTGGTGCCACGCCGGCAATGGTAGCAAGGGTAGCAAATCCCCGTTCCAGCTGGTAAATTTCCGCCCGTCCGGCACTTTCGATGGCATCTTTAATCTCCTCCCGGCTCTGCCGATGCATGCGTAGCCCTTTCTCCAGCACGTTGGCGATGGGACCGGGAGTATTGGCACACAACTCCAGGGCACTCTGAATATCCCCCCGGGAAAGGTACTGACGCAATTTTAACATAAACGCATTCAGATTAATTTTCGCTTTGCGCAAAACCAGCACTCGCTCAATAAACACCCCCAGCGCAATCAGCGAAAAAATTCCAATAAATATCATCAACCAGCCACCCTTTGCCAGCACAGAAAGCAGACTCATGAATTCCTCCTTTTTATCTCACCAATTTGAACTCACTGTTTCATTTCACGACCAACTTTCCCGGTTTTCCGCCGGATTATTATCCGCCGGTTTACAATTCCACTTTTATACCACCCCACATATGGAACCCGGCCTCCGGCATCCCCAACCACCGGAAATAGGAATGGTTCAATATATTATTCAGCCGCACAACCATCTTCAACGATCGGTACAACGGCACCTCGCCCTTCAGATGCAACAGGAAGAACGGGTCCAGCGTTTCGTAATTATAGGCATCGATATAGCGAATGCCCACGTACTCCGGGATCAGGGCAATCCGGACACCATGGGCAAAACGTGCTTCCACTTCCCCACCGGCAGTCAGGTCGGGAATAAAGGAGACCTGCTTGCCGATAATCAGTGGATTTCCCCATTTCCATTCTTCAATTCGGCTTTTACGCAGGATGATCCATCCCTTCAGAAACAGATGTTGCAGAAAATCCCAGCGCCCCCGCAGGGAGAGTTCCTTCAAAGTCATCCAATCCAGCATACCGAAATACGGGAGCATACTGTATGGGTTCACAATGCGAAAATTCTCAATATTAATCGGGTAATCTCGAATCAGGTAATGGGAACCGCGAATATACCGAACGGTCAGGCGCAGGTAACGATTTTCGTTTTGTTTCAGGTACGCACCGGCTTCCCAGTAGCGCTGGTCCTCCGAAGCTGCCATCCCATAAAAATCTCCGAAAGGATGGAACCGCACCATCTGGGAAAGGGTGTTCAGGTGGATTCCGGGACGATATGCCACAAAGAAGCCCATCTGGCGAAGGGGAACCAGAGTGAGTTGCCCGTCGGGATAAAATTGCTGGATTTGCGTGTAGGTGGTTTCGAACTTGCTGTCGTACTCCTCCAGGGTGTTGTCCTCCAGCGCCTGATACCGGCCGCCCAGCCGAATTTCCAGCATTCGCCAGCGGTGTACCACGCATAACTGTGTTTCGAACAAACGGCCATGATAAGGGACTTCCGACACCAACGCAAAAGTTTGTAGAAAAGGTTCTCCGGGCGAAAAAGAAATTTTCTCCTCCTGCCAGCTTATTCCCGCTTGCAGAACTGTACCTGGAAGTAATCGGTACTGCCCCTCCGCATCTGCCCGAAATCCTTTGCTGGAATAGCTGGTACGGTTCCAGAAGGCATCGGTATGGAATTCTCCGCCAATCCGACTGCTGATTTTTTCGCTCCACTGTTGACGCAATTCGGCAGTCCAGTTCCAAAAGGTGGTTTCGGTCTGGTACGTTTCGGTATCGGATGGTATGAGTTCCGCATATACTCCCTGCTGCCGGAAGCGATAATCGGTTCCAATGCTCAGTTGATGCCCCGGGCGTAGCTGGTAATGGAAACCTGCACGCATACCGATATCGCTCCATCCGGCATTTTCCCGCCAGCCATCGCTGCGGGCAAAATGAGCACCAAAATAGGGCAACCAGTGGTTTATTTTAAATTGGGTGCGCAGCCTCACGGCGGGTGTGTTAAATGAACCGTAGCCCACTTCCCCCTGAAGCCAGGGGAACTCATACAGGCGAAGCAGGGAAGGCTTGACCCGGGAAAAACGGAACTGAATCTGAGGCTCTGCCTTTTGCCAGATGGTTTGGTTCGGAACCCAATTCAAACGCACCCTGCGGAAGATGTGTACGCGCTCCTTCTCCGGCAAACGAATGCGTTCCAACCCCACAATCGTGTATTCCTGAAGCTGAATTTCGGGCAGCGTTTTTCTGGAAGCCGTGGTGTCCGGTTGCTGCGCCAGCAGCGGTGGGAAGACCACAAGACAAACAAACAAACTCAGCGTCCGGAGGGTGAACCAGACGGCAGGCGTTGTTTTTCTTTCGCCTTTCCGTTTCTTCGCCAAGTTATATTTTTTTCCGCTCATCGTGCTGAGAGCCTCTCCTTTGCCTTTTCGCTAATTTTCTCTGCGGCAAACTTATCCACCACTTCCCGATACAGCTTTTTCGCTTTTTCCGGCTGTCCCATTTTCTCGTAGGTAAGCCCTGCCCGATAAAGCGCCCGTGCCACCCAGCCGGGATAAGCAGAGTACACGTATTTTACCCGCAAGTAATTGGTTACCGCATCCTGATATTTCCCCAGCTCAAAATAGAGGTCCCCCATTACCTTCTGGGCTTCGGCGGCCAGTTCATCATTGCGATTCTGAATCACCTGTTCCAGCAACCGTCGGGCTTCGGTTTCGTTTTTGCGCGCAACTTCCAGGCGTGCCAGTTCAATGCGCGCCCGATACGCACTGAACGATTGGGGTGCCACTGTAATGGCTTTTCGGAAAGCCTGCCGGGCTTTTTCCGGGTTAGCCTGTTTCAGGTGGGTGAGTCCTATTTGCAGATGCACTTCGCTCAGAAAGGCCGGGTCCTGATTGCGGGCAAACTTTCCCTGTAAAACAAGGCGAAACTGCTCCAGCGCTTTCTGTGGTTTGCCGGTTTCGCGAAACAGAATTCCCAGCTGGAACAGCGCATCGGGTACCACTTCGCTTTCGGGATACTGGTTTACCACCTTCCGGAAAGCCGCCACCGCCCGATCGTAATCCTTTAAATTTAGGTAACTTAATCCAATCCAGTACTGTGCTTTGGGCGCCATCAGGGAACCGGGATAGCGTTTCAGGAAGTTCCGGTAAGCAGCGATGGCCTGCTGGAATTTCTGCTGTCCGAAGTAGAAATCGCCCCGCCGTAGCAGAAGCTCCTCGCTCAACCGACTATCCGGATGCTCCTGAATATAGCGATCGGCGGCAGCAAACGCTTTTTCCACCTCTCCCATCTGCATGGCAGCCCACTGCAATCCGCTAATGGCATCGCCCACCAGGGGGCTATCGGGGAATTTGCGTATGACCTCCTCGTACCATATCATGGCGGCACGGAAATCTCGCTTATTGTAAAACGCATCGCCTAATTCGTAATACACCCGCGGCAACAGTTCGCTGTGGGGGAATTTTTTAATAAATGCCTTGTATTGCTGGATGGCATGGTCAAAATCATTCTGTTTAAAATAGCTTCGGGCAATCAGGTACAGGGCGTTTTCGTCATATTCGCCGCTTCGGTTATCCTGAAGCAATCGGGAGAACTGGCTGCGCGCTTCCGGATATTGCTCCTGTTTGAAATAGCCCATTCCGATCTGGAAGACCGCCCATTCCCGCTCCTGCCCCTGCGGAAAGCGCTCCAGGTAGCGTTGATAAACTTGAATTGCCCGGGAATACTCTTTCTGAGCAAACAGGGCGTCGGCCTGGCGCAGCAGAGCATCTGCCAGATATTGCGGATTTTGAGTGGTTTGCGCCAGTTGCCGGAACGTTTGCACTGCCAGGTCGAACTGGCGATTCTGATAGTAACTCCAGGCCAATCCGTATCGGGCATCGGTGGCATAAGTATGATCGGGAAACTGCTGCAGGAAGTGCTGGTAAGCCTGAGCCGCCTCCGGGTAATTCCCCAGGTTGTATAGTGCTTCAGCCAGCCAGTACATCGCCTCGGCACGTAGCGAACCATCGGGATAGTTGTTTAGATATTGCCGGAAATTCCGCACGGCATCCTGAAACCGGGAAAGTTGAAACGCACACCAGCCGCGCTTGAACACCACTTCCTCCTGCAGCGCCGGGTCGGCTCCGGATATGTTGCTTAAAATATCGTACGCCTGTGGATACTCCTTCAATCCAATCAGGCAGTCCGCCTGCATCTTCAGGGTAGCGGGCATCAGTTCGCTTTCCGGATACACGGTGCGGAGTTTCTCCAGATATTTCAGCGCTTCGCGAAAGTGGTTCTGCTGGAATTCCATTTCTGCCAGTTCGTACAACGCATCGTCGGCAAACTCACTTTCCGGATGGGTGATGACCAGTTCGTTGAGCGTACCAGCCGCCTGATCCGGGTGCCCCAGTTGCTTCTGACAAACACCGCTGTAAAACAGCGCCTTTAATCCGATGGGAGTATCTGCCTGTCCGGTTGCCACCTGGTGAAACGCCTGATACGCCTGCTGAAAGTCTTTTTGGGAGAAATAGCTCCATCCCAGGGAGAAAAGCGCCTGCCAGTATATATCGCTGTTGGGGAATTCCCGGATAACCCGCTGGTACAGTTCGCGCGCCTTTTCTACTTTCCCCTGGGCAAACAGCGCTTCGCCAATCAGGAACAATCCCTGCGGTTTGAATCGGTCCCGGCGGTCTTTTTTCAGCCCGGCTAAAACGGTCTGGATGGCCTGATCGTAACGCCCCATGCGGTACAAAATATTTCCGCGGATGAAATAGGCTTCCAGGCTTAAATCATGATCGGGGAATTCCTGAATCAGTTTCTGGTACACCTCCAGCGCCTTTTCCGGCCGATCGGTGTCCTGATAAATCCAGCCCAGGCTGTAGTAGGCGTACGCTTTAATATCTGCCGCAGGATATTTCCGGATGGCGTTCAGGTAAGCCGCTTCCGCCTGATCGGGTTCCCGCAATTTATAGTAGCTCTCCCCAATCCAGTAGTAAGCTTCGGCAGACAGATCGTTCTCCGGGAACTGATCCGGAAGTTTCTGAAGGGTTTCGATGGCCCGGTGGAACTGGTTGCTCTTGTAATAAGCCAGTCCCAGCCGGAAGATGGATTCCGCCCGTAGTGAGCCATTGGGATACCTGCGCAAATAATCGGAATAAAACTGGATGGCTTCGGAATATTGATTCAGGAAAAAGTAGCATTCCGCCTGCAGGAAAAAGACCTCTTCGTTCAGGGAGGAGCGGGGATATTTTTCGGTAAATTGTTGAAGTTGCTGCAGTGCCAGTTCATACATTCCATCGTCGAACAGTCCGCGGGCGGTGAGAAAGTCCTGTTTTTCCTGCCGGGATAGCTGAGCCGATCCGGCAGTGACATTCAACAAAAGAATGGCTATCAACAACAGAAAAAGCCAGCGTTTCACCATGGGCAGTTCCTTTAGAATTTCGTCTAAAATATAGTGGTTTCTGTCGGTTCTGGCAAAGAGAAATCCATAGAACATGGGACAATTTCAGGGTTCGATATCGGTTCCATCCCCGCAAAGTTTTTAGTGCAGGTCGTCCAGTTCCCAGTCCCGCTGGAAGAGGTGTTTCTCCACCCACTGGAATTCCCGTTTCATTTTGGTCATCTGGTGGCGCAATTCGCGTAGGCCGTGTCCCTCTCTGGGGAAGGCAATAAACCGCACGGGACAACCCATTCGCTTCAGTCCGCGGTACATTTCCAGACTCTGCGGAAAAGGCACTCGCCTGTCCTGCTCGCCACACAGAATCAGCGTTGGCGTGCGGGCATTTTCCACATGGGTAACCGGCGATTTTTTCATGTAGTAATTCTGGCGCAAATAGGGTGGTCCCAGATGCCAGATTTCCCGGATGTACTGTACATCGGTCTGGGCGTAAAAGGAGTACCAGTTCGCTCCACCGGCACCGGAACAGGCTGCTCCAAAGCGCTGAAAATGGGTCACCAGCCAGTTGGTTAAATGCCCTCCGGCACTCCACCCCATTACCGCCATGTGTTCCGGGTCGGCAATTCCTTCACGAATCAGATAATCTACTCCGCTGATGATGTCGTCAATATCCTTTTCAAAATAATGGCCTAAAATGGCTCGCATCACTTCATCTCCGTAACCGGTACTCCCACGGTAATTGGGCTGAAAAATGGCGTATCCATGGGCTGCCCACACCTGTGGATAAGTAACCCAGCTGCTGCCAAAATAGTTCCGGTAGGACGATTCCGGACCTCCGTGTAGTTGAACCACCAGCGGATAAGGAGGCTGGGCGCCATTAGCCGGTAAAATCAGGATGCCTTCCACCGTGTAGCCATCGGTACTGCGCCAGTGGATGGTGCGGTACTCAGCCAGGGGATATTCCTCCACCCAACTGTTCAGGTGAGTCAGCTGGCGTCCGGGTAATTTGCCGGGGGAGGCAAGAAACACATCATAGGGTCGGTGGGGAGTGGATTCCAGATATACCAGTTGATTCACGGTGGGCTGGTAGTGCAGCGAACGAACGGAATGATCGCCATGGGTAAGCTGTTGGACTCCGCCTTTTTTTCGGCTTAACCGGAAGATTTGAGTGTTCACCCCCATGTTAGCAATAAAATAGATCTCCGTTCCCTTGCGATTCCAGGCATAGTCGAATACCTGATAACGAAACTCCGGCAGTAAATCCACGATGGTTTCGCTGGCAATGTCCAGTAAAAAGATGGAGTCCTGATAGTAAGTTTCCAGTTGGCTATTGGCATCGGAAGTGAAGGTGAGATATTTGCCATCCGGCGACCAGGTGATTTGTCGTTCGGCAATTTTGTTGTGAGTTATCTGATGCTGGTCGCCCGTGGTCAGATTGACCAGATAAACTTCTCGCTTCAGGTAATCGTCCAGCCGGGGGGTGGGTGCTGCAACCAGCGCAATTTGCGACTCATCCGGCGAAAGGGCAAACTCCCGGATGGAATATTCGGCAAATGTGAGCTGGCGTTTGCTATTTTGGGCACGGTTGTACACCCACAGTTGCACCGGCTTTTCATTTTCGTCGTAAAAATAGGCGTCGTCTTTTTTCTCGCGTGCCTGTTGCTCCTCCCGGGTCAGGCTATCCCGCGCCAGGAAGTAAATCTTTTGCCCGTCCCGGGTGATGCGAAAATCAAGGATATCAGCCGGATGGGCAAACACCCGATGCGGTTCACCTCCGTTGTTAGGTAAAAGGAACAGATTACGGTGGTCATCGGATTTCATCAGGAAATAGATAGCGGTTCCGTCCGGTGCCCATCGGGGATGGGACTGGCTGCTGTGCCCGCGGGTAAGTTGCAGCGTTTCGCCGGTGCGCACATCTGTGCGCCACAAATGGTACACCCAGCGATTGGCTACCGTATCTGCCTCCGCTACACGGAATACCACAAAAGCCCCATCCGGAGAAAGACGAGGCTGGTACACTTTTTTTATCCGAAACATATCGGTGAATCCAAAAAACGGCTCTCCTGCCAGAAGAGTGGATAGGAAGAGCATTCCAATAATAACAATTCGTGCAAACGCTTGTTTCATATATCCCTCAGCTTCATTTTGTTCTGTTTAAAAACAATCAAACTCTCCGGGGCAACCGATCGGTTAAACCTCCCGGGTGGCTTCCTTCAGCCATGTACGTTCTTCTTCATTCAAAAACGGCGAAAGCGTCTCCCGCACCTTTCGGTGATACCGGTTTAACCACTCCCGTTCGGACGCACTTAACATTTCCAATGCCACCAATTTCAGGTCAATGGGGCACAGGGTAATGGTTTCGAAACAATAGAACTCCCCTTCATCGCTGCTGAATGGTTCATCTTTTACCGTGAGAATCAGATTTTCGATGCGGATGCCATATTCACCCGTTCGGTAGTAGCCCGGTTCGTTGGAAGTCACCATTCCCACTTCCATGGGTACCCCGATTCCCCGATAATAGGAAATGCCCTGCGGTCCCTCGTGAACGTTCAAATACGAACCCACTCCATGACCGGTTCCATGCCCGTAATTCAACCCGATATCCCACAACGGTTTGCGGGCAATGGTGTCCAGTTGGTTCCCTGCCGTGTTGCGGGGGAAACGGGTCATGGCCAGTTGAATATGTCCTTGCAGGACCCGGGTAAAGTGTTCTTTCTGCTCCGGGGTCGGTTGACCCAATGCCACGGTTCGGGTAATGTCCGTGGTACCATCCAGATACTGGCCACCGGAATCGAACAGGAAGATGCCCTCCGGTTTCAGTTCCACGCTGGTTTCCGGAGTAGCGGAGTAATGAACAATGGCGCCATGTTCCCGATAAGCGGAAATGGGATGAAAACTGGGTCCGACGTACAGTTCCTGTTCCTGCCGGAATTTTTCCGCCTGTTCGGCAGCGGATATTTCCGTTACGCCACCCCGGGGAACTGCTTTTTCCAGCCAGTGCAGAAATTTCACCATTGCCACTCCGTCGCGAACATGGGCGTTACGAAAGCCCTGAATTTCCGTCTCGTTTTTAATGGCTTTGAACCAGGTAATAGGGCTGCGGTCGAAGTACAACCGGGCGCCCGGTTTCAGCGCATCCACCACCCAGCGACTCACCGCATCCGGCTCCAGCCACACCCGACTTTTTTCGCGGGCCAGCTGGTGTAAATGCTCCCCAAATGCATCGTAGGGGAAAATCTGCACCCGGTTCTTCAGATGCTGTCGTAATTCGTCCGTCACTTTTTCGGGCGGAATAAACAGCCGGGCATCCTGCACGGTGACGATGGCATAGGCAATTACCACCGGATTGTATGCCACATCGCTGCCACGGATGTTGTACAACCAGGCGATGGCATCCAGAGTGGTGACCACATGGGCATCCGTATGGTGCTGGCTCATCTTATCCCGCACCCGGGTAAGTTTGCTCTCCACCGTCTCCCCACTGTATTGCAGGGGATGGGGTACGGCAGGTGCCCGGGGAAAAGCAGGACGGTCGTCCCAGATTTCGTCCACCAGATTCACTTCGATGGGTTTGAGTACCAATCCGCGGTTGCGTAATGCTTCCTCTAACTTCTGTGCTTCCTGATAAGAAAACAGCCGGGTGTCCAATCCCACCGCATCGCCTTCCTTCAACACCTCTCCCAGCCATCGGGGAATATCGGGTGTTTCGGGTAGTCCCACTTTAAATAAACGAATGCCGGTTCCTTTTAATTCCTCTTCCGCCTGGAGGAAATACCGGGAATCCGTCCATAGCCCGGCATCATTCAGGGTTACCACCAGCTCGCCAGCCGAACCGGTAAATCCGCTCAACCACTGGCGACGTTGCCAGCATTCAGGTACATATTCGCTGCCGTGGGGGTCCGTACTGGGCACCAAATATGCCTGTATGTGATATTGCCTCATCAACTCGCGTAAAGCGTTTAACCGCCGGGGAATCATTTTCGGGTCTCCTTTTCTTTTTCTGTGCAAGAGGAGAATATAATAAGGAATGTTGTTCAGAAAAATTTATATCGAACTTTAAATCCGCCCTCTATGAATCGGGGCTCTTAAACTCAACTATCCCGGATGGGATGGTGTTTTCTAAATCCGGATAAACCGGTTAATTGCTCCACCGATCTGAAGTCTGATGTCAATGGATATCTGATGAACAGGATGACGTTCCCCGGAGATTCCTCCGTTCCGCTCCTCACTGCGTTCGTCGCTTCAGTCGGAATGACAGCAGGCTACCCTGTCACCCCGAGCGGAGCGACAGCGAAGTCGAGGGGTCTCATCTCCTATCCGGCTTGCCACTGAAAAAATTAGACAGGATACACAGGATGGAACTGGATTCATTTTAAAGATTAAGGTTTTTTTAATCAGGAAAAATTTAAAAATCTGGATCAAAAATAACAGACAGAGATTGAAAGCAACACAGATTTTAAATAATCAAACGAAAAATCCTTCAATCATCCTGAAAATCCTGTTCATCCTGTCTAAAAAATACAAGCGGGATGAACGGGATGGTGTTTTGATTAGATTCCTCCATTCCGCTCCTCACTGCGTTCGTCGCTTCAGTCGGAATGACAGCAGGACGACGTGTCACCCCGAGCGGAGCGAAAGCGGAGTCGAGGGGTCTCGTGTTCATCCAGGTTGTGGGGAAAAAAGAATTTTTTGACAGGATGTACAGGATGAGACAGGATCAGGGATTGACGGTTTTGCTTGGTTCAGAAGCCTGAACATTGATTCACACCGTGGCTCTAGCCCGGTGTGAATGAAAGAGTGGGTGGTAGAATCATACCGATCGC
>CAZBWV010000106.1:0-4986 GCA_964495805.1 uncultured Calditrichaceae bacterium
AATAAACTGGCGGTTTTTTCATAAAACATTGGGTTGCGATGTTCCACCGGGCTGAAACAATCGTGATAATGTAAATGAATCATTAAAATAAATTTTTGCTATTGGAATACTGAAATGGAAACTGTATTTTCTATTCGCTACACGAAAGGAGTGTGTGGGTTGAAACGTTTTATTTTGCTGTTAATTGCCATTCTTCTGGCGGTCAGTATTATTTTTTGTGCTCAATTAAATCGAACAGGTTCTTCTCATCAAAGGAAGCAGTCAGATACTTCTCGAATTTATTCTTTCCGTTCATTGAATCATAATCAATAAATCGTTTCAGGAAATCGCATTTATTTTTTCACATGTAAGAATAAAAACCCGGTTACCACCTGACAGCAGCAACCGGGTAAACCTGCATGATTGTTGGTGTAATACTACGCAGCAAGATGTTCGATGAGTTTCACCAGGAATTTCCAGAACCGCTCTACTGTGGAGATTTGCACCCGTTCGTCCGGGGAATGAGCTCCTTCAATCGTGGGACCGAAAGAAATCATATCCATCCCCGGGAATTTGTCGCCAATAATGCCGCATTCCAGACCGGCATGGATGGCTTTAATCTCCGGTTCCTTCCCAAACAGGGATTTGAACACTTCGATGGATTTTTTAAGGAGCGGCGAATCCGGATTGGGCTTCCATGCAGGATAACCACCACCACTGTGTACTTCGGCACCTGCCTGATATCCGCAAGCGCGTACCATATCGTGGATATCTGTAAGCTCCGTGCCCACCGAACTTCGCTGACTGGTCAGAATACTCACCTTGTTGTCCTTAACGCCCACAACAGCCAGATTGGTGGAAGTTTCCACCAGTCCCGGAACAGCATGACTCATGGCAATGACACCATGGGGAATGCTGTAGAGCAGGTTGAGCAGTTTGTTATGCAACTGGGAGGTGTACATCTTCTCCGGCGCGGTAAAACCATCCTGAACAACTGTCAGAGTAACATCCGGATCAATAGCACTGAGCTCGTCCCGATAAATAGCCTGATAATCTTCGGCGTATTTTTTCAGATCCTCCACCCGGGTGGTGGGTAAATAGACGATGGCATCTGCTTCGCGGGGAATTGCATTGTGTTTGCTGCCACCTTCGATGTAAGCCAGCCGACCACCTACCTGTGGCAAAATCTTCCATAGAAAACGATTCAGCAATTTGATGGCGTTTCCGCGACCTTCGTGAATGTTCAGGCCGGAGTGGCCTCCGGACAAACCCCCAACCTTCACCTGCACGGCAGTAAACTCAGCCGGTACCTCTTCCGTTTCCACCGGCAAGTACAGCTCGCAATCCTGGCCACCGGCACATCCGATGTACAGTGCTCCGTCTTCTTCGGAATCCATATTTAGCAGGTAGCGTCCTTCTAACATATCCGGAGAAATTTCTGTAGCACCGGTTAAACCGGTCTCTTCATCAATGGTAAACAGGAACTCCATGGGACCGTGTTGAATGTCCTTACTTTCCATTACTGCCAGAGCAGCTGCCAGGCCGATGCCGTTGTCTGCCCCCAGTGTGGTACCGTCGGCGGTAATCCAGTCTCCATCCCGCACCAGCTTGATCGGATCTTTGCTGAAATCGTGTTCGGTGTCCTTATTCTTCTCACACACCATATCCAGATGTCCCTGCAGGACCACACCGGGTTTGTTTTCGTAACCGGGTGTAGCGGGCTTTTTCACCACCACGTTTCCTACCGCATCCATTTTGTATTCCAGTCCGTTCCGTTTCGCTACTTCAATCACGTAATCGCGGATTTTTTCCTCATGTTTGGAGCAGCGGGGAATCTGCGCAATCTGGTAAAAATGTTCCCACAGCGCCCGGGGTTCCAGTCCTTCAATCGCTTCTTTCACGGTGATTCTCCTTGTTTTTATCGTGAATGGATTTTGTTTGAACTAATTGTTTCCGGCGTTTAAGTAAATCGAAAAAAAGGAGTAAATCAAGAACGTTTTGAAAAAGTGAGAGGGCGAATGATGGTTCCAAAAGGGGAGATGTAATGGGTGTGATTTCTCCGAACAAACCGGTACAGGCAATTTTTGCGTTGCCGTAAAATGAGGGGTCTTCGGCAGCGGTAGTGACCAGGATGGTTTTTAACTTTTCTTTCTGGCAGCAAAAATCTGGCGAAGAGATTTATTGTTCCGGTTGTTTCTCCAGAATTACCAGACTTTCTACATGGGCGGTTTGCGGGAACATGTCGAACGGGAAAATAGTTTTTGCCCGATAACCGTAGCGGTAAAAATCGGCTAAATCCCGAATCAGGGTTCGGGGATTGCACGAAATATACACAATTTTCTGAGGAGAGAGCCGAACCATTTCGTCAATGGTGCGTTGGGATAGACCTTTGCGTGGCGGATCGACAATGATGATGGATGGATGAAAACCGTCCGGCAATTGGTTGAGAAAATCTTCGCTGGCATCGGCAGGATAATAGGTGGCGTTGGCAATCTGGTTGTCCGAAGCATTCTGATTGGCTGCCTGAATGGCTTTCTGGTTTATATCCATCCCCACCACCTGTTTAACTCGCGATGCCAGATACAGCCCAATTGTTCCGGTACCACTGTACAATTCCAGCACCTGATCCGTTTTACCGGGTTTCGCCTCCCGCACCAGTGTTTCCAGCAGTTTAACCGTCTGCACGGAATTGGTCTGGAAAAACGTTTCCGGGTAAATACGGTAGCGAATGCGTCCCAGCTGTTCCTCAATGAAAGGGTCTCCCCACATCACCAGATTTTCTTCTCCCAGAATCACATTGGTGCGCCGGTTGTTGATGTTAAGAATCACACTGCGGAGTGTGGAAAGGCCCTGTTTCAGTGCTTCCACCAGGAATTTCCAGTGGGGAACCTCCCGGGTAGTGGTGACCAGTACCACCATCACCTGATTGGTAAACTGACCCTTACGAACCATCACATGGCGGAGAATTCCGCTGTGTTCGATCTCGTCGTACGGTTCAATCTGGTATTGCCTTGCCCAATCTCGGACGATCTGGAGTGCCCGATTGGCATCCTTGCTTTCCACCAGACAAAAATCCATGGGAATAAGTTCGTGAGTACCGCGCCGGTAAAGTCCGTAGTGAATTGCCTCCCCCATGCGCTGGAATGGCATTTGCGTTTTGTTCCGGTAGTGTTTCGGTTCGGGCATACCCACCACCGGTGCCACATGAATGGATTTGAGCTCCGGATAAGCAAGCAACTGCCGTTGAATCACCTGTTGTTTAAAGGTAAGTTGTCGGGAGTAATTAAGGTGCTGCAGGTGGCAGCCACCGCAGTCTTCAAAATAAGGGCAGGGTGGTGTAACCCGGTCGGGTGCGGTAACCAGTATCCGTTTGAGCTCAATGCGGGCTTTCCGGGGGCGATCCGGATTGTAGGTTACCAGTACTTCCTCTCCGGGCAGCGTTTTCTTGATAGTGAGTTTTTTCTTCTGATAAAACGCCACACCGTCTCCGCTTTCGTTCAAATCTTCTATTTTAACCCGGATAAACCGGGAAATTTTCTCAGATGGAGCTCGTTTTTTATTGCGACTCATGATGTAATGAATTTTCCTGTCATGTGATTTCAGATTGACATTTTAAAATCCCGTTTCACAAAAACGCCCTACCCGCTAACCGGAACGGGCAGGGCTTCTGAACACAAATGGTCTGGTTTGTACGGTGCAGGGGAAATCAGGTTCCCATTTCCCAGGAGCTGAGATATTCTTTCTGTTCTTCGGTTAGTTGATCGATTTCGATACCCATGGTTTTGAGCTTGAGGGTCGAAATGTAATCTTCGATTTCCCGGGGCACCTTGTACACGCCTGCTGGTTTTTTCTCCTTCAGGGCATATTCGGTCGTCAATGCCTGGGTGGCGAAGCTCATATCCATCACACTGGCGGGATGTCCCTCTGCTGCGGCCAGATTGATTAATCGGCCTTGTGCCAGCAGATAAATCCGATTCCCGTTGGGCAGCACGTATTCATCCACATAGCGCCGAACTTCGGGGTGTTTCTCTTTCGCCATCGCTTCCAGTCCGGGAATATCGATCTCCACGTTGAAATGCCCGGAATTGGCTACGATGGCGCCATCTTTCATGCGCTCAAAATGTTCCGGACGGATCACGTTGATGTCCCCGGTGATGGTGACAAACAGGTCTCCAACTTCTGCCGCTTTCATCATGGGCATTACCATGTAACCGTCCATGGCTGCTTCCAGCGCTTTGATGGGGTCCACTTCGGTGATGATGACATTGGCACCCATGCCTTTGCAGCGCATGGCAAATCCGCGACCACACCAGCCGTACCCGGCTACCACCACCGTTTTACCGGCCAGCAAAATATCCGTTGCACGGATGATACCGTCCACGGTGCTTTGCCCGGTTCCGTATCGGTTGTCGAACAGGAATTTGGTCATGGCGTCGTTTACGGCATAGACGGGTAACTTTAATGCGCCATCCTGGTGCATGGCACGCAGACGAATTACACCGGTGGTGGTTTCTTCCATGGATGCATAAATTTGTGCGCATTTCTCCGGGTAGTCCTGATGCAGAGTGGAAACCAAATCGGCTCCATCGTCCATGGTAACCACCGGATCGTGTTGCAAAGCAGCATGAATATGGTCATAATAGGTTTTGTGGTCTTCTCCTTTAATAGCGAAGACGGAGATGCCATAATCTTTCACCAGGGAGGCAGCCACATCATCCTGAGTGCTGAGGGGATTGGAAGCCACCAATACCAGGTCGGCACCGCCCGCTTTCAGGGTCCGCGCCAGGTTTGCGGTCTCGGCGGTAACGTGCAAGCAGGCGCTCATCTTTTTGCCTGCCAGCGGTTTTTCTTTTTCAAATCGGGCCCGAATTTCACGTAATACCGGCATCTGACGGTCTGCCCACTCAATCCGTCGCTTCCCCTCCGGTGCCAGCGTCAGATCTTTAACATGATGTTTGACCATATTGATCTCCTTTTCGTTTACAATCGATTCAAATCAAATGTTTT
>CAZBWV010000107.1:0-18248 GCA_964495805.1 uncultured Calditrichaceae bacterium
CCTTCAGGTGGCTTGCTGATTTATCTTCGGATTGTTCGAAACGCATTTTAATCGAACTGAGTGGGAATCTGTTCGTGGACCGGCTTTTGAGCTGTTTTCTGATAATAATCGTGATCTTTGGTTAAATCGTACATGGAGAGTAATTTTTCTTTGTCCCACACCAGGGCATCGCGGGAGTAATCGGCAAAATCGTACACTTCGGTTAATTCTATTGCTTCGCGCGGACAGGCTTCCTGACACATTCCGCAATAGATGCAGCGCAACATGTCTATTTCGAACACCACCGGATAGCGTTCGCGATCGTCCCACGGCGCCGTACCCCCTACAATGTGAATGCAGTTAGCCGGACAGGCAGAAGAACACATCTCACAGGCAACACATTTGGGACGTCCCAGCTCATCCCGGTTCAACCGATGGGCGCCACGGTAACCGGGACGCGGTACCCACTTCTCTTCCGGATATTGCAGGGTATATTTCTTCTTGGGAATATGACGAAAGGTAATCCCCAATCCCTTTAAAATGGGTGGTAAATAAATGCGTTCCCAGAAGTTCAGTTCTTTCACTTTAATTTTTTTCACTTTTACCATGGCAGCTCTCCACGCTGGCTTACAATCCGGTTGTTTTATTACTAAAGAAAAATAGTACAATTCAGGCATATATTCAAACAAAAATTTAAAATTCCCACTGTTTTTATCGGGTCGGACGGAAAGGAAAGGCAAAAGAGGAAATCAGGGAAATCATGGGTATCGGGAAGGGGAAAGCAGGTTCGGGCTCCGCTGGCTTTTTCCCCACAATTACCTTTCTTTCCTGCCGGATGTTGAGTAAATTTTTCAGAAGCGGAAAAAAGCTGGCGTGTAATGCGACCGCTCCGGATGGGATAAGATGAACCACTTAACCGAAAATCAGCTAAAAGCGCTGGATTTGCAGCGCAACATTGCCCTGACTGCCGGTGCAGGTTCCGGGAAAACCACCGTGCTGGTTAACCGATATCTGCACATTTTGTTTAGCCAGCCAGAGCTTTCCGTCTCCCGAATTCTTGCCATCACCTTTACCGAAAAAGCGGCAGCGGAAATGAAAGAGCGCATCTTCCGCGAAGTGGAACAGCGATTCCGGCAAAACCAGAAATTCCGGAATCGACTGTTTGCCATTTTGCAGGAACTGCACCAGGCACAAATCTTCACCATCCACGCGTTTTGTAATAACCTGCTCAAACAGTATCCTGTGGAAGCAGGCATTCAACCGGATTTTCTGATATTAGAGGATGTGCAGCAGGCGGAGTTCTTCCAGCGCACGTTTCGGGACTTTTTTCAGCAATATGGCAGCGACCCGGAAGAGCCGCTTCGGTTGCAACAACTGGCGTTAAGTGCTTTTACCCTGCGGGAAATCAAACGTTTTCTTCAAATCATTTACGATCAGCGCGCCATTCTTCTTCCATTTTTAAAACAAACTGCCCGGCTTACCCCGGAAGAAATTCTGGAACAATGGAAAGAACACTACGTTCGGTTCCATCGGGACGCTTTGCGGGAATTTCTTCAGGATCGCACCCTGCTTAACACCCTTCAACAACTCTCAGCAAGTCATCCCCATGATGTACTGAGCGAACAGGTGGAACGCCTATTGGATTCCAGCACATCGGAACAGGAGCAAATTCAGATCATCTCCATGTTGCTTCGGCGATTGCTTACCAGCCAGGGCACTGCCTACCGGCGGGTCAACAAAAACACCTGGAACGGGCCGGATAAAGAGCTGTTTCGGGAGGCTTCCCGGCTGGCAGAGAAATATGGGCAGCGTTTTTGGTACTGGGATGCCGAAACCAATCGCCGATATCCGGAAATTATTGCCGGGTTGAGCCGAATTGCCCACGATTTTTTACAATTTGCCGACATTGCCCGGGCGCGGATGAACGCACTGGATTTTGACGAACTGCAAATCCGCGCCATTCAGCTGCTGGAGCATCATCCGGAAATACGGGAACGACTGCACCAGCGTTTTCGCCATGTACTGGTGGATGAATTTCAGGATACGGATGTGCTACAAAGCCGATTGATTGAACTTCTGACCAAACGGGAGGACGAACCCATTCCCCCGGGAAAACTCTTTTTTGTCGGGGACGCCAAACAGAGCATATACGGCTTTCGCCACGCTGATTTACGTATTTTTCAGGAGTTCACCCGGCGCATCCGGCAAACCGCCACACCCCGGCCCTTCCACCACCCGGAAACCGGAGAAGCTCTCCCCGCCAGTCCGGAAGAAGAAAGTGGAATCATTAACCTGCAGCAGAACTTCCGCAGCGATCCCGCTTTGATCGCTTTCTTCAACCACTTCTTTGAAACACTCTTCACCGCCAGCGGGGAATTTGAAGTGCCATTTCAAAAACTGATTCCCGCACGAACCGCGTTGCCGGGATTAAACAGCCAGGCGCATCTGCACATTCTGATCTCAGACCAGACTGATACACTCACAAAATCGGAAATCATCTCCCGGGAAGCCGATTACGTGGCACAGCTTATTCACCGAATAGTGGAACAAAACCCCCTTCGGCGTCAGGTGATTAGCGGGAGCAGCGAATCCACACGCCCCATTCAATATGGGGATGTGGCCATTCTGCTGCGGGGACGCACCCATCTGGAAGCCCTGATCACCGCCCTGCGACAGCACCGGATTCCTCATCAAACTTATAAAGGTAAAGGATTTTTCCGGCAGCAAGAGGTGCAGGACCTGTACTACTTGCTGCGATGGCTGGCACAGCCGGAGGATGATTTTGCCCTGCTTACCTTTCTGCGGAGTGAATTTGCCGGACTGACAGATAACACCCTGTTCCATCTGAGTCAGGTAGAAGGTGCCACGTATTGGGAACGGTTCCGGAAATTGGTAGCTTTTCGGGAAGGGCAATTGAGTGCCCGGGAAACCTTCCGGAACGATTTCACCCAATTTTTAGAAAAAACCGGGCAGATGGCGGAGATTCCCCCGGACCAGCAGCACGCCATGGCGTATTTAAACCGCTGTTTTCGGGAATGGCAACCGTTAGCACAAACCAGCCGCTTCACCCAATTACTGGACACAGTGATGGAATCCCTGCACATCCGCGCACTGCTTGCCGCCCAAAAGGACGGTTCCCAGAAATTAGCCAACATCGATAAATTTGTCCGGTTCGTTCAGGAATATCAATTAAGCCGTTCTGCTCTGCTCATGGACCTGCTGGAAGCGCTGGAAAACCAGATACGGGGTGAAGGCCACGAAGGAGAAGCTACCATCCTGGAACAGGAAGAAAATAAAGTGCAGATTCTCACCTACCACAGTGCCAAAGGGATGGAATTTCCGGTGGTCATTTTGCCCTTTTTGAACCAGCGCTTCATGTTAAATAGCCGACAAACGGTGTTTACCGATCAACTGCACGGATTTAGCATGGTGCCCGGATCACTAAAAAACCGCAAAGTGGAGCAACAGGGCGAACGAACCGAACAGCAGGAACCGTTTATCCATCAGTGGCTCAAACAGCGGGAAGAAGCGAAAAAGCTGGCAGAGGAGAAACGATTGCTCTACGTTGCCGCTACACGCGCGCGCGACCACCTCTGGATGATTGGAGCGGTGAATTCGTACGGTAAAGTGGAAACCCCCTCCTACCTGAAGTGGCTGTGTGAACGCTATGCATTGGAACCGCTACCCGCAGAGTCCCAGCAAAGGACAATTCCCTTAACCGAACACCACCAGCTACAGGTACAGTTTATCCCCTTTTCGGCAGTTACCACCCGGGAGCCTGCAGAGGAATCAGTCAATGAACCACTGGAAGAGCCGTTTTCCCTGCCGGAGTTTCATCCGGAATATCACGAAGTGGTACCGGAGCCTCCCGGGGGACAGGTTTACTCCGCCACTCAGTTGATGATTTTTCAGGAAAATCCTGACCGCTATTTTCACCATTTTTACCTGCAGGATTACCGGATTTTGCCACCGGCAGTGGAATTCGACTACCAGGACGAACCGGGCGGCGCACTGTGGGGTTCGGCGGTGCACAAATTGTTAGAGGACTTCCCTGCCCGGCCAGCCGAACAGGATGCCCGGAAAATTGAGTGGATCATTCGGCGATACTTCCCGGAACCTGCCGCTCAGCCGGAGGAAATTCGCAAACGGTTACATGAACTAATGGTCCGCCTGCGCAAATCGGAACTGGTGACTCTGCTGAGTGCACCGGAGCAGTTCAGTGAATTTTCGGCGGATTTGCGGATGGGACCCTTTATCCTGCAGGGCATCTTCGACCGACTTTTCCGCAATCGGGAGGGGCTGTGGGAAGTGCTGGACTTTAAAACCAATCGCATTTCGCCCGCTCGGGTGGCAGAAACCGCCAGAAAATACCGCTTCCAGGTGGAAGCATACGCTCTGTTGCTCTCCCGGCTTTATCCGGAACAAAAGCGGTTCCCGGTTACGCTTTTTTTCCTGGAACCCATGGAATCCGTTCGCACGGAATTTACTCCGATCGAATTACAGGGAATCCACCGCAACGTTCTTGAGCTGATGCAGGAGCTGTACCGCCGGGAGCGGGAACTGTTTTCCCCTCATTCTCCGACTCCATTTCCATTGGAGTAATAAAAACAAGCAACTCAGGAGGCACGATGAAAACTTTGCACTTTCTGGTTCCACTGATGATTGGACTGCTAACCGTCTGGTTCTGGCAGTGCGGGGAGAAAAAAAACCAACCGGTGGTTCACTTACGCGGGCTGGCCGATACGGTGGGATTTGCTCACACTGCTCAACAGATGGATGAGTTGATGAAACGTATTGATGCCCGTTTCGGGAAAGAGAGAAAAGCGGTGTTTGCGGTAAACAATATCGATTCCACCACCCGCTGGAAGCTGGTCATCTCCCCCCATGACGATTACACTTATGCCGGTGATGTGTACCCTTACGTGTTCGAAAATCTCTCTGCGCCCACCATTATTATCTTTGGAGTAGCCCACAAAGCCCGCCTGTTCGGCATTGAGAATCGGCTGGTGTTCGATACCTTCACCCACTGGCGCGGACCGTACGGTAACATTCCCGTTTCACCCATTCGGGAGGAAATCATTGCCCGACTCCCGCAGGAAACCTATCTGGTAAGCGACAGCCTGCAGCAAGTGGAACATTCCGTGGAGGCACTGCTTCCGTTCCTCCAGTACTACCATCGGGATGTTCGGATTGTGTCCATCCTGGTGCCGTACATGAGTTACCACCGGATGAAACAAATTGCCCGACCGCTGGCTCAGGCGCTGGCGGAAATTGCCCGGCAACACCAGTGGCAATGGGGAAAAGACTTTGCCCTGGCAATCTCTAACGACTGCGTCCATTACGGGGATCAGGATTGGGGTGGAAAGAATCTGGCGCCATTCGGGGCGGATTCAGCCGGTTACCGGGCAGCCGTGCACAAGGACTTAACCATCATCAGCGAATGCCTGGTGGGCGAACTGGACCCGCAAAAAATTAAACGCTTTTGCGACTACACGGTGAAGAAGGACGATTACCGCCAGTACGCCTGGACCTGGTGCGGACGCTATTCGGTCCCATTCGGGATGCTAACTGCCTACTATCTGGAAAAACAGCTCAATCGGGGACGGGTCAAAGGCCGAATGCTGCGTTACTCCACCAGTCTGATGCATCCACCCATTCCGGTAAAAGATTTAAAGATGGGCCAAACTGCTCCGGCCAATATTCATCATTGGGTTGGCTATGTGGCAATGGCCTACCGAAACCGCTGGTAAATTAGCCAAATCCCCGGCAAAAGTTGATTTTATTTTGATTCACCTGACGACCGGATAAAAACTGCCTCCAACCGAATCAGGTGGAGGCAGTTGCTGATAGGAAGCATCTTCTCTCACTTAACCGAAATTACCAACCATCTTTGTGAGAAGCGGTAAAACACTTTTTCGGGGCAGCTAAGTAAAAGGGAAACTACCGCATTCCCATATTGAACCCGTCCGTTTGCTGACCGGCATCAATAGAGCTGCTTTTTACCATCGAACGCTTCGGCAGTGATGCGCGCTACCAGACCAGCCAGGAAGAGCAATCCGATCAGATTGGGAATAGCCATCATTGCATTGGCAATATCGCCCACATTCCACACGATGTCCAGATAGCGTCCCTGCAAAATTGCACCAATGAACAGCAGAGCGATGTACACCAACCGATAAGGTTGTTTGATGCGCGCGCCAGCAAAGTAACCCAGGCACTGCTCCCCGTAAAACGACCAGCCAATAAGCGTGGTGTACCCGAACAGGAAGGAAGCAATGGCAATAATCCAGCCACCGTAAGGAATTACCGTATTAAACGCCTCTGCAGTGAGGGCCGTGCTGGAGAGTCCGCCACTGGCCAGGTTGTACCCCAGCTTTTCCGCCATCTGCACCACCCGTTCCGGCAGCATGGCGATTTCGTCAGGACTGAGATGGGTACCGCCTTTGAGCAAACGAACACCCGTTGCCGGGGTAAGCAAATACACACCGGTCAGCACAATCGAAAGGGTGGTCATGGTGTTCACCACCAGGGTATCGATAAAGGTGCCGGTCATGGCAATCAGGCCGTTTTTCGCCGGGTCCTTGGATTTGGAAGCACTCTGGGCTATAGCCGCCGAACCCAGTCCGGATTCGTTGGAGAGCACTCCCCGGCTGACCCCTAAACTGATGGCTTTTTGCACAGAGGTACCAATAAGCGCCCCACCCAGCGCACGGGTAGTAAAAGCGGATTCAAAAATAATCCGGAATGCTTCCAGAATATGGGCAAACCGCACAACGATAATAATTAAAGCGCCAGCCATATAAAAAAAGATCATGGTGGGAACCAACCGTTCCGCCACTGCTCCGATGCGCTTAATTCCACCAATGATAACCAATCCCACCAGCACGGTAAGCACCAATCCACTTATTAGCGGAGGAATACCAAATTGTGTTTTAAATGCCAGCGCCATGGAATTGGATTGAGCCATATTTCCCGTGCCAAACAGAGCAGCGAAGGCTCCGCACACGGCAAATGTGGCTCCCAAAAATTTGGCCAGTTTTTCGTTTTTCAGTCCGGCACGAATGTAATACATGGGACCTCCGGCCATGGTGCCATCTTCTGCCACTTTGCGGAACTTAACCCCCAGGAAGCCTTCCGCATACTTGGTGGCCATTCCAATAAAACCGGTTAGCCACATCCATACCGGTGCTCCGGGACCTCCCGTGGCAATGGCAGTAGCCACACCGGCAATGTTTCCGTTGCCCACCGTAGCTGCCAGAGCGGTCATCAATGCCGCAAAGGGAGAAATATCGCCTTCTTCTTCCTTTTCATGATCCTTCCCCCGGGCACCCAATAGTACCAGCTTCAAAGCCAGCTTCAACCGTCGAACCTGGATCACCCTGGTCACAATAGTTAGCACCACACCGGTTAACACCAGCAGGGCAATCATCCAATTGCCCCACATGAAATTCCGAACAGTGAGACTAAAATTAAGCAGTTTATCCAGCAGATCGGTCAAGATATGTGAACCTCCTGTAATTTCTTCCAAAACAAAACGCAAACACAAACAAAAGATTTTTTATTCAAAAAAAGAAAAGGGGCACTGTTGCCAGAACAGATACCCCTTTTCCGCTACACATCCCTGTTAGAATTCCTTCGCAAGCCAGAAATACCCACCCAGCGCATTTTCCGCTTTCGCACTCGAATTACCGGTTTCAATGTAGGATTTTTGCCAGTCGCCCGGCATCCAGATACCACCGGTCAGACCAAACGTGATCGTTTCCTGATAGTTGTACTTCAGCATCAGGGCAATTTCGTTCCCCATGCTTTTGTTATCGTCATTTGGCATCCAGTTTTTCTGGTACATGAAGAAGTCGCCCCGCACTGAAACGGCTCCAAAGTTGTAAGCGGCATTTATATCAAGCATGTTCAGATTGGACATGGTGGCACTCCAGGGATTTACCCCTGCGAATCCCCAACCGGTGGTCATCAAATGGGCCGGACCAAAACCTGGCCAATCCTTATAGAACCCATACGTGTAGGGTCCCTGCGTAGCCGTTTCGTACAGCTCATTATCTTTATCTGTGTCGGTTTTGTCTCCGCTGAACACCACATAACCGGCACCCAGTGTAAACGGCACTGAAGGCAGGGTATAGTCCGCCCGCACCATCATATGATATCCCTTGTAATTCGTATCCGTGACATCGTCTTTGCCACCCATCTGGGTATATTCTGCTGCCACATTCAGTCCTTGCATAAAGGAACCTTCCAGTCGCAACCCAAACCATTGTGGCATGGTCAGAGTATCCGCTCCCGTTCGAATGTGCCGCATCACATAGTAAGGAGACAAACGCAGATTTCCCTGCATGAGCCGAATGGTAGGATAAATCCCGATCAGATTCCAGTTTCCGGGATACACATCCAGTCCGGTTCCTACGTTCATGATACCACCCATCTGGGCATAACGGTAGTAGAAAAGATCCACATCGAACGCATCGGAGTTGTACATCAATTTTGCCCCGGCGGCGCCATCTTCGCCACCATCAAACATGATAGCACCATCGCCGTAGAGCAACCTTTCCTTACCAATGCGGAAAGAGAAGTTGGAACCCCAGAGATGACTGATAGTAAAGTAGGCCTGCATGATGTCCACCTTGGGATCAATATTTTCGCCCAGACCACCACCGTGGTAAGGACTCATTCCATGCTGACCCCAGGCTCCCAGAACCACATAAGCGGTGACACCATTACCGAAATCTGCCGTAGCATTCACATCTCCATGGAGGTACATATAGGTATTTCCATCATCTGTTGCACTGGTAAAATCCGTATTTCGATGACCGAAATTGTAAATATAGAACAAACCATGCCACTCCACTTTGGGATCTCCGGCATATAGAAAAGATGCCAGGAGAAGAAGACTCAGGAAAATTGCCAGTACCTTCATATTATCCTCCTCTTGGTTTTATTTTTCAGGTGTTGGTCTCAGAACGCCATTTTCATCCCGTTTCAGCGGATAAGGCTGTTTGGGAAGCGGTGCACCGGGAGCTTCCAGCACCGATTTTCCGTATTTCCAATCCGGCGGGCAAATGGCAATGTACCGGGCATAGCCACCCGTACCACCCAACGGTTTGGCATAACCAATCGCAATTAACGCACCGGCCTCAGGCACTTTGTCCAGATTGGTAACACCCTCTGCCTGGCAAAAGTAATTGTGCATTAGCCAGTATTCGCCTTCCAGATTCGCAGTGGTATCGGTATCCAGAGGCTCATGACCATGGAACAGAATGTGGCGTTCCAGATGCAGGAATTTCAATGCATCCAGCGTAATTCCCGGGAAAGGTGCTTTGTTGAACCGCTCGGGATCCGTGGTCCATTTTTTATGCCAATCCGATCGAATCATGACCACCGAACCTTCAGGAATTTTGCCGTGCTTGGCTTCCCAGGCTTTGATGTCCTCCACTGAACAGTGATAACCGGGATCTTTCGCTACCTTTTCGTGAATATCGATGACCACCAGCGGACGCACTGCATAAGTTGCGGGCAAATCACTAATTGTGGCACCGTATTTGTCCCAGTGTGCCGGGGGGTCCAGCTGGGTTCCGTACTGATCTGTGGGAAGGAAATACGCCGTAGCAATGAACCCGTGCTTGTCGTACGTGTACACTTCCCCCTTTTTCACATACCCGGGAATATCCGCTCCTGCCTTGGTGGGCATAAATTTCGCATGCCCGAAACCCGGCCAGACCGGTATCGTAGGACTGAACGCATACGTTAAATCCACATATTTACACCCCTTTAAAACCGAATTGTAAATATTCCACAGATCGGGTGCCATTTGTTTTGTTTGCGTCTGGCCGCAATGAAGCGAAAAGAGCACAAACACGGTTAGCGCTGCAAGTACAATAGCCCGTTTCATAGTAAGCCTCCTTAATTTTGGTTAAACTGGGGATTTCTTAGACCTCCAGCTCCTCTCTATTTCAAAAATCTTACAGGTTAAAACAAACCACTTTGGGTTCGGTCATTTCCTGTAAGGCGAACTTGATTCCCTCTCGGCCCAATCCACTGCGCTTCACACCACCGAAAGGCATCATATCCACACGATAATCGGAGGAATCGTTTACCATCACGCCACCCACTTCCAGTTCATGAATGGCTTTAAACGCTTTGTTGATGTCCCGGGTAAAAATTCCCGCCTGTAATCCATAGGGAACACTGTTGGCGCGGCGTATCGCTTCGTCCAGGTCTTTCACTTTGTACAGATTCACCACCGGCCCGAATACCTCCTGACGATCCACCTCCACTCCTTCCGGCACATCGGCCAGAACGGTAGCTTCGTAAATGGAACCATGGCGTTTTCCGCCTGCCAGCAAGCGGGCACCTTTTTCAATGGCATGGTTGACCCATTTTTCCACCCGCATGGCTTCTTCCACAGTGATCATGGGACCGATGTCCGAATTTTCGTCTAACTGATACCCGGCTTTCACCCGGGAGGCACGTTCGGCAAATTTCCGCTCGAACTCATCGTAAATTTCCTCTTCAATAAACACCCGTTGCACACCCAGGCAATTTTGCCCCACAGCCCAGAAAGCGCCCGAAACGGTAAGTTCCACTGCCTGATCCAGGTCGGCATCTTTCAGTACAATCACCGGTGAATTGGAGCCTAACTCCATGCCAATCTTTTTCAATCCCGCTTTGCGAACTATTTCCATCCCGGCCTCATATCCGCCGGTAAAAGTAATCATGCGCACTCGTTCGTCGGTTACCAGCGCATCGCTCAATTCCGAACCGTAACCGGTCACGATATTCAGCACTTTGTAAGGTAACCCCGCCTCTATGAGCACTTCGCCTAACTTCAGGGCAGAGAGAGGGGTGACCGTGGCGGGTTTCAGTACTACTGAGTTGCCGCCGGCTATGGCGGGTCCCAGTTTGTGCGCCACCAGATTTAACGGATCGTTAAACGGGGTAATGGCCACAATAATGCCGATGGGGAATCGGTAATAATACCCCACCCGATTCTCTGAGCCGGGCATGTTGTCGAACGGAATCGTTTCGCCCAGCACCCGGCGCGCTTCCTCAGCCGAAATCTGCATGGTGTTAATGCAGCGGGTCACCTCTTTGCGTGCCTCCTTGATGGTTTTGCTCCCTTCGGTGGCAATGGTACGGGCAAACTCCTCGTGCCGCTCTTCAATCAGCGCCGCCGCTTTGTTAAGAATTCGAATCCGTTCGTGCACGGGAAGCTTCCGGCTAATCCGGTAACCTTCCTCAGCCATATCGATGGCTTTCTGCACATCTTCCGCGGTTCCGCGGGGAACGGTATCAATCACTTCATTATTGTAAGGATTGCGAACTTCTATTTTCTCCGGTTTGTCAATCCAGTTTTCGCCAATGAGCATTTTCATCACTTTTCTCCTTCTTTTTTCAGGCCATTTTTTGATGGATGGCAATTAAATCGTTCAGTACGGCATAGCCGGTTTCATGTTTTCCGGCACCGGGCCCAACAATGGTTACCTGCTGAAGGTAGTCCGTGGTTAACGTAACCGCATTGGTTGCACCTTTCACCCCGGCCAGGGGGTGGCTGTTGGGAATTCGCTGCGGTTTCACCGATGCCATTATCCGACCGTTTCGGTTTTCCACCGATGCAATCAGCTTCCAGCTCTCGTTCTGTTTTTTGGCTTCCTCCACATCTGCTACGGAGATATCGGTAATTCCTTGCCGATCCACATCCTCTTTGGAAATCCGATGCTGGAAAAGTGCCTGGGAGAGAATCATCACTTTTGCCACCGCATCCCATCCTTCCACATCCGCTTCAGGATTGGCTTCCGCATAACCCAATTCCTGCGCCTTCTTTAACGCCTCCTGGTAAGCCATTCCTTCTTCCATACGGGTGAGAATGTAGTTACAGGTACCGTTCACAATGCCTTCTACCTTCTGAATTTCCAGCCCGGCCAATCCTGTTTCAGCAAGATTCAGCAAAGGCGTACCGGCCAGCACCGTCCCTTCGTAACGAAACTGCACCTGTTTCTCCCGGGCCAGCTGAAGCAATGTGGACAGGTACAGTGCACACGGTCCTTTGTTGGTGGTAATGGCATGATGTCCTGTTTCCAGAGCAGTGCGGATAAAACTCAGTGCCGGTTCCCCGGTCTGTAGATTGGTGGGGGTTAGCTCAACCAATACATGGTAATCCATCTGCTTGAGCAGCTCTTCGGTTGTGATGTTTTTCACAGCAAGACCCGCACCTGCAAACCCATCCTCCAGACTTACCGCTTTCAGTGCCTGTTCCAGAGCAACTCCCTGTTCGGAAACCGCCACACCATACTTCAAGTCAGCAATGGCCACAACAGAAGGTTCCAGTTGATAGTGTTTTTGGAGTTGTTCTTTCTTCCGGAGAAGTAATTCGGCAAATCCCTGCCCAACGGTTCCAAAACCAATCATCACCAGTTTTACTTTCATACAGCCTCCCCAGCTTTTTTAATCAAATGTCCAGATTCCCGATCGTGCTCGGGAATCCTGTTTGCGGAATTACAGGAAATCCCGCAAGGTCATTTTATTGGCATGAATTTGTTTCTGAATTCTGTTTGCCGCTTCCTTCAGCAGTTCTACCTGTCGAGGAATGGTTTCTTCGGAAACCTGAGAAAGCGCACCGGACACGCTGATAGCCACAATGGGTTTTCCATCGTATCCTAAAATGGGAACCGCAACACAGCGCAATCCTTCTTCAAATTCCTCATCATCCAGAGCATATCCTCGCTGCCTGGTTAACCGAAGATCTTCTTTTAATAATTCGGGGTCCGTAATAGAATTTTTGGTGAGGGCATAGAGCTTCTGACGATTAAGCAGGGCATTCAGTTCATCATCGGGAAGATGAGCCAGCATACTTTTTCCTAAAGCCGTACAATAGGCAGGATACCGCGCTCCAATATGTGTGTTAATCTGTAAACTTTTCCGACAACGAATTTTATCCACATAAAGCACTTCATCTTCTCGTAAGGTAGCCAAGTGCACGGTCATCTTGATTTTTTCTACCAGCTCTTCCAGGATGGGATGCATTTGCTGAATCACATTGTCCCGAATGGGTACCCGATAACCCAACTCAAACAGACGCAAACCCAATTTGTAAAAACCGGTTTTTTCGTCACGGCAGATGATTCCCACATCTTCCAGGGATTTCAGAAAACGGAAAACGGTGGCTTTGTTTAGGCCAGTTTTCCGACTGATTTCAGTTACTCCCTGTAAAGGGGAATCCACGGTAAAAGTTTCCAGAATTTGAAAAGCGCGTTTTACTGAGTTATTTTGTATCGCCATAGCCAATGTTTCATTATATGAAACAGCGTTTTATTATTCAAACCAATTTAATTGAAAAAAGGGAATTTGTCAATAGGTGAATTGAAAATTTTTTAGAATCTCCGATGAGTGGCTGGAAACCTCCCCTTTATCCCTTTTAATAATCCCAACAAAAAAGCCGGAACCCTGAGGCTCCGGCTTAGAAGTTGAATTCAACCCATATCTTTCACGAACTGGATTAGCTTCCGCCCTGTAGTTTTTTCTGCATTTCGAACGCTTCCTGCGCTTTTTCCTTGTTCCCCAACTGCGCGTAAATAACACCCAGATTATTCCACAGCAACGCGGAATCAGGGAATTTCTTTACCGCATCCTGCAGGAAGGGTAAGGCTTCAGCATAGATTTCCTCGAATTTTTTGCGATATTCACTCTTCTTGGCAGCATCCTCTTCTTCGTTGTATTTTTCCACCCACTTCTGAGCCTTCTGGATATAGCACAGGCTGAGCACTTCCGCAGCGTCTTTGTTCTCGGGATCCATCTCCAGGGTCTTTTTCAGGAAGGGAATAGCCTCCGCGTACTTTTTCTCGTTGTACATCAGAATACCAATGTTAAACGGGATGGATACATTGTTCGGTTCCAGCTCCATGCTTTTCTGATAGTACTCAATGGCTTTATCCGGTTGTTCTTTTTTTACGTACAACTCACCCAGGGACATGTATGCCAGGCTATTCTTGGGATTGATTTTCAGTGCTTTCTGGTAAATCGCCTCAGCTTTATCCAGTTCATTAATCTGGAAGAAAAAGTCACCGATTTTCACCAGCAAGGTGTCGTTCTGATTCTCATTCTGAATCACTTTTTCGATGAAGTTAATTGCTTTGGTGGTATCGCCCAGTTGCAGGAAGGAGACGGCCAGCGGCGTAAGTGGTTCGGTTCGGCCGGGATAGGCTTCGTACGCTTTCATGAATTTTTCCGCTGCCTTTTTGAACAGTTCCTTCTTTTTCTGAGGATCCTGTTCTTGCCGTGCTTTTTCGTAGTAGTTTTTCAATCCGGAATTGTAATTCTCGGCAAAATAGTTAAATCGCAAGCGTTCAATATCATCTTTGAATTTGGGGGAAATTGCCAGACTCTTTTCGAAGCATTCGTTCATTTCCTTGTACTCTTCCCGGCGCCCATGCAGTTCACCCAACAGGAACCAGGCTTCCGGATCGTTGGGATATTTTTTCACTGCTTCCTGAGCCAGTTTGTACGCTTCATCGTAGAGCCCTTGCTGCATATTTACCACCACACCTTCCACTTCCGGTGGCCGACATCCACTCAGCCAGATGGCACCGATGAAAAGGACCACAATGAGACCAAATAACTTTTTCATACAATTAGCTCCTTGTTATTTTGATGAATTTGAGAATTTATTTTTAACCGTTGAATCGAATCGGCATAAGGCGGCGATAAAACTCCCGTCTCGGTAACAATTCCGCTAATCAAATGAGCAGGGGTGACATCGAACGCGGGATTCCAGCAATCGGCATCCGCCACGGTAATGGGCAGACGGTCCCAGATGTGAGTTACCTCACTGCAGGGGCGTTGCTCAATGGGAATTTCCTTCCCGCTGTCCAGAGAAACATCGAATGTGGAGAGGGGTGCCGCGACGTAAAAGGGGATGTGATGATGCTGGCAGAGCACGGACAGGTTGTAGGTGCCAATTTTATTGGCCACATCTCCGTTGCGGGTAATACGGTCAGCACCCACAATTACCACATCCACCATCCCCTGTTGCATGGCATAAGCAGCCATGTTATCGGTGATTAATCGGGCAGGAATTCCCGCCTGATGCAATTCCCACATGGTTAACCGTGCCCCCTGAAGCAACGGACGGGTTTCGTCCACCAGCACCTGAATCCGTTTACCTTGCTGGTGGGCTGTGTACACAATTCCCAGCGCCGTTCCGATACCGGCAGTTGCCAGTGCACCGGTGTTGCAGTGGGTCAGAATGGTCATTCCATCCTGAATCAGTTCAGCACCAAACGCTCCGATTTTCCGGCAACGGGTTTCATCGTCCTGCTGGAGTTCGTGCGCCAGCTTCAGGGAATAAGCAATAAGTTCTTCCGGTGAAGTATCGGCATGCTGCAGATGGTTCAGCACCCATTCCAGTGCCCAGCGCAAATTGACTGCGGTCGGACGGGCCTGGCTTAAATACTGAACCATTTTTTCGGCAACGGATAGGAGCTCTTCCCGTGTGGTCACGTGCTGATTTCGCAGCGCCAGATGAAGTCCGTAGGCAGCTGCCACACCAATGGCAGGAGCACCGCGCACCCGAAGCTTGCGAATCGCTTCGAAAACCTCCTCCACCGTGCTCAAATCCCGGTAAATAAGGCGCTCCGGTAGCTGCGTTTGATCCACAATCCGCAGCTTTTCTCCTGTCCATTGAATACTTTTTATCATTCCACAAACTCACATTCCATAAACAAAAAAATTTAGAATAATGTCCCAAACAATTCAAGATATTTTATTTTTATTGTATTTGGGGTATTTTTTACTTTCTTCGTATAAAATTAACAGAAACGTGAATGCTTGATTGACGATTCCAATAAAATCCTTTTTCAATCAAGTAAAAATGATTATTTTTCCGGATGGCACAATTTACATTCATTTTAACATCAGGAGGAAGTATATGAAACGTTTTATCTGGTGGTCCATGGTTATCCTGCTTATTCTTTTTATGCTGTTACCGGCACAAACCAGGCGAATTGTTCTGCTGGAGGAAGCTACAAATGCCAGTTGTCTGCCCTGCGCCATAAACAATCCCAAACTCCAGGCCTTTGTGTCATCAAATTTTGGGGGAGTGATTTCCGTTCGTTACCATGCCTGGTGGCCCGGGAGCGATCCCATGTATTCGCTCAATCCTGTTGATAATCAAAATCGAATCCAATATTATGGAATTAACGGAGTCCCTAATTATGTGATTGATGGGGAGTTAAAAGGGGTTCCGGGTGATCCGATGGCTATGGTGAATCAAATGAATGCCCGACTGGCCATACCGGCTCCTGTTAAAATTAATGTGGAGGCAAACATTCAAACCGATAGCATTCATACTCAGGTGACGATCATCGGCTTAACCCCCGTAACTCAAACCAATCTGCATCTGCGGGTTGCCATCATCGAACGGATGGTGCATTATGCCAGTCCACCGGGAAGCAATGGAGAAACCAATTTCGGCGACGTGATGCGGAAGATGGTACCGGATGGAAACGGCACCGCCATCAGTGCCATCAATCCCGGGGATACCCTGAGCTATTCGTTTGCGGTGGAAGTGAATTCTGCCTGGAACTGGCAGGATCTGGCCGTGGTTGCCTGGCTTCAATCCGATGCTACCAAAGAGGTGATTCAAGCCGGAATTAATCTGCCCACTTACATCATCGAAACCACTGATACCCTGGCTATAGTTGCAGAACCGAACCAAACGTACCAGCGCAATCTGTTTATCGCCAACGACAATGCGGATACGCTACACATCCGGATTAAACTTCAATCCGTGTACAAACCTGCAAATTGGGCTATTCAATTAATGAACAATGGCAATGCAGTGGATTCCATGGATATCAATATTGCCCCCGGGGACACTTTCCACTTTCAGTTGAGTCTGCAAACCGATTCCAATGCCGATTACGCAAAAGTGAACATTTTTGCTCAAAATCTGGATGATCCGCACAGATATGGCTTTACCCGGAACTTTTTTGCCATTATTCCCGCCGGGCAGGTGTTATTTGTGGATGATGACGGCGGTAGTCAATGGGAAACTGAATATATCGCTGCATTCGATAGCGCCGGAGTAACCTACACCTACATTACCGAACCGGATTTGTTAACCATTTCCAGCGCTCTGGATCCGGGACAATTTGCCGCTATTTTCTGGAATGTATCCTGGGGATTCCCTGCTTTTGTTCCAGAGGATATTACACTGCTGGAAAATTATCTGAACGGCGGCGGAAATCTCTTCCTGGCCGGGCAGGATATCGGATGGGATATCTTCGACAGCCAGGGAAGCAGTCATTTTACTGCAGCCCAGAATTTTTATCACACTTACCTGGATGCGAACTATCTGAATGATGCTTCCGGCATCATGCAAATGAACGGCGTTCCCGGAGACCCCATTACGGATGGGATGAACTTCCCCATTGCTTATGTGTATGATCCGTATCCGGAGGTCATCGGAAGCTATTCTGGCAACGCAATTCCCATTTTGCAATATACTAACTCTTCCAAATACGGTGCATTGCGCAACGAAACGGCAACTTACAAAACGGTCTATATGGGGATTGGTCTGGAACAGATTGGGGATCCGGCGCAGGGACGTTTGCTGGTGCAACGTGTCCTGGAGTGGTTTGGAGTGATTACCGATATTCAAAATGGTACTGCCCGGCCGGTCACCGATTTTCGGCTGGAACAGAACTACCCCAATCCGTTCAATCCCACCACACAGATTCGTTTCAGCATACCGGCCAGCCAGCATGTAACGCTTTCTGTGTTCGATGTGTTAGGACGAAAAATTGCCACGCTGATGGATCAAGAAATGACCGCGGGGTGGCATACTGTACAATGGGATGGTCGGGATCAGACGGGCCGACCGGTTTCCTCTGGCATTTACATCTATCGCTTAACTGCGGGTGAGCATCAGATAAACCGGAAAATGATGCTTATACGATAACATTTTTTTCGAATTAACCGAATCGCAGGAATCCCTTTCTGCGATTCGGTTGAATTTCTTTGTCCATTCCTCTCAATTATTTGTTTCCTATGAACTTAGAGTCTGATTTAGTCCCCACTGACGGGATGTGTTCTCCAAATCCAGAAATTTCGTTTCACTCTTTCAAAAAAGAATTTTTGGACAGGATGAACAGGATGGTCTCTTCCTGAGATTCCTCCATTCCGCTCCTCTCTCCGTTCGTCGCTCCAGTCGGAATGACAGCAGGCTGCCGTTTCACCCCGAGCGGAGCGATAGCGGAGTCGAGGGG
>CAZBWV010000108.1:0-29866 GCA_964495805.1 uncultured Calditrichaceae bacterium
TTTTCACTTTGTGCCGAGGGCGGGACTCGAACCCGCACGGGCGTAATGCCCACTAGGTCCTGAACCTAGCGCGTCTGCCAATTCCACCACCTCGGCAGTCCTATGTAGCGCGGCAAATATATCATTTCTTCATTTTTGATGCAAGCAGAAATTTCTTTCTTTTTCAATAAAAAACCCCCTGTATCATACAGGGGGATCTATTCGGAAATTCCTCCTACCCACCGTCATTCCACGGTAACGCTTTTAGCCAGATTCCGGGGCTGGTCCACATCGCAGCCGCGCATAACCGCTATATGATAAGCCAAAAGCTGCAGCGGAATGATGGAGATAATTGGTTGTAACATGTCCAGTGTCGTGGGAATGGGTATGACGTAGTCAGCCAACTTTTCGATTTTGGTGTCCCCTTCGGAGACCACCGCAATAACCCTTCCACGGCGGGCTTTCACTTCTTCGATGTTACTCACGATTTTATCGTAAGTGCTATCCTGAATGGCAATGAACACGACCGGCATATCCTCGTCAATCAGGGCAATGGGACCATGCTTCATCTCTGCTGCCGGATACCCTTCCGCATGGATATAAGAAATTTCTTTCAGTTTCAGAGCTCCTTCCAGAGCAACGGGATAGTTATACCCTCGCCCCAGATACAGGAAGTTGCGTTTGTCTTTAAATTCCGCCGCAATCTCTTTAACCAGCGCATCCACTTTGAGTGCCTGCTCTACTTTTTCCGGTAGTTTTTTCATCTCTTTAACAATGCGACGACCTTCCTCCGCAGACATTCGTTTGGTGCGGGCAATCATCAGGGTGAGCAAAGTAAGGGCGGTAACCTGTGAGGTAAATGCTTTGGTGGAAGCCACTCCAATCTCCGGACCGGCATGGATGTAAGTACCACCGTGTGTTTCCCGCGCGATGGTGGAACCAACTACATTCACGATGCCCATCACAGTAGCGCCTTTACGTTTGGCTTCCCGCAAGGCAGCCAGGGTGTCGGCTGTTTCGCCGCTCTGACTAATGGCAATCACCAGATTGTCGTCCTCGATAATGGGATCACGATAGCGAAATTCGGAAGCATATTCCACTTCCACCGGAACCCGGCAATATTCTTCAATCATATACTCCCCGATGAGTCCGGCATGGTAGCTGGTACCGCAGGCGGTAATGAAGATTTTTCGTGCGCGCAGCACATTATGCAGGATGGGGGTCAGACCACCTAATTTCGCTACACCTTCTTCTTCGATTAACCGCCCGCGCATGGCGTCGGCCACCGTTTTGGGCTGTTCGTAAATTTCCTTAAGCATAAAGTGCGGAAATCCCGCTTTTTCAATGCGTTCCAGGTCGAAACTGATCTTTTCGATCTTCTTGTGGACCACCTGATTCTGAATAGTTTTGGTGACAAATCCATCCCGGCTAATGATGGCAATCTCACCGTCTTCCATATAAAACACATTACGGGTGTGGGCAATGAGTGCGGTGGCGTCTGAACCGACAAAATATTCTCCATCGCCAATGCCAACCACCAGGGGACTCCCTTTGCGGGCACAGAAAATCTTGTCCGGTTCGTGTTTGGTAATCAATGCCAGACCGTAAGTGCCTTCCAGTTCATTCAGCGCCATCCGGAACGCGTCCTCGAAAGATGTGCCATTGGTGTACAGCTCTTCAATCAAATGAGCAATAATCTCTGTGTCGGTCTCGGTTTTAATATGGTGCCCTTTTTCGATGAGCATCTGGCGGAGGGCAGCGTAATTTTCGATGATGCCATTGTGCACCAGAACAATGTTCCCACTGCAATCGGAGTGCGGATGGGCGTTGTTGGTGGTCGGTTCTCCGTGAGTAGCCCATCGGGTGTGCGCAATGCCCAGTGTTCCGGTCATACTCTCAGGATTTAAAATCCCTTCCAGGGCAGAAATTTTACCCACCTGCTTGGTCACCACAATCTGATCCCCTTGCAGCAAAGCGATTCCGGACGAGTCGTATCCCCGATATTCCAGACGTTTCAATCCGTTAATTAAAATAGGTAGCGCATTCTTTTCACCAATATATCCCACAATTCCACACATGTTAAAACTCCTCTGTTACTCCCATTCGATGGTTGCCGGTGGTTTGGAACTCACGTCGTAAACCACCCGATTAATACCCTGTACTTCGTTTATGATGCGGTTCGATACGGTTGCCAGCACTTCTTTGGGCAGATCGAACCAGTCCGCGGTCATACCATCGGTACTGGTGACTGCGCGCAGGGCAATCACATTCTCATATGTTCGCTCGTCCCCCATGACGCCCACGGATTGCACCGGTAGTAGCACCGCAAATGCCTGCCATATGTGTTGGTACAGGTTGGATTTTTTTAGTTCCTCAATGAAAATGGTGTCGGCCTTTCGTAGAATGGTCAACCGTTCTTCCGTGATTTCCCCGATAATCCGAACTGCCAGTCCCGGTCCGGGGAAAGGATGACGCCCGATGATGGATTCCGGCAGTCCCAGCTTCCGGCCGACTTCTCGAACTTCATCCTTGAACAGCTCTCTCAGCGGTTCCAGCAGACGAAAATCCATTTTCTCCGGCAATCCGCCCACATTGTGGTGCGATTTGATGGTTGCCGATGGTCCCTTAAAGCTGACACTTTCGATGACATCCGGATAAAGCGTTCCCTGCGCTAAATACTCAAAATCGCCAATCTTTCGGGATTCTTGATCAAAAACTTCAATAAACGTTCGACCAATAATTTTGCGCTTCTGTTCCGGATCTGTTACGCCGCGCAATTTATGGAGAAAAGCCTTTTCAGCGGTGATTGAAATCAAATTTATTTGAAAGTGTTCACGGAAAACCGTTTCCACTTCCCGGGCTTCGTTAGCTCGTAGCAAACCGGTGTCGATGAACATGCAGGTTAGCTGATCGCCAATGGCACGGTGAATCAACACCGCCGCCACGCTGGAATCCACTCCACCGCTAAGCCCCAACAATACCCGGCTGGAACCAACCTGCTGTCGAATGGAGCGAATGCTGCTTTCGATAAACGATTCTGCAGACCAGCCTCCTTTTAGCCCGGCAATGCGGTAGAGAAAGTTCTTTAGCATCTCTTTCCCGTGCGTGGTGTGATACACTTCGGGATGAAACTGCAATCCGTAGATTTTCTGCCGGGGATGCTCGATGGCGGCAATGGGAGAATTTTCCGTTTTTCCGATGATGCGAAATCCCTCCGGAATTCGGGTCAAATGATCACCGTGACTCATCCAGACACGGGTGGGAGAGTTGAGTCCCTGAAACAGCGGGTGTGCCGGGTCGAATTCCAGTTCGGCAGGTCCGTATTCCCGACGAGCTGCCCGATCCACCTCACCACCCAGTAAATAAGCAATCATCTGGAGACCGTAGCAAATACCTAACACCGGAAGGTTCAGTTGAAAAAGTTCCGGTGAGATTCGCGGTGCATCCTCCGCATAAACGGAGGAGGGACCCCCGCTCAGAATCAGCGCTTTGACGGAATCGTCCCCACGAATTTTCTCCACCGGATAATGAAACGGATGAATCTCCGAATAGACACCCAACTCGCGGATCTTCCGGGCAATCAATTGGGTGTACTGGGAACCAAAATCCAGTATAAGCACTTTTTCCATCTTAAAAATCAATTTTCCATTTTTTCAACTCGTCCATTGCACGATAATCGGTTAAATCGAAGTGGATGGGTGTAATGGCAATGTAGTTGTGCATCACGGCCACATCATCCACTTCCAGATCACTATCCAGTAACAATTTTTTTCCGGAAAGCCAGTAGTAGTTTCGGTGCATGGGGTCCACGCGTTTCTCGAAGTATTCTTCGTAGCGACCTTTTCCCTGCCGGGTAATTTTGACCCCTTTGATTTCTTCCGCCGGGAGCGGTGGAATGTTAACGTTCAGCAGTGTTCCTTCCGGGAGCCCTTTTTCCAGTACGATGCGCGCCAGTTTTTGGGCAAAATCTGCCGCAAAGCTGAAATCGGTTTTTTTGAAGGTGGTTACGGAAAAGGCGATGGAAGGAATTCCCATGATGGTTCCTTCCGTGGCGGCGGAAACAGTGCCGGAATAAATAACATTGATAGCGGTGTTGGCTCCCTGGTTGATGCCCGAAACCACCAGGTCCGGTTCCCGATTCAGGATGGCTTTGACTCCTAACTTCACGCAGTCCGCCGGTGTGCCATTCACCGCATAACCAAAAAAACTACCGTTTCGTTCATACTCCCACACACGCAGGGGATCGGAAATCGTGATGGCATGTCCCACGGCACTACGTTCGGAATCTGGTGCTACCACATGAGCTTCACCAATTTTCTTCATGGCCTGGTACAGGGCGTAAATTCCCGGTGCATAAATACCATCGTCGTTGGTAACCAGAATCAGTGGTTTGTCTTTCATGGAATAATTCTTCGTTTGTTCTCTCAGGAATTAAAATTGATTTGATGAGCTGGCAAATCTCCTCTCCCCTTGAAATGCAGCGATTCAACCGGTTCCATACCCCACTGAAAGGAATTTTTTCTGGGGGAGATTCCCCGGGCGCCATCAAAATTTCGGGGGATCGCATAATTTTTCAGGAGGTTGTGGCGGCTTCCGGAGTTTCTTCTGCCGGAGAACTGTCAGGGGTTTCCGGCCAGAGCAAATCCAGAATTTTCGCCACGGTGTCGCGCATCTGCTGGCGGTGGACAATCATGTCCACAAAACCGTGTTCCAGCAGGAATTCCGCACGCTGGAAACCCTCCGGCAAGTCCTGCCCGATGGTTTGTTTAATTACCCGTTGCCCGGCAAACCCGATTAAAGCACCCGGCTCGGCAATATGAACATCGCCCAGCATGGCAAAACTGGCTGTGGTTCCACCGGTGGTGGGATCCGTTAAGATGCTGATATACGGCACCCCGGCTTCGGCTAACTGGGCAAGTTTGGCGGAGGTTTTCGCCAGCTGCATCAGAGAGAGAGCGCCTTCCATCATCCGGGCGCCGCCGGAAGCGGAAACAATAATCAACGGTCGCCGTTTCTCCCGGGCCTGGTCAATGGCGCGGGCAATTTTTTCGCCCACCACCGAACCCATACTTCCGCCAATGAAGGTAAAATCCATCACCGCACCAACAACCGGTTTTCCGTGGATGGTGGCAAAACCGGTTACCACCGCATCCTTCAATCCGGTTTTCTTCTGAGCATCTTTCAGCCGGTCGATGTATTTCTTCTTGTCCCGAAAATTGAGCGGGTCGCCCGGCGCAATATGCTGATTGAATTCCTCAAAGCTGTTTTCGTCAAAAAGGTAGGTGATGTATTCCCGGGAATTCACCCGGAAGTGGTGGTCGCATTTGGGACATACGTACATGCGACTCTGAAGCTGACTCCGATAAATAATCTCGCCGCAGTTGTCGCACTTAATCCATAGTCCATCCGGGAGAACTTTCTTCTCGACCGTGGAAATGCCTTTTTTCTTCTTAAACCAATCCATACAGATCCCCCTGAAAAAAATCTCCTGAAGTTAATAAATAAAAATTAATATTTCAAAAATAAATGTTTTTCGGAAGCACTTCCGGCTTGTTCCGATTATTCATCACCTGAATTGCCGCTTTCCAGTATTTTTTGCATCACCAGGGCAGTTTCTCCGTTGGGATAGTAACCGGGACGCCGATAGATGGTGCGAAAACCAAACTTCTGGTAAAGATGGATCGCCGGGGCGTTATTCTCTCGCACTTCCAGCAGAGCGTAACGGCAGCCTCGCGCATGTCTCAAAATTTCGCGCAGCAACATTTTCCCCAGCCCGCGGTTCTGATAATCGGGCCGTATGGCAATGTTGGCGATGTGGAACTCGTCGAAAATCTTCCAGGCGATGACGTACCCGATAACTTCCCCGCCCTCTTCCAGAATTAAGGGAATGGAAAAACGGTTGTGTCTGATTTCGTGAAGGAAGCTCCGTTCGGACCACGGATCGGGAAACAATGCCTGTTCGATAGCCACAACCGAGGGAATATCCGCTTCGGTCATGCGGCGCAGTTTCATCCTACATCACTCCCCGAAAAGCACGCAAATACATGGGTTCGCAACTGCTCACGTCGCAGAACTGCTGGTTCTGGAAAAGCTGAAAACCCAGCGCCATCAACGCCGCAGCAGATGGTTCGGTTTGCAGGGGATGCTGGATTATCGCCCGGTCTCCTGCCGCTTCCTGAACCGCCTCTCGCAACTGCTGCAGGTCCCCTCCCACGATTTCGGTCGGTTCGGTAAGCAGTTCTTTTAGTTGGGAAATGGCCAGCACCCGGGGTTCGTCCAGTGGCAAAAGGGTATGTTTGTCCCAGCGATAAATTCGAAGAAACACTTCCCCGCGATGGGCATTGATCAGGGAAAGCACGGGGCGCCGGGTGGTGCCATGCTGGTATGCCCACACGTCCAGGGTGGGGACCTCCACCACCGGAAGGTTCAAGGAATGGGCCAGCCCTTTAGCCAGGCTGTAGCCAATGCGCAGACCGGTAAAGGAACCCGGTCCGGCGCTCAGGCAAATGCCGTTTATTTGCGAAAGGGAGATGTTGACATATTTCAGCAATTGGTGAACCATGGGAGCCAGCAGGCGGGAGTGGATGTTTCGGATATTCAACGTCATATGCCCTACCACCTGTTCGCCATGGGAAACAGCCACTAAAGAGCTCAATCCGCTGGTTTCCAGACCCAATAAAATGGGTTGATTGGTGGATGCCTTACTCATGGGGTTCTCGCTTTACAATTTTCACCGCGCGTGCATCAGGGTGTTCCGGGAGAAAATCCAGGTAAACCTCCCAGCGCTGGGGCGGCAGGTATTTTTCGATTTTGTCTGCCCATTCAATTAAACAAATGTAATCGTTGTAAAAAAATTCCTCCAGCCCCAAATTCATCAACTCCGCTTCACTTTCCAGCCGGTAGAAGTCGAAGTGATACACAAAAACACCCTGTCGGGTGGTATATTCATTGATGATGGTAAAAGTAGGGCTGGTCGCTTCCTGCGCACACTGCCATGCCTGGCAAAGCGCTTTAATAAAATAGGTCTTTCCGCTTCCTAAGTTACCGTAAAAAGCTACCACGTCACCCGGTTGTAACATATCGGCAAATTTCCGTGCCAGGGTGGCTGTTTCCTCCGCCGTTGCGCAATTCCCCCGAAACCAGATGGTCTCCGCTACGGGTGTTTGCTGTCGGTCCTGATTCATTCGGTTCCGTCCCATTCATTCGGTTGCCAATTTAATCAAGAATCCGGGTATCTGAAACCGGGAAATGAAAGCGTTTCCGTGTTTATTCCACTGGAGATGCACAGGGAACCACTACAAATCGCCTGTTCCGCAAACGGCGATTATTTCGGTTGCAATTTTACCACCGGCAAAATCATTTCCTCCAGCGAAATCCCGCCATGCTGGAAGCTGTTGCGGTAGTACGCCAGGTATTTGTGGTAGTTGGTGGGGTACACAAAATAATAATCTTCCTTGGCAATGATGTAATTGGTGTTAAAATTGCGCTGGGGCAGTCGGTAATCTTTGGGGTTCCGCACATACACCGCGTGTTTGGGGTCCACCTTCAGGTTGCGCCCGAATTTGTAACGCAGGTTGGTGCTGGTTTCCCGGTCGCCAATCACTTTTGTGCCGCGCATGCTGCGGATGCTGCCATGGTCGCTGGTCACGATGACGGTTACCCCCAGCTCAGCTAATCTTCGGAAGATGGTGTACACCGGAGAGTGTTCGAACCATGAGCGCGTGAGTGACCGGAAGGACGGTTCATCCGGGGCAATTTCCTTGAGGATGGGCAGGTCCGATCGGCTGTGTGCCAGGATATCCACAAAATTTACCACAATGCTCAACACCGGTGTGTCCAGAAAGTTGGTCAGATTCTTCTCCAGATTTCGGGCATCTTCGGTGTTCAGAATCTTGATATATTTGGGTGGAACGGGTAGTTTGAGACCCAGCACCCGGAGCTGATCGTGCATCAACCGGTCTTCATAACGGTTGCGGCTATAATCATCATCTTCTCCCTTCGCCCATAGTTCCGGGTAGCGTTTTTCGATATCCAGCGGGAAAAGACCGCTAAAGATGGCGTTGCGAGAAAAAGGTGTGGCGGTGGGTAGAATGGAGTAGTAGTATTCCTTGGAAATCAGATAGTCCCGGTAGAAGAACGGTTCCAGGGTTAGCCACTGGTCCAGCCGCATGCAGTCGATAACCATGAAGACGACTTTTTTGCCCTGCTGGACTTCCGGTAACACGTGTTTTTTGACCACATCCACCGACAGGTCCGGGCGTTCGCTTCGGTCGAAAATCCAGTTCTGGTAGTTTCGCTCAATGAATTTCCCAAATTCCACATTGCATTCCCGCCGCTGGTCGTAAATCACCTCGCGCATCTGCTGGTCGTCCATACTGTCCAGTTCCACGTCCCACTGGGTCAGTTTCAGGTACACCTCTATCCAGTCCTCATAGTCCATCGGTCCCATTAGCTTCGTGGCAATCTGGTTTAGCTTCTGGGAGTAGTCTTCGGTCATCTTTTTCTGAGAGATGTCCCGCGATTCCAGGAACTTTTTGCATGCCATCAGAATCTGGCTGGGATTTACCGGTTTGGTAAGATAGTCGTCAATTTTGGCGCCGATGGCTTCTTCCATCAGGCTTTCTTCTTCGTTTTTGGTAATCATAATCACTGGCAGGCCGGGTACCAGGTCTTTGATTTCGCTCAGGGTGGTCAGTCCGTCCTTACCCGGCATCATTTCGTCCAGCAACACCAGGTCGATGGGCTGGGTGCGTACTATCTCCAGTGCATCGTCCGCATTGGTAGCGGTTTCCACCTGGTAACCCCGCTCCCGCAAAAAGAGAATATGAGGTTGTAAAAATTCAATCTCGTCATCTACCCATAAAATTTTGTATCGCGCCATTCCTGTTTCCTCTTTTTTGGTTTCTCCCCTCACGCCGTTTGCTCTGGCGTATCGGGGATATGAAATTGATTTTACCCGGGATGGGGGAATTTCCGGAATTCGCTTTCCTTTGCCCGTTTTTTCCCTTCCCGTTAAAATAAAGGTTAATCATTATTCGTGAAAGTACCGAAATTAGTTCCCGACCGATTTTATACCTGGCAAATTGTCCGGTAAAATTCCGGTCTTCGGTCAGAGAACGAATGGTTCCGCCGGGTAAGTTGTTTGTTCCGTGCCTCTTCCGGATCGATCTCCGTCAGGTAAACCATTTCTTTCCGGGATGGTGCCCGGTAAATCAGTTGTCCCCGCGGGGCAACTATCTGGCTTTTTCCGGTAAATCGGATGGTGCCATGGGGCCGCCTCTCCTGTCCATACCGATTGGCGGTAATGGCAAACACGTGATTTTCCAGGCAGCGGGTAAGCATCGCCTGCTGGCAATAGCTAAGCACCAGGTTGGAGGGATGGCAGAGAATTTGTGCTCCCTGTAAAGCCAGCACTCTGGCAACTTCCGGAAACGACCAATCAAAACAGATCATCATTCCCACCCGCACTCCGTGAATTTCTTGCACCGAGAGTGGCGTGTTGCCTGGTGCAAAAATCAGCTTTTCCCGGTCAAACAGATGAATTTTGCGGTAAGTGTGGATCAGTCCCTGCGGTCCGATAAGCAAGGCGGAGTTGTACACCTGCTGGCCAGCACGTTCGGCAAATCCGGTAACAAGATGCATTTTTTTCCGGGCACAGAGCTCCGCCAGTTCCCATAAGGTAGGGCTGTTGTCCAGTGGTTCGGCCAGATGCCAGGCTTCCTCCCGATTGGTAAAGGAATAGCCGGTAAAAGGGAGTTCCGGCAGAACAATTAAATCCGCTTCTATCTGGCTTAATTTTTCCAGCACTTTTCTTCGGTTGTGGGCCACCTTCCCGAAAACAGGACGAAATTGGTAAAATCCCACTCTCATGAGCTACCTCCTGCTCGGCTCGTTAACACCTGGTTCAATCGTTCAATGGCTAATTTCAAACGTTCCGGAGGTTCGCCGGTAAAGCAGATGCGGATATAGTCGGCAAAGTCACTTCCAAAGTCCACGCCCGGCGCCACGGACACACCGGCGTCCATCAACTGATCAAAAAGCTGCCAGTAAGTCCGACCGTGTAAAAATTCCCTGACCGAAAAAAACAGGAAGTAGGTGCCTTCCGGCTTTCGCACGGGGAAGTCCAGCCCCTTCACAAACATATCCCGCAATTCCCGATAATGGCGATTTAGCTCTGGAATCCAGGTTTGGCGCATCTTCACCGGTTCCACCATCATATACTGAGAAAGGGTAGAGGGACTATACAACTGGTGGACCATTGCTTTGTTGACTTCCCGAATCACCTCCGGTGAGGCAGCAAGGTACCCTAAACGCAATCCGGCAAACATGAACGATTTGGAAAAAGTGAAAATGGAAAGAGTTTGCGGAAACATTTCCGGCAGGGTGGCGGGGGAAATATGCGTATGGGTATCGAACGTGAGTCCGTCGTACGCTTCGTCACTGATTATCCACAAACGGTTCTCCCGCGCAAAATCAGCCACCTGTTGCAACTGGTGTCGGGAGAGTACTTTACCGCTGGGATTATTGGGGCTGTTCAGGTAAAGAGCGGCTGTTTTTTCGGTCAGGAATCGGGTCAGATAGCTGCGAATGTCCAGCTCTGGCTCTTCGTATAACCGAAGGTAAAATGGTGCCTCGCGCACCGTGGCTCCGGCCATGCGTACCATGCCCGGAAAAAACGGCCAGCATGGGGTGAGCACCAGCACTTCTTCGTCGGGATTTACCAGTGCCTGCACACTGGCGCTTAGCGCGTTAGTGGCGCCGTTCGTTACCAGAATGTTTTCAATTTTTACCGGAAGATGGTTGTCCTGAGCAAGCTTTTCCCGGAGCACCTCCCGGAACCGTTCTACCCCAAATGTGTTGCAGTAGCGGTTGGCATAGGGGTATTTTTTCAGGAAATCCGGTTGGATGGGAAGCGGATATTGCACCGGCAGGTAAGTATCGCCAATATGGAGGCGAACCAGGTCTGGTCCGCGGGCTTTCATTTTGGCACGAAAATTTTCGAAAACCGAACCGGTAACCAGTTCGGTGCGCCGGGCAAATTCTGGAAATCGGGGCATGCTGGTTCCCTCCACTCAAATCGGAAGTAGTTGGTTTAAAGATGACGCAAATATTCTTTCAGTAAAAAATCCCGGGCTTTTCGGAATGCCTGTGAGCGGTGACTGATCTGATTTTTTATGGCTTCCCCCAATTCGGCATAGGTCTGTCGGTAACCCTCCGGCACAAAAAGCGGATCGTAGCCAAACCCACCAGTCCCCCGCAGTTCGGAAATAATGCGACCCCGCACCACGCCTTCCACGATGTGTTCGCCCCGTGAGCCTACAATAGCTACCACGCAGCGGAATTGTGCCCCCCGTTCCTCCGGAGGTACATGGCGCAGTGCCTCCAGCAACTTGCGATTGTTGGCGGGGTAGTCATGTTCCCTACCGGAGTATCGGGCGGAATACACTCCCGGTGCCCCGTTCAGAGCATCCACCTCCAGGCCGGAGTCGTCTGCCAGGGTGAGCAGTCCGGTGATTTGATTAACCGTGCGCGCTTTAATTAAAGCGTTTTCGTGAAACGTGCTGCCGGTTTCCTGAATTGGCGGAATTTCCGGAAAGTCCTGTAGCGAAAGCAACTCCACCGGTAAATCCCGTAAAATCTCCTGAATTTCTTTGAATTTATGTTGATTGGCAGTGGCAATCACAATTTTCATCGCTCTTCCTTTGCATTGGTGGTTATCGGTTGCTCGGCGTATTTGTGCTGATTGGTTCCCTGGATTAAGTTCAGGTAACCCCGGGATTCCGGAATCATCAGGAAACGTTCGGTAAGGATGTGCTGAATGGACTCCAGATTTTTCCGGGCGGTTGTGGCATCCGTGTGAACATCGACCACGGATTCGAACTCCAGGAATTCGCCTAAATCTTCCACCCTGTCCAGATGGATGCGAACGTTCCGAAAGAGCCACAGCTCCCGGGTTTTCTGCACGGTCGCAATTTTGCCCAATGCGCTGGCAAGCAATTTCTCCACGGAAGCGGGTGCCGCCACAGGGGAGCGCAGGTAGTGGCTCTCGCGAGCTTTCGGCTGATCCGGGCGCTGGTAGTAAATGAGCACGCCTTCCTGGCCATCCTCCACGCGGAGCTTCAAACGTCCTTCCGGCACCCGAAAGTACACATCTTTCTGCTGCTTTTGCCAGCGAAATGAAACCTCCGGTAGATGGTTTAAGAACTCCCGGATATTTTCCAGCCCATCCACCCGAAATTTAATCTCAATATTTGTCATACAGGAAATTAGTGATGAAAAGGGGGATTGAACAACCGGGAAAGTAAAAAGAAGGAAGCGGTTTTAGTGAAAAAAGGGAATCCGGCGGATAATTCGGTAATGATTGGTTTGAATCACCACCAGATATATGTCGTTCGGTAGCGGTTGTCTGGAATCATCAACGGTATTCCATTCCACAAAAGAGGAACCTGCCGGGAAAACGGCGTCGGTTAGCTGCCGAACCATTTCGCCGGACCGGTTGTACACCAGAATCTGTACTCGATCTGGCTTCCGGAGGGTGAAGCGAAATAAAATGGTGGAATGGAACAGATTGGGTGTCCCGATGATGATTTTGAATCCGGTAAGTATCTGAGCGTCGGGGTTGGCCTCATGTGAGTTGTGCGGTGGGTGAATAGGTCGATTTTCTTGGTCCATGGCGGTATTTCCTGGTGGCAAGGGAATAAAAACGGTTTTTGCCAGAAAGGTATAGGAATGCGGGAAATTATGTGCCGTGGAGAAATTGTTTGGAGAAGGGAAAAATATCTCAGAGAAATCTCCTGGCAAAGCGAGGGTTGGGGAATTAGTCCGGTTAAACTCATTAAGAAAAGGAACGGATTGGTTCGTTTTTTGGTATAGGTTGTCGGTAATGGTGGCCGGGAGAAAATGCACCAGAATACAGATAACCATGAGCACAATTTGAGCACAGCGGATTTTCATGATTTTGCCTTAATTTCATCATCACTAATTGGGGCAAAATAAATGCCAGGGTAGAAAGTGTTTTTATTCAAGGAAAGGGAATGTCGTTTTCTTCGGAAAAAAAGCGAATTTGTATAAATGATTTACATTTGAGGGAAGCAGATTGAAGAGGTTGGGTGAATTTTGCTGGCTTGACTTTTGGGGGAATTTAATTTATATTTTCACGCTTTTTTGTGGTAAAGATCGGGGCGTAGCGCAGCCTGGTTAGCGCACCTGCCTTGGGAGCAGGGGGTCGCTGGTTCAAATCCAGTCGCCCCGACTTGTGGACGAGCTGGCATTGCTCCCTTAGCTCAGTGGATAGAGCAGCGGCCTTCTAAGCCGTTGGTCGGAGGTTCGAATCCTCCAGGGAGCGCAGGATTTAATCGGTGGTTGATTTTAAACATCGATTTCATTAAATTTGGCAGCCGATTTGAAAATCGGCATACATGGTGGGTGTGGCTCAGTTGGTTAGAGCACCAGGTTGTGGCCCTGGGGGTCACGGGTTCAAGTCCCGTCACCCACCCAAAACTTAAAATTTTTTTGTTGTTTTTGCGGTCTATTCAAACTATATTTGTCGCCCTTTTCGCTCCCATCGTCTAGAGGCCTAGGACACCGGCCTTTCACGCCGGCGACAGGGGTTCGAATCCCCTTGGGAGCGCAACTTAAAAAAACAAAGGCTGTTCAGTTGAACAGCCTTTTTCTTTTTTATTTAGGGGAGTCTCATGTATTCCGTGTACCTTCCCGAATCCGAACCGGATGGAACGTTTTCCATTGGCCGGACTCCGGAATCTGGAAGAACACCTGGAGCGACACAATAGTGGACGAAGCAAAGCAACACCAGGCAAATGCTCCTGGCGTTCATTGGGCTAAAAAACTTTTCCCACCCGTGGCCAGACAATGATAGAAACAAGACAGCTAAAAATGTTTTGAAATGATAAGGCGATTTTCAAGGAATTTAGGATGGCTATTTAGACACTTAACAGATTTTTGTGCCCGCCATTTTACTTAAAATGTACCCCGCACAATTCCCCCATCTACCAGCAGGGACACACCGCTGATATACGCTGCGCGTTCGCTGCACAAAAAGGCTACGGCATCCCCGATTTCTTCCGGTTTCCCGAACCGTCGGGCAGGAATCTGTTGCTCTGCCTGTTTTACCACTTCTTCGAACGATAAACCGGTTTTCTCCGCTCGGGCTTTATTCAATTCAATCTGCCGATCCGTCATAATATGGCCGGGGAGTACGGCATTTACTGTAATTCCGTATTGTGCCAGCTGGTTGGACTGCGTTCTGGTGAGGGCAGAGAGTCCGGCGCGCAGGGTACTGCTGATGGTTAACATGTCCATCGGTTCTCTGGCTACCAGGGAGGTAATGTGCACAATCCGTCCCCAGTGTTGCTTTCTCATATCAGGGATCACCAGCTGACTCAATCGTACTACATTCATCAGAGTGGATTCAATCCCCTGCCGCCATTTTTCTTCCTCTAATTCCATGAACATGCCCACCGGAGGTCCTCCGGTATTGGTAACCAGAATATCCACCGGACCCAGTGTTTGGCGGGTGTTGTGGAACCAACGGGTAATATCTTCTGATCGACTCACATCCGCCGGGATGGCAAGAACGGTGGCTTCGGGGAATTCCTCCGCCAGCTGCTGGCGAGTTGTTTCCAGTGCATCGGAATGTCGGGCGCAGATGGACACCTGGCAACCTTCTGCCAGAAGGGAACGAGCAATGGCTCGACCCAGCCCTTTACTCGCTGCCGCCACCATGGCCACTCTATTTCTTATGCCCAGATCCAAACAGATTCCCTCTGGTTTTTAGAAAGACGGGAAAAATTCAAAAAGGCAGGCTGTGCACCTGCCTTTTATTGCTTTTTTTATTCTTCGCTTAACTTTTCTTTAATGAATTGGTACACCTGGCTTTTGTCGATACGGATTTGCTCCATGCTATCCCGCTCGCGAATGGTCACCGTGCCGTCTTCCAGCGTCTGGCTGTCCACCGTAATACAATAGGGTGTACCGACTTCATCCTGTCGGCGGTAGCGTCGTCCCACCGAACCGGATTCATCGTAGAACACCTTGAAATCTTTGCGCAGATCATCGTAAATCTGACGTGCAATTTCCGGCATACCATCGCGTTTTACCAGCGGGAAAATAGCTGCTTTGATGGGTGCAATTTGCGGCTTGAAGTGCAGTACCGTTCGGCCTTCCTGCTCTTCGTAAGCATCGGCCAGCACGGTCAGCATCAGACGATCCACACCGGTGGAGGTTTCCACAATGTAAGGAATGTACTTTTCGCCCGCTTCCTGGTCGTAATAGCGCAGGTCTTTTCCGGAATATTCCTGATGCCGTTTCAGGTCAAAATCCGTGCGGTTGTGAATTCCTTCGATTTCGCTCCAACCAAAAGGGAATTCGTATTCGATGTCGAAAGCCGCTTTGGCATAGTGTGCCAGCTCATCCGGGGCGTGCTGATGGAAACGGAGCTTTTCCCGACGAATACCCAGGCGATCGTACCAGGCAAAGCGTTTTTCCTTCCAGTATTCGAACCATTTTTCATCCTGACCTGGTTTCACAAAATATTGCATCTCCATCTGTTCGAACTCGCGCATGCGGAAGATGAAATTTCCCGGAGTGATTTCATTTCGGAACGCTTTTCCAATTTGAGCAATGCCAAATGGAATTTTCTGGCGGCTGGCTTCGCGCACATTATGAAAATTCACATAAATTCCCTGGGCTGTTTCCGGACGAAGGTACACCACGCTGGCATCGTCTTCCACCGGTCCCATAAATGTTTTGAACATCAAATTGAACATACGCGGTTCAGTAAGCTCGCCCCCGCAATTGGGGCAGCCTTTGGAAACATCGATTTGATCCGCACGCCAGCGCATTTTACACTTTTTACAATCCACCAGCGGATCGGTAAATCCCTCCACGTGTCCGGAAGCTTCCCACACTTTGGGATGCATCAGAATGCTGGCATCCAGCCCTTCAATGTCCTCCCGCTCGTACACCATGCTTTTCCACCACAACTCCTTAATGTTCTTTTTCAGCTCCACTCCCAGCGGGCCGTAATCGTAACAACTGTTAATACCACCATATATTTCGCTGCTCTGGAACACAAACCCTCGTCGTTTACACAGCGAAACCAGTTTATCCATTACCGTGGGTGCATTTTTTTTAGCCAAATTGTTCCCTCTCTGTTTTTTATGAACCCAATTTGTTCAGAACCTGTGAACTTCGATTCGTCTGTATTTTCCCCTGGATGTTGTGCAAATAGGTGCGAAAACTCGCGCCGATTCGTTCATTCAGGAAGACCCGGTTAAATTTTAAACAAACACAAATATAATCACGGAAGATACATTTTCAAAGATTTTAATTGAAGCGATTGATCGGTGTGGTAGCGCAGGTGGTCCAATAACAGTTCCACCAGAGGGCGTTGAACGGATATTCCCGACAAGGAAGAAGGGATTGGTGTGCGGTTCCGAACAATCTCCTCTAACTGGCGAAGCAGTTGCCATTGCGCTTTACCAAGCTTGCGCGGATAAGGGATGCTCAGGGAGGCACACCGGTTGCAAATGACTGCACCATTTTCCATATCCACCTGTACCGGAAAGGTTTGCGGGGTGCGATGGCAGCGGGCACATTGGGCAAAGTTCCAGGCGAATCCCAGATGTTCGCTGATTAGAATAAGGAAAAGCAGCAGATGAAGAAGTGGCTCCGACGTCTCAGGCTGGTTTAATTCCCGGAGCAGTTGAATGGTCTGGTCGTACAACCGGACCATGGATTCGCGATAATTCAGCAGAGTTCGGATGAGCTCCATGATGGCAAAGGCAACGGCGGTGCGGTTCAAATCGTCCCGAATGTTGGTAAACGCCTCCAGCAGGTCGGCCTGGGTAACAATTTGCAACCCGCGGGTTTCTTTCAGCGAAACCACCGCCTCCACCTGGTTCAATACTTCCAGTACGCCACGAAATTCGCTTTTTGGACGACGAGCGCCTTTGGCAATGACTTTCAGGTACCCGTGCTCCCGGGTAAACAGATGCACAATTTTACTGGTGTCGCTCCAGGGCGTGGCATATACCACCAGCGCCCGGGTTTTGATGATCTCACTCATGGAATCAACTCCCCGGTCTTATTCAAATATAACTCCGGGGATGGTCAGAGCTATAGTAAAAAGTTAGGAAAGAGGAAACAGAAAATAGAAAAATCGGGGGTGGTATGTTGTGGTTGGTTTGATGTGGGTTGGCAAATGTTTGGCGATGCTAATGATAGAAATGCAGGAAGAAGGAAAGCATGGAGAAGTAGATGAGCAGCCCGACTACATCATTGAACGTAGCGATGAAGGGACCGGTAGCCAGAGCCGGGTCGATGTTAAACTTTTTGAAAATCAGAGGGATGGTGGCACCGATGAAGGATGCGTTGAGCACCACAATAATCAGGGTGGAACCCAGAATTAATCCGAAGGTGGGATCGTGCTGCCAGAGGGAGATGATTAAAAAGATAAGAGAACCGAGAATAAATCCGTTCAGCAGGGCAACGCGAATTTCCCGGAACAACCGTCGTCCGGTGTCCTTAAAACTGATTTCCCCGGTGGCCAGACCACGCACCACAATGATGCTGGATTGCTGTCCGCTGCTTCCGCCCATGGCCATCACAATGGGAATAAAGAATGCTGAAGTGATAATTTCTTCCATGGTGGCGGAAAAGGAGCTTAAAATGAATGCGGAGATAATTTCGCCGACAAAGGAGAGAATAAGCCAGGGCAACCGGGCGCGGGAGATTTCCAGCACGCTGTCCTCCAGAACGCTTTCCTCTCCGGTACCGGCAATTTTCCCCAGGTCTTCGTCGATCTCTTCATCAATCACATCCACCACATCATCCACAGTGATGCGACCGATGAGTTTGTGGCGTTTGTTTACCACCGGTGCAGATACCAGATTGTATTTTCGGAACAGCCGGGCGACCTCTTCCTGATCCATATCGCTGTCCACACTAATCACATCTTCTTTCATGATGTCCCGTACCCGGGTGTCCGGTTCGGCTAAAATCAGGTCGCGGAGCGAGACCATTCCCACCAGCGTTCCGAAATCGTCAATGACGTACACGTGGTACACATCTTCCACATCCTGATAACGTTTCCGGATTTCCTCAATGGCATCGCGGACAGTGGAGTTGGCATTTACCGCCACGTACTCCTTGGCCATAATGCCACCGGCGGTGTCCTCCGGGTACAGCAGCAGTTCCTGAATCTCCTCCGAGCTCTCTTCCGGCACCCGCTTCAGCACCTCGCTGGCCTGTTCCACCGGCAGTTCCGAAACGATATCCGCTGCGTCGTCGGAATCCATTTCATGGATCATCTCAGCAATCTGTTCGGTGTTCATCCCTTTCAGGATGTCTTCCTTGACATTCTCTTCCAGCTCTGCCAGCACATCGCTGGCCAACTCCGGTGGCAGCAGATTGAAGATTGCCCGGCGCTCGTCTTCATCCAGATGACCCATGATCTCGGCAATGTCCGCCGGATGCATATCGGCAATGATATTCAGAACAAAATTGGTTTGCCCTTTTTTAATCAGGTACTGAATATCATCTAAAATTTCGTCCAGATTAATTTCGCTGGTCATGGGCGCCATGGTCTTTCGGTAAACGCTGGTAAATTACATTGCTTAGTTCCACAAACTCGTCAACGGAAAAGCTTTCCGGCCTTCGCGTTAAGTCGAAATTTAGATTTTCTAATATAGCAGAAGAAAAAAGGTTAGACAACGTGTTTCGTATCATTTTTCGGCGCTGGGCGAAGGTACCGCGCACAATTTTTCGAAAAAGCGCTTCGTCGATGGCCCGGCGGTGTTCCCGGGGACGAAATGCCAGCTTGACCACTGCCGAATCCACCTGAGGTTGCGGTCGAAATACGCGGGCCGGTACGGTAAACAGATATTCTACCCGACAAAAATATTGTACCTGCACGGAGAGAATTCCGTACTGTTTGTTCCCCGGTTTTGCCACCAGTCTTTCGGCCACTTCTTTTTGAACCATCACCACCGCCCGGGTGAGCAACCCGGAATGATCCAGTAATTTGAACAGAATGGGGCTGGTGAGATGATAGGGCAGATTGCCAATAATAGCCAACGAGCTGGTGTGCAGAGATTGAGCCAGCTCTTTCAGGGAAATCTGTAAGAAATCGTGATGGAGAGTTTGAAGATTGTCCGGATGTCCCAGCAACTCCGGAAGCTGGTTCGCCAGGAGAGGGTCCACTTCCACCGCCACAACCTGCGGAAATCGTTTTACCAGTTCCCGGGTTAAAATTCCCCGACCCGGACCAATCTCCACCACTGGCACCGCTTCCGGCACGGTTAAAGCCGCCACAATTTTACGGGCAATATTCGCATCCATCAGAAAGTTCTGGCTTAACGGTGCACGTCCGCGTTTCATGGTTCCTCCAGGAACGGTTCGGTCTGCCATACAATCTTTCCGTTCACCACAGTGAAAAGCGAGCGGGTATCGGAAATTTCCTGAGGAGAAACGGCGGTTATGTCCCGGTCCGGGATAAAAAAGTCGGCCAGCATACCGGGCTGGAGGTCTCCCAGCTGGTTTTCCATACCCACAGCCAATGCGCTTTGCCGGGTGTACGCCTGCAGTGTGGTGGATAAATCCAGTTTTTCATTCGGGAAAAACGGTTCAGTGGCAGCATCGGGCGCCCGACGTTCCAGGGCAACATAAATGCTGTGCCAGGGGTTAAACGGGTAAATCGGGGTATCGGAGCCAAAAATTAGCCGGGCACCGCCCTCGAGAAGACTCCGGAAGGCATAGGCAAAACGTTCCCTCCCCACCCAATAACTCTGAATCAGTTTGATGTCTCCGGGTAGATGAATAGGCTGCACACTGGCAATTACTCCGCTTTTCCCGAAAAAAGGAAAATCGTCCGGATGGATAAGCTGGGCATGTTCAATGCGATGGCGGAGCCCGCGCTGTCGGGATTCCCGGGCGAAGCGAGCGAACACACGTAAAACCATTCGATTCGCGGCATCACCAATGGCATGAACGGCACAATTCAAATGCCGAAGGATGGCGCGTTCAATGAGTTTTGCCAGCTCTTCCTCCTGCACCACCGGCACGCCTCGATGGGCGGTCCCCGTGTAAGGTTCCAGGAGCCAGGCGGTGTGCGATCCCAGCGAACCGTCGCTAAAAATTTTGATGCCACTTAGCTGCAATTGGTTGGTTCCGAAGGGAGCGGAAATTTTCAGCCTTTCCAGATCTGTTAAATTTTGCACCGGCGCGTACCAGAACACCCGCATCTGCATTTTTTGCTCCCTCAGGAGCCGCTGGTAAAATGCAAACTCATCCGGTGTTTCCATGCTGTGGATGCTTCCCATGCCAAGCTGATGGAGCTCCCGCTGAGCTTCCAGAAACGCCGGGAACAGTGTTTCCCATCCGGGGAAGGGAATGGCTGCACGTACCGGAAGTGTGGCATTTTCCTGCAAAATTCCGGTGGGTTCTCCATGGGCATCTCGCTGAATGACCCCGCCGTCGGGTTCCGGAGAAGAACGATGGATGCCAAGATGCTGAAGTACCCGGGAATTTACCCAGAAGGTGTGCCAATCCTTGCTCTCAAGCGCAATGAAATGATCACTGCTTATGGCGTCCAACAGTTGCCGGTGAGGAAAATGGGAAAGGTGCCAGCGGTTCACATCCCAGCCCCCACCCACAATCCATTCACCCGGTGGAGTTTGTTGCACCCGCTGGCGAATCTGGTCTAACGCCTGTTCAACAGAATTGGTGTGAGATAAATCCAATTCCAGTTTTCGACGGGCATATCCAAGAAAATGGGTGTGGGAATCCATAAATGCCGGTAGAATCAGGTGACCCGCCGCATTCACTGTGTGGGTGTTCGGACAACGATAGGACAGCATCTCCTGATCCGTACCCATAAGTAAAATTCGATTCCGGTACACAAGCAAGGCAGTGGCCGAGTGGAAACCTTTTCCGGGACGGTAAATTCGTGCATGGTAAACAATGAAGTCCGGGCAGAATCGCATGGATTCCTCAAAAGAAATTGAAACGTTGAGAGGTTGGAATTAAATGATAAAACGCAGGAGAAACAAAAAACCCCGCAGAAGCGGGGTCTTTTTATTTCCGTACCGCTTCGTATCGTATTATCAGTTTGTCGTTCAGAAATTCCTCGCGTGCCGTATTGATGGGGTTTTCCTCCTCCTCAATCGGTTCCTCCACCTCTGGCTTTTCCTCATCCAGGCTCAGGAATTCTTCTTCAAATTCCCCCTCTAATTCTTCCAGAATCTGGCGGTCACGTTTTTTCTGGTACAATTCTTCGTTTATCTGGCGCGCCCGTTTGGCAATAATCATAGCTGCTTCGTACAGATTCTCGGCGCGTTCCAGATATTTGGTTATGTCCTGAGTTTCCGCAGGCATCGAAATCCTCCTTAAACTATAAGGTTCCTGAAAAAGCGTGCAAGTTTAATAAAATTTGTGTCGGAATACAAGTGTTTAAATTTTTCGGTTGCACGGGAGAAAGTTTCTATGAACATCCAACAGCTTTTCATCAGAAGACTCCGGTTCAAAAGCGGTATTGCACTCCCATCCCAAGTTCATCGTGGTTCCAGTAAGGAGCCAGGTGAAGAGAATGCAGCCCACTTTTGCCGTACTTGTACAGCACTTCGTTCTTTTCGTTTTCGATAATCCAATCCCCGTGGGTCCAATCCACCACAAACCCGAATGCATTCAGCATTAAACCACCCATAAACAGGTAAAAATTGCGTTTGGTTCGCTGTTTGTCCGTGGTTATTTCGGAAATATTAAAAGAGAACGAATCGGTAAAATTGAGCTGGTCAATCATTCCGTAGCTCATGATGGCGCAACCGGTAACCCGAACAGCTACAATGGCCCAGGCAGCCCGGTTGTGCCGGGCGTAAAAATGGATGTAGCCGGGAATGCCCATCGCCATGAACCAGCGTCCCCAGGTAATCTTGCGCTGAATTTTCTGGAATTCCTGGTAGCTCATTCCTTCGGGCAAGGGTTGAATCGGCGAAATAGCCGACTGCGGCAATCGGATTTCAATGTCAGATTCCTGTGCCAGGAGGAAAGGAGTCCAGCAAAGAATCAGCAAAGAGATGAGTAAAACAGGTTTGAATTTCATAGTGAGCTCCGTTTTTTAATAGGTCCAAAGCAGAAAGTTTTACCGTTTACCGCGACACCTCCTGACGAACTGCCGGAGAAATGTCTTATTTTTTCCTTTATCGGACATTTCCGGAAAATTTTAATTTCGCCCCTCATTGTTAACGGGCAAATCCCGATGATGTAATTTATTAAGGACTATCTATGAATAGCAGGAATACTCCGATGATCCAGACAAATTCCAAGTTTCCCGTTCTTTTCGAATCCCTGCGTTCCCATCAATCCTATTTGATTTTTTTAAGAAATTTTCGCCAGGTTCAAATTCAGGAGGACATGTCTTGAAACTGTGGACATCTTTTCTACTGGTTTTCTCTCTTTTATTTATTCAGCTGGTTGTTGCGGGAGAGAAAAAGGTGGTGGCTATCTTCCCTTTTCATTTTGCTTCCACAAATCCCGCAGAAAAAGAAGCCATGCAGGAATTGAACGATTTTTTCTATGACCTATTTGCCGGTCAGCTGGCCAGTACCGATTATTTTGAGGTAGTGGATCGTCAGAACATGAAAGCACTTTTAGAAGAAGTGGCACTGCAACAAAGCGGTTTAATGCAGCAGGTGGTTCAGCTTGGCAAAATGAAAGGGGCGCAGCTGGCTATTTTTGGTACTGTGACCCGGATAGGGAAGCAAACATATCTGACCATGAAGATTATTGATATTGAAACCGGAGTGATTTTAAAAGCCATCAAACAAAAGGGCTCCCTGAATAAGCCGGATAAGTTGGCCACCGAAGCAGGATTTAAATTCATGAACGGATTGAGCAAAGTTCTTGCGCAGCGTTATGGGGTGGATATCCCTTCTGTTTCCGGTTCGGCCCGAAAGGGACTCACCGAATTACTCAAAGCGCATGATTGTATTCAGAAAGCCATTGTGGCAGCGGAAGCGGAGGATTCAAAAAATCTGAAAAAATGGAAAAAAGAAGCGGAAAAACACCTTCAAAAAGCGCAAACGTATCCCGAGTTTGCCAGCCAGGTACAGGCATATCGGGAAGAATTAGCCGATCTGTAAAATTACAAGGAGGATAGACGTTGAAACAGATGCGGATGTTTTTGGTAGTCGGAATGGTTTTTCTGATGGGGTGCATTCATCCACCAATTACGGTGCAGACGTATTCCGATCGGGATACAGGGACAAATACCCGGGAAAAACTCATTTCCGAGTTGAAGAAAAACAGCGCCGCCGGTCAGTTTGTTCCCAATAGCGTGGGGGTACTACCTTTTCGGGAAGTGGGAACCGAAACGGGGTTGGGCCTGGCGGCTACGGAATTTTTTACTTCTAATCTGGGGTTGTTCGACCGGTTTAACCTGATTGACCAGAGCTACAGCGATGTGTTGGAGGAAGAATTCGCTAATTATTCGCCCGGGAAAAAACGCGCTCTGTTAAGAGCGGAACAACTGGTGGAAGGTACGGTGATGGTTCAAAAAGGGAAATTAAGACTAAAAGGGTTTCTGTATGCCGGGAATCAGGCTCAACCGATTCCTCTGGGCGAGCTGGAAGGGAATTCCCGGGATTTCTTCCGATTGGTAGCGGATTTAAACATCAAATTTCTGGAAAAAAATCGGATTACAGTCACCCCGGATATTGCCCGGGAACTGTACAAAATTCCCACGGAAGACCTGGTAGCTTACATCCTGTATGCAAAGGGTCGCCGCTACGAGCGGCTTGGGGAGTATCAGAAGGCAACGAAAGCATATCGTGCCGCAATCAAGCGCGACCCCGGATTTAAGCAAGCCCAGAAGAGGTTAAACCATGTGGAGAAGCCGATTATCGCCTCCCCGGTTCCTGACGCCAACCAACCGGAAAATAATGAGTTAACTAACATTTCCAATAGTCAGGCTCCCAACATTATTCAGGAAGCTTCGGTTCCTTCGGTGGGCGGAAATGCTCCGGTGCAAATCGAAATTCAGCTACCTCAATAAACGGTTCGATAAAAATGCAACGGGAGAATAAAATGATTCTGAGATTTGTGTTCGGTTTAATCCTTGTAATCTGGATGGGATGGTGGATGAGCGGGTGCGAGAATACTGCCACCCAACCGTTGTCCGGCAAAAGCCTGGTTCTGGTGAAGTTTACCGATCACCCCGCTTCGGTTCCGGAAAATCAACGGATTCGGTTTTCTCTCCGGGCAGTCAATTCACCCGCTTCCCGGAAATCCACCGTTTTTCGCAAAAACAGTTCAATAAAATCCATTACCAGCGGAAAAATCGTTTTTTTCGACCTGGGAATTGACCGGGAAACGCTGGAACAAAATTTAAGCGATAGCACCATTCAGAGTCAGTTAGAAGAGTTTCACGCGAATTTGCCTGCTATGACCAGTTTCGATCAGTATGTTGGGTTGCAATTGCAATCCGTGAAAATCGTGACCCGGAATGCCGGTGGAATTGAACAGCAGGGAGAGCTGGAAATTGCCAACGGCATGGCCCGTGGTCTGTTCTGGCTTACCGAAGGGATGAAATCTGCCGCGATTGGTTTGTTTGAAGATGGGAACCTGGTGTATGTGGGCAATGCCGAGCATTTTGAAGCTGTGGCAGGCGATACAGCCTATGCGTATATCTTTCTGGAATATACCGGCCCTATTTCTATGGATTTGTTCTCGCCTCAGAACAATGATTCCACTTATGATGGATTTATTGCTGTTTCCGGGAATATTCAGGCGGGAGTCAACTATCCATACGACCTCCTGCATCTGAAAATGCGAGTGAATGATGAGTATGAACAGATGGCTCAGGTGAATTATTATGGTAATTTTACCACCACAGCTTTGCTTACCCGGCGAACCAATACCATTCAGGTTACAGCAAGGGATCCCCGAACTGGTGAAACAGCCTCCAGCACGGTGACGGTTCGCTTTGTGGGCGATTTTGCTGCGCTTCGTGCAACTTTAAGCTGGGATGGCCCGGGGGACCTGGATTTGTCCATGAAAAGCCCGGACAGTCTGGAGTGCTCCCCTGCTCAGCCCAACATTGGTGGCATGGTGATGGATGTGATCAATTACCAGGGCTACGGACCGGAAAGTATTTCCGTTTTGCAACCGGTAACCGGTGGATACCGGGTGTTTGTGGCGAATAGAGGTCAGGTGATCGGGGTGACTGCCACAGTTCGAATCTACCGCTACAATCCCAATTCCGATATGGAAGAGTTGATTGACACCCAGACCCATTATTTTGACAATCCAAACCCGTGGACGGTTGGTGTTTACCAGCCTTAGTTCCGAACATGTTCAATAAAACGGGGAGTTATCGAATGTTGAAACGAATTCAATTCACCACATTTTTCCTGGCAATTTTTCTGCTGGGACATATTCCTTTATCGGCTCAGTTACGGCACATAACCGAAAATGCAGGGATAACGTTCCAATGGAATCGGTTCTCGTACGAACAGAATCATACCAGTTACTACGCGCTGGCAATCCCTCTTCGGGCCATCTACGCGCCCAATCGTTATCAATCTGTTGCTGTGTTTTTAAACCAGGGTTACCAGAATTTTGATGAAACCGGTTTGTACGGAGTCAGTGATGTACAGATTCGCTATCAGTATTTGCTCTCACGCAATATGGGATTTTTAAAGGCAGAGGAGTGGACGTTTCTGGCGGAAATATATGTGCCGACCGGGACCAAAAAACTGGAACCGTTAAAGATGACCGTGACTTCCACGGCGCGTATTCCTTATGTTCGGGCGCCGTTATTATATGGAATTGCCGGATTCTCAGCTAAATTCGGTGCATTGTTTTCCCGGCCGGTGAGCGAGAATCTTAACATCGGATTCGGTGGATGGTATTTTTACCGGGGTAGTTACCGACCTTTGAAAGATGGCGGCAAATTTAATCCGGCAGACGAAATTTTGCTTACGGCGGCTGTGGAAGTGGGTGATCGTTCCACCGGGTTTGTAGGGGATGTTCGGTACGGATTTTACACTTCTGAGAAGGTGGATGGTGAAAAAATTGCCAGTCCCGGGGCACTTCTGGCTGCCAGTGGGCAGTTTTTCCGGTGGGGTTGGGAACTGACCGCAATTTATTTTAATCGTGGAGCCACCCGTTTTGAATTCGGAGGCGATTTTAAATCCCCCTCCCTGTTCATTTCCCGGGTGGGTTATCGAATTACTGGTTCGGAGCACCTGATTCCCTACTTAGGGTACGAACACACCGGAAATGGCGATCGGTTATATGCAGCAAATGTTTTTCTGGTAGGATTTTACTCCCGACAGGTTCGTCTGGGGGGATTTCCGCTGGACCCGTTTGTGGAATTGCGTCTGGGTTCGATAAAAGGGGGAACGAAAACCACCGGAGTTCGTGTGGGAACTTCCATTGCTTTTCAAATTTACCGATAGGATTATCCCTGTTAAAAAAGCGGGTTCTCTCCTGAGGAGAGTCACCCGCCTTTTTTCAAATCAGGCAGAATCTGCTTTATTGACGAAATTCTTTTAGCACATTCAGCACATAATCCACGTCCGCTTCGGTATGGGCGGCATTAATCTGGAACCGGATGGTTTCGTCCCCACGGGGTACCACCGGAAAGGTAAGTCCTACCACCAGCACTCCTTTCTCGTACAGCCGATTTACCATTTCGTGAGTTTTTCGGGTATCCCGTACCAGCAAAGGCACTACGGGGTGCGGTCCGGGGATGGATTCCAGTCCCAGCGCATCGATTCCTTCGCGGAACTGCTTGATGCGTGCGTGCAAATGTTGTAACCGTTCCATGCCCTCTTCGCTGTCCGCAATATCGATTGCTTTTGTGGCAGCGGCGCAGTCCGCCACGCTAAGTGGATTGGTGTAAATGTAGGTGTCGGCTTTCTGCCGCACGGCTTCGATAACTGCAGGGCTGGCAGCAATAAACCCGCCGTTCACTCCAAACGCTTTCCCGAATGTTCCCACGATAATATCCGGTTGTACACCGGTGTATTCGGCCGTGCCCCGACCTGTTTTTCCGTAAGCACCAATTCCATGGGAATCATCCACTGCGGTAATCACGCCATCCTTAAATTTGTCGTAATAGGGTTCGGCAATTTGAACAATCCGATCAATGGGAGCATAGTCTCCGCGCATGCTAAAAATACCGTCGAAAATAATGACCACTCGCTCAATATGTTCGGGTACCTCATCCAGGCAGCGTTTCAGGTCGTCCATGTCATTATGTTTGTAGATGCCTTTGTTCTCCCGGGGAACACCGGCAATGCGCATGGCTCGAATAATACTATTATGGTTTAATTCGTCGCCAATCCAGTATGTTTGTTTGTTGGAAATAGCCAGCGCCAGTCCGCAGTTAGCCGTGTAAGCGGAATTGAATATTTTGGCAGCGGGTTTGTCCACATAGCGGGCAATGCGCTCTTCCAATTCCACATGATAGTGAAACGTCCCGTCAATGAAGCGGACAGCACCGGGTCCTACACCAAATTTTTTGGTTGCCCGGTCTGCTGCTTCAATCAGTTCCGGATGGTTGGATAGAGAAAGGTAGCTGTTGGAGTTCATTCGAATGAACTCGCGATCCACCCCTTTCAGTTTGTAGCGCGGACCGCGATCGCCCCGGGGAGGAATGTAGTCCACAATGATCCGTTCCGGTGCTTTGGCACGACCCTCCGCCTGTAAGGCTTCCACTTCCTGAATTAATGCCCGATCTAATTTTTCCAGTGGCATGGTATGTCCTCTGATTTTTGTGTTTGCATGAAAAATGTTAATGAACGGAGGTACGCTTTGCAAGGTGTAAGTAAAAAAGATGGTTGAAAGGATTTTGCTGCAAGAGAAAATGGGAAAGGAAGAAAATTGGATTTATCGGGAGATCATCAATTTGCGGATAGCTTGCCGGTTACCGCTTTGCAAGCGACACAGGTAAATCCCGGACCCTACCGCCTGTCCCTGTCCATTCCTTCCATCCCACACCACGGAATGGTTCCCCGCTGATAACCATGAAAAATGGAAATACCGGATAAGCTGGCCGGAGATGTTGTAGATGGAAATATTCACCTCTCCGGGGAGGTTCAGGGAAAAACGAATTCGGGTGGAGGAATTAAACGGGTTGGGAAAACTGGTCAAATGGACACGGTAGGCGACGGGACCGGGTGTTCCCAGAGAAGTGGTGGGGATGGTTATTCGATGCGATACCGTATCCCAGCTTTGAATGGAGTTCTCTGTGTACAGACGAACCCGATAAGTGCCCGGATTTCCGAACAGGTGGATGGGATGAACCTGGTTTGAGGTGCTGCCATCGCCGAAGTACCACACACAGAAGGCTGTGTCCGTTGAAGTATTGGTAAAAAAAACCGTGTTTTCATTGATCACATAGGAGAAATTGGCCACCGGCTTGTGTTGTTGCCAGAAAAACTGGATGATTTTACCCAGGATCACATCCCAGTATTCGTTGCCTCCGGTCCCGTTTGTCCACATTCCGTTAGAAGTGCCATAAAATTCATGTCCCACACCGGGGACAAAATACGTCTGGTAATTGTTGAACGACAAACTTTGTAAGCGCAGAAACAGGGAGTAGCTCCCGAAAACCTCCGGAAAAAGCGGGTAACCGAACGGATGTCCGCTCTGGAATGGGACCACCTGATCACTTTCGCCGTGGATAAGGAATACCGGAGTGGTATTATCGGGTTCGATAAGTAAAGTATCCCGCACCGCTCCCCATAACGAAACCACTGCCTGAGGTTTTCCGGAAAAATTGAGATAATTGCCAATATCGAAGGGTCCCAGATCCGGAGCGATTTGATTTCCGTAAATAGGGTCCCAGTAGGTTTGCTGGCCTGCTTCTGCAGGTTTTTCATATGGTTTGTCCAGATAGATGAGGTGTAATGCCAGGAATGCCCCGGCACTGCTGCCGACAAAATAAATGCGGGTGGTGTCGATGCCGTATTGGGCAGCATGGGCGCGTAGGAAGCGAATGGCTGCCCGTGCATCCTGAAACGCCCGGTACACAGCGCGGGTTGCATGCATTGGGGTATTGTTGCTGAATATTTCGAAGCCCTGACGATAATCGATGGTGGCGGTCACGTAACCGTTACGGGTCAGGGAATCGCAAAATGCCAGCATGTCGTCGTGATGTCGGTTTCCCGTGTAAAAAGCACCGGAGTGGGCAAAGACAATGGCGGGTCGAAACGGGAGTGTGTCTCCGGCTGGCGTGAAAATATCCATGCGAAGGCTATCGATAACGGTGTTGTTTTCCAGACGGTAGGGAGCTTGTAAGAAAGGAGCCGTATGATACACAATGCTGGTATCAGACTCTATGGCCGGAAATATGGAATGAACGTACCGGAAGTTTTGCCCCCACAGCAAGTTTACATGCAGAATGATCAGGGTACCAAAAAGATAGATGGGAAAATAAATGAAAAAGGCGGTGGTAGCGGTCCGTCTTTTTCGGAAATCGATGGAAAGAAGAATTATCCGGTTATTTTTTAGGAATTTCATATGACCAGAAAGCGCAAATTCCTGCTTCTTTGAGTTGTTCAAAGATTTTTAACGTGTTTCATATAAAAGAAAAAATATTTTCTTTATTTAATTTTAAGAAAGATGAATTTCATTTCAAATACAATTTTTTTAAATGCTTTGAAGCGAAATGTTTCTGTGTGGATAGATTCTTCACCCCTTGATAGGCTGGGAAGTTCATCCCAAGAATCAAATTTTCCTTTTTAATCTATTCGAAAAAGCAAATTTTTCAAAACAGTGGAAAGACTTTATTGTTTTTGATATATTTTGCCTTCTTAAAGGTGTGTGGAATAATCAAAACAAAGGAGATCATGTATGCGCGAGC
>CAZBWV010000109.1:0-34925 GCA_964495805.1 uncultured Calditrichaceae bacterium
TGTACACATCGCCGTTGTGAATCTCTCCGAAATTGCCTAACTCAATGCCGTAGTAACCGTAGGGACTGATATTGGGATCGGTACTCCCCCACCGTGGAGCGGTTTCGGTAAGAATGCGATCCGGGTAACGGCTCAATCGTACGGTAATACGTGGGTTGGGATTTTTATGACGGCAGCGTTCGCCATTAGCATGATCCATCCGTCCCCACACCACGTACACCGGCTTTTTATCCAACCGAAACTCCTGTGGAATGGGCACATTGCCCCATTGGTAGCTGCGGTAGCTGGTCTGGCGATCCGGTGGACGGGAAATCAGAAATACATCCCGCACAGGAGAGACATACGGTACTTTGTGATCCAGCGTCCAGCCGTCCGGTAACTCCTGGTGGGTAAAGGCAATGGCGTTCTGATCGGGGAAAAACTGCACGTTGTCGAACACCCGGTCGTTATTCTGCATAAAGGGAATGACCTGCAGCGAGATTGCCTCCCGACCGATGTTGGTGATTTTCACCTCCTGCACAGCTATGTGAGAGCTTTGAACCAGAAAAACCGCTTCCACCCGAACATCGGAATACGGAAAATAGAAATATCTTACCATATCCGGATACGACAGGGTAATCACCGGTTCCCGTGCAAACTGACGAGATTCGTACACGTAATCGGCACCCCGCAAGAAGGCCAGACAGAGGTCTCCACCGGTGTCGGTGGTAAAATCGATACCACGGGTGGAATCGTAATATCGGAAATGGTATCCCTCGTCCAGAGCAAATTCCGAACGCTCCAAAGCCGCTGCATAGGTGGTATAGAGCGGAGATTCCCGGGTGGCATTTAATCGGGACAAATAGGGTGTTTGGGCCAGGAGGGACAAACCGGATATCAATATCCCGAAAAACATTAACCATCGGTACCGGATTTTTTCAAACATACCTTCTCCTTCAATGAATTCAAACGATCATCCAATTCCCATGAATGAATCCAGGGCTAAATTCTATTTTCAAATTTAAACCACGATTTTAATCGTGAGAAAATTCAAAAATTTCGGAATGTTACCCAAACTGCCCAAGCGTTTGCCAGAGCAGTAACATTCCCAGACTAATTACCACCAGGGCACCGAATACCGGGATTAGCTGGATGCGGTGATCGTTCCAGCGGCTCTCCAGAATGTTGCCGGAACGAATGACAATAATACCCAACGCCACGAGCACCGAAGCCAATCCCAGACTGAACACAGCAATAATAGCCAATCCCAGACCAATTTTTTGCAGCGAAATAGCCAGTAGCAATATAACCAGCGCTTTGGGACAGGGAACAATGCCGCCGGAGACACCCAGTACAACATTCTCCCAAAAAGAAAGCCGACGGTCGAAATGATGGTGATGATGAGCATGGGAATGAGTGTGACTGGAGCTATGATGCAGGTGCGGGGAATACTCCCCAGCAACAGCGGTGACGGCCGGCGGTGTTGCATCCTGAGGTACAATATTCGGCTCCAACTGACTCCTGGCCGCGCGGTAACTCTTCCAGCGGGAAATGAATAACCACACTCCGATCAGCAATATGAGAATTGCTGAACCCAGACTGAAATACAGGCTCACCGTACCGGGAAGGAAAAAGTCTTCCAGCCAGAGAGCGATTAAGCCCAGCACCACCACGCTGAACACATGAGAGATGGTGATGGTAATACCCAGCACCAGCACATCCCGCAACTTCCCACGGGTCCCCACCAGATAAGCAGCCATCAGGGATTTGCCGTGCCCGGGACTCAGCGCATGGATGGCACCCAGTACAAAAGCCACCACCAGCAGTAATCCAACGGTTACCGGTGAAAGATGCTCCAGATACAGAGACTGTTTTAAAAAATCATAACTCATACCCGTTTTTCCGTGAGTTTTTAGGTCAATCCGGGATGCACGGGCTAAAATTTGTTGTTCTGTTCCAGAATGATGACCATTTTAATTCCCATTCATTAATCCGGTTACATATCAAATGAAAATCGAAGAAATCAGCACGTTCCGTTCTAATATTTATTGAATCGCAAATTTCCTGCTCATTTTTTCCTGACCAGTTCAATTCGAAAAGGGGGAATCTGATTCCGATGTAATTTTTTCAAATTTTCATCGTAAAATACTCCGTAAATGTACACCGATTTTTTATCCCGGCGGATTCGTCCCGGAAACGTGCGGGTAAATTGCACTGTACGGCTCCCGTAAAGGGTTACCTGAAGATACCGTCCGATGCGTGCCTCCTGCTCCCGGGTAAATTGAACCTGCTTTTTCGCCAGTTCGATAAAATGATCCCCGACCAGGAAGAAGAATCTGGGATCCACTCGTATCCGGCTTTCCCCTTCCGGAAGGGTATAATCCCGCACCCGCAGGCGCACGTACACTTTTAACGGCGCCAGCAAGGAATCCTGCAAAATGCCAGGTAAAGCCAGCGAATCCAATTGAAAGGGATAGGGTACGCCATTGATTTCCACAAAATCTTCCTGGTGTGCACGGTTAAATTCCCGAATAAAGTACGGAATAAACCGCTCTACTTCTCCCGACTGAATAAAATTATCCCGATTTTCATCAATCATCAGCCGAACATGCGGAGCAATCTGTCCCTGGTAAATGGCCTGGTATTCCACCTGCATCTGACGCGGTCCCAGAAGAATTTTGATATCGTCCCGCATTTCTTCATTGGAACGGGCAAACACATATCCATGAGCATAAAGGGCGCTACTTGCCCCCCACAAACATAACAGAAGTGCAATTGCTCCGATTTTTAACCGCATTTTGCTCTTCATTTCAGAAACACCATTTTATGCACTGCTCGATGTCTGTGGAATTTCACCACGGCGTAGTAAATTCCACCGGCAACCGGTTTTCCGGCATCATCACTTCCGTTCCAGTACCAGATAAAGCTTCCGCTGGCAGTACCCTGAATGCTTATTTGCCGTATCCGGCGACCCAGCACATCATAAATGCTTAACTCAAATTCACCGGGGTGAGGAATATCGCATACGATTTCCGTTCCGCTATTAAACGGATTGGGGTAATTTTTAAGCCTCACTGTTTCCGGAATCTCCGGCGATTCCGCCCGGGTAATAGGGGTTCCACCCGGCGCCATGGGAATCACAAAAGGATCACCTAAAAAGGTGAGCCCATAGTACCAGCTTTTCATATCTGTGGAAAAACCAAACTTCCCTACATACTGATAGGTACGCAAAAATGCCTGTCCAAAGGGAATGCCCTGCGCCAGCTGTTCGTAAAAATAATCGAAATGAAGCATTCCTCCACTGTGAGTGGTTCCAATTGCATTTATTCCTGCCTGAGTTTGAAGCGTGTAAATCGCCCCACAATTCAAATCTTCCACATAGCGGCAGTTACCACAGGCAAACAACTGGAAAAAATTGGCGTTGGTATTCGCCGGTAAAATCTGGTAATTGAAAAAGGGGTCCCAGGCGGTTCCATTATTAATTTTAAACGAATGTCCCTGCGGCCAGGAGTGTACCCACACATGAATCAGGCTAAAGTGGTCGTCCAGCCGGGCTTCGTAATTACTGGCGGTGGTTTGATTCTGGTTCGAGATGGAAATCACTTCCGGGTAAAGCTGGTTGATGTAGTTATATGCCAGCATATCGCCCCATTCATGCCAATCGTCATCAGGAAAAGCCAGCGCCCGGAAGTTTTGACGAATCCCGCCCAGATCGTGACGATACTGATGCACTTTGTCCAGATAAAAATTTACCACTTCCACCGGATCTCCCATTCCCGGTGTGGGCGTGATGCGTCCCAGCACAATTTCCGGTTTTTCGCTGTGACGTGGATAGCTGGCTGTGTGGGTGTCGTAAATTCCATCGCCACCCGGTACCAGTCCCACATTAACCACATAGTGGAATTTATCCTGCCAGGTACCATCCAGATCCATGAAAAAAAGATCGCAGGGGAATTCCTGATAATGCTGTCCGCTATCCCCGCACACCTGATACCAGGGTACCGGAAAATTACCGATAAGTAGTGCTCCCCGCAAACCGGGAATGTGCCGCAACGTATCGCGTAACGCCTCCGGAGAAGTAAACTGCATGCTATACACGACCACCTGGGCACCTTCCACTTCCCAATCTTGAACCAGCTCCAGAAGCTTTGTCTCAATACCGGAGTAAAGTTCCGGTTGCACCAGCACCGCCCGAACTTCCGGCAGCAGATGCTCCTGGCGTATTTCCGGGGAATGTCCGCTCATTTGACCGGTGCTCATGTTTTTCGCAAATAAAATGTAGCCATAACTCTGCGTGGTATCAATGGTGGTATCCAGATACACCGAATCTACAATATTCTCAGCAATTTTTTCATACTGACCACGGGGAAAATGAAGCGCCAGCGTATCATTGAGATTGCGGCGATAGATCGTATAACTCATCCCCGGCGTCTGGCTCCAGCTTAACCGAAGCACTCCGTTCTCCAAATGGAGTTGAATATTTTCCGGGGGCAAAGGAATATTACCTCCGTGCAGATACAGTGTTTGGGGAAATGCCGGTGGCATGGGAATGGCGATAACCGAATCGGTTAGCGTTCCCTGCTCGTAACCAATCTGGTCGTTGTAGCAGGTAAACACAAAGGTAAAGGAATCGCCCACTGTTACGGCGGGACTGGCAAAATTGCCCAGCTCCACTCCGAACCAGCCCAACCCACTGATGTTGGGATCCCCAAACGTCCAGCGAGGTGCTTCATCAGTAAGAATTTTGCTATCGTCACCATTGAGCATCACAATAAACGAAGCGACCGGTGGAACATCTTCGCATAAGGTCATATTCTGGTGCATTACAAAAGCTTTGTAGTACAGGTAATCATTCCCGAAAGTAAACGAATCGCGTCGCACCCGGGTAAAACCTGGCGAGCGATAGACCACCTCTCCCCCCGCTTGCAGGTGTTGCGACTCCCACTGCTGCTTCCATTCCCGAAAGCTCATGGGTTTTTGATTGTCGGGCGAAACCCAGCGAGTTCGCACGGGAAAAGAGGATTGCGCCCATGCAAGGGAGACCAGTCCCATTCCCATCAGAACCAGTAGCCAGCACACCCCACTCCACAACATCCTTTTTGTTTCTCGAAGCAATGGTTTCATTTCGATGGCCCTTATTTTAAAAGAACGACCTTACCGGTTTGAACCCGGTGTTCAGTGCGAAAACGAACAAAATACACTCCACTTGCCACCGAAACTCCCCGGTCATTCTTTCCATTCCAGACGCGGCGATATACCCCCGATGGCAGCGTTTGATTAACCAGCACCTTTACACGCTCCCCGCGCAGGTTAAAAATTTCCAGTTGAACCCGACTGTATGTGTGCAACTGAAAACGAAAAGTGGTGCTGGAATTGAACGGATTGGGATAATTCCCTACCAGCTGGGTGGACACGGGAAGAGCTGTTTCCGCACGTTTTAACCGATTTGCAGGCATCAGAAACCAGGCAGGCACAATTAACGGAAGTGTGGCAGAAAGGGAATCGCCTGACCAGTAAGCCACATTAAAATCGCAAATATCCATAAAAGCATAGCCCACACTATCCGCCCTTACCACACGGAAGAATAAAACCGCATTGGTTCCCACCACCTGGGGATTCTGACTATAAACGGAGGAAAAGGGATGCGCCACAAAAATTCCACCGTAGTACAGGGTATCGGTTGTATGGGGGAAGTGATAACAGCCGAGCTGGTCGGATATTCCACGGTATTTCGGAATATTGGGAATTACGTTATCCTGCATCTGATAGACCCACACGGTTGCATTTCGGACAGGATGACCGTCCGGATGGCGCAGCAACACCGTATTCTCGCGGGGCACATCGGCCAGGTACTCTCCGAAAAATCCCCGGCGTTTGCCTTTATTTCGCTGTAAAGCGCCAGCAGAGTGATCGGACAAGCCTGCCTGAAAGTTACTATGCATCAGATAATTATGCCGGCTGCAGTAATAGAGCACGTCCCAGGCAACCGGCGCAAGGGGCGGTTTCTGTCCGGTTCGGGGTTCCACCACCTGCAACTCACTCTCCTGCACATCCATGTTGTACAGGTCAATCAGTCCCAGTTGATGACCCAGCTCGTGCAGCAGCGCCCAATCCACTCCATTGTTCTGATTCAACACAACATCCCGAAAATAACTGACTGTACCCGGGTCGCCCAGAAATCCCCACTGTCCGTCCCATAATTCAGAAGGTAACGCATGGGTACCATAAGTCGGTAATGTGCCGTTGGGATGATAGGTGACCGTGTCCAGGAACACAAATTCCTGCACTCCTTGTGGTGTGGTGGTGGGATAGATTGCTTGCCGAAAAAACTCTCGCATTCCGCTCAATTCAAACTGCGCCCAGTCCTCGAAGCTGTAAGAACCCCAGGGATTGGTTTGCTTCTCGAAAAGATGACGCAAACTGTCCTCCACATAGAAACGGAAAGACAATCCGTTGCTCCGGATCGTAACCCGGTTATTCAGATCGGTAACTTCGCTGATGGACTGGAGGGGCACAGCCCGACATTCAATCATCTGCCCATGGGTGCTATCGTAAGGCCAGTAGAATCGGGAAATGACCCGCTGTCTGGGGAAAATCGTGCTAAAATATTCCGTCTGCTGCAGAGTGGAATCTACCCACCACTCCACCTGAAAGTTTCCGCTTTCGCCGCCGCCACTATTCCGGATCACCGCGGTATATTTCAGTAATTCACCATTTAACGGGTAGTGCTGAAGCAATTGGGTACCGGGCATCAGGTGAGGATTGTAACCCGGTGGGTCGTACTCCACCTGGAAGCGCGGGTAACGCGGCATTCGGGAGATATACAGCACATCCAGATCCGGCAATCCCCCGGCAAATGGCTCCGCTTTGATGCGCACAGCGGGAGTGGAAAGCCCGGTAATTCCATAAGCATTCCGGGCAGCCACCCGGTAATAGTACACCGCACCCAGCACCACGGTGGAATCCAGAAAAACAAACCTTCCCGTGGTTCCGACCAGATGGGCCGAATCCGGGGCAAAATGGGGAGTCGTTGCGCGATACACCAGAAAGGTTACGCCAGCGGTGTCAGCGGGGAACTGAAAACTCAGTGCAACGGTCAGGGGATTTTCGTTACTGACCGCAGCCTGAAGATGAATGGGTGTGGGAGGATAATCCACGACTTCCTTTGAATGAGGTCCAAAAATATTCGAGCGCACCGGTATCACCACATACCCATGCGCCCGAACGGAACCGCTACTATCAATAAACACACTGTCCGTGATATTTTCAGCAATTTTCCAGTACATCAGACGGGGCAAATTAATTTGCACAGTGTCCTGTAAATCGCACCGGTAAATCCGATAACTTACATTATTCTGTTGATTCCATGAAATCCGACGGTAACCTTCCGCAGTGAATCGAAGTTGAATCCCCTGCGGTTGATCCGGAAAATTTACCGTTGATAAATTTAGCGTGACGGGGAAGTAATACCAGGGAATACCGCTCACCACAGCACTCAGGGTTCCCTGCTGGTGAGTGGCCTGGCAGGTAAATCGGATAAGTACCGTATCCCCGACCTGAAGTGGCGGTGCAGTGAAATTCCCCAATTCCACTCCAAACACGCCCATCCCATTAATGTTGGGATCGGCGTTGGGCTCCCAGCGCGGGGCATTCTCCAGAAGAATGCGAGTATCATCATGGTTCAAATATGCCACAAAAGAGGTCAAAGGTGGGAGGTGCTCACAAAAATCGCCTTCAGAATGCCGGACGAAATTCTTGTAATAAACCGGGGTTGTTCCGGCATTGTTTATATGCCACAGCCCCAACATAAGCAGAGCGGCGGACAAAATGTAAATCGAACGACCATTTCGCAATGTTACGAACCACCTTTTCAATCAAAATTCGTTCACTATTTTTGGATTCAGGTATTTCCCTTCTTTCTATCCGATCAATTTCCCGGAAGCCTCCGATTTTGTTAATCAAATCCAAAACCAATTCCGAAACGATGAGTCCCCCCCAGTAAACTGTAGTCGTTGTAAGAATAATCGAAACGCAGGCGGTAGCTGGAAATTTTCCAATGCAATCCCCCACCCATGGAGTAACGAATGACTTCATGATTAAGATGGTAACCAGCACGCAGGAAAAGGATTTCGTGCCAGTTCAGTTCCATCCCTAACAATCCCAGCGGCTGACCATCGTTCGGCTTCACGGCGCCAAAACTTAACAGCATCTTATACGATTCACTTTGCAGGGCATTCATGGATAACCCAAACTGAAAGTTGGTGGGTAAAGGATACGATTCATTCACATATTTGACCTCCGAGCCGAAATTGGCAATTTTCATTCCGAAACGAAATCCCCGAAAATTGGTAGCATACAGAATGGCGATATCCACTGCCACAGCACTGGCGGAAAAATCGTTATACAGCTTCATATTAATGTAGCTAAAATTTCCCCCCAGAGTAACGTGATTGGTGAGGAACCGGGCATAGGAGAGAGAAAATCGATAATTTCCCGCATAAAAAGTTTCGCCGGTGCCGTCGGGTTGCAGCGGGGTACGCACATCCATTTCATCTGTGTACAGAGCGGTGGCCGAAAGGCCGATGGTTCCCAGCAGGCCAAAGTTTTTCGCCACCGCAGCAAATTCATGATTGATGCCGGCAAACCAGCTGGTATGGGTAAACACCATGTCCAAATTGGGGATGTGTGCCAGGGCAGCGGGATTGTAATAGATAGCTGCTGCGCCGCGCACATCGGCAATCAGTGCCCCGCCCATGGCTGCCGCCCGGGGACTCACGTCAATCTTCAGAAACTGAGCATCGGTACTCCCGGGACGCTGATATTGCGCCATCAACAACACGGGGATAAGCAGGAATGGCAAAACATATTTCATTTTCATGGTAAAACCCTGCACGTTATGAATTTTTTGATTCATCGGACTACCGGAAAAATTTTTCACTTAATAATCACGAACTTTCCCACCTGCACCTCGCCGGTGTTCAGGTCTTCCACAGTATATAAATAGATTCCGCTGGAAACGGCCTGTCCGACACTGGAGGTGAGATTCCAGTCCTCAAACCCGAATTGCGGATCGTTGTGCTGCAAGGTAGCTACCAGGTCACCAGCCAGGGTGTAAATCTTGATCTCACAATGGGCAGGTAGATTAATAAACTGAATCCGGCGATCCTGCTCCATCCAGAATTTGCGGGAACCGGTGGGTTTCTCCCATTGGGGATTGTACTCATGATAAGCCACGTCCCCCCGGTAAGGATTGGGTACCACTGCTACTTTTCCCACCGTTTTGGGAGGAGCGGTGCCGGGAATGACCTTCACGGCATTGGCAGAAATACTGGATTCCTGACTGGGAAAATCGGTGGCAGAATCCGGTTTGGAGAAGGCGGTGACACTGTAGTAGTACTCAAAATTGTTCAATAAACCGACATCCACATACTCCCACCTCAGACCGGTGTTGTTTCCATAGTCGTTATCGGGAAGGTCATATTCCGCCAGCAGTGTCCAGGGTCCCTGAGCGGAGACAGTGCTTTTGTACACCCGATAGCCTTCAAACGGCTGCGTCTCGCCGTCCCCACGGTAGGGGTCCTGATAAGTTTCCGGATTGGGATCGCCTTCGCGGGGTTTCCAGTCCAGTTTTACCTGATGGCTGGCGATGGAAACACGCAGCGGAGGTTTGGGTGGCGGGAAAGGTACCCGATATCCGCGCTCCTGTAAAAATTCCAGATACCGGGCATTTTCCATCATATCTTCCATACCGTACCCAAACACTTCCGCCACTTCGAAATGAAGCGTATCGCCCACCTGCACATTATTAAACGGGCCAAAACAGACGGAAATGTGGGCGCGTTCCGGGTCGGGGCGATTCTGCATGATCTCGCCGCTGCTCATGGCTACCCGGTAGCGCAGCGGGTCCCGACCAAATCCAGCCAGGTCTTCGTGATCGTACCATTTAAACGTCCAGCTCAGGGACGAATCCGCCGGATAAAGAATTTTTATCCCAATGGGACTGATGGTGTTGCCATCATCTCCCCCATCGTTATCTTTGGCCACCGCCAGAAACTGACCGGGAAAAAACAGGGTTAGTTCGTCGATGAAATTGGTTGCCACGTCGTTATTTCCCACCTCACCGTGCAACCAGAAACCGAAATAAACGTTGGTCAGGGGTATTTTGGTAGGAATCACATCATAATTCAGCACAATAAATTCGTCCAGCGGCGGACTGCTCCAGGCGTAACTGCGCTGAATTACATCCAGGTACATGGGATGATGGTCACGAATATTCAAGATGTTGTAATCGCTATAGCGACAAATAAAATCCTGATCGCTCACCGCAGTGTAACCGGGCCAGTAAGGAATGTCCAGGGTATCCCCTTTATGAGCCACCCAGATTGTATCCCACGGCTCGGCGGTCGGGTAAAATTCTTCCGGGGTAAAATGGGTGCGGGTAACCGAAACCAGTGTGTCACCGTCCGGAGTTACTCCGCCAATCCAGATGCCCCCCTGATAGATGTGCTCTTCGTTACTTCCCACGGGCATCTCGCAAAAAATCAGTCCGGGGTAGTTCACCTGATTCTTGTGGTCGTCCAGTGTACCAATGTTGGTAATCAGCTGGCGAACATTCCCCACATCGTGCATCTTCCAGTCCAGGGTGGTAAACTGTGCCCACAGAATGTGATGGCTACCCAGCAACATCAAAAAAACGTATGATATTAAACGTCTGCTCATACAATAACCTTTTTCCGTTGAATCGATTTATTTGATAATCACAAACTTCCCCACCTGCACGTTTCCGGTGTCCAGGTCTTTCACGGTAAACAGGTACAATCCGCTGGAAACCGCCTGTCCTACCCGGGAGGTCAAATTCCAGTCCTCGTATCCCACATCAGTATTGTGATGGACAATAGTATTTACCAGGTCTCCGGCCAGAGTGTAAATTTTAATCTCGCAATGGGCAGGCAGGTTAATGAACTGAATTCGGCGATCCTGCTCCATCCAGCGGTCGCGGCTGGGATCGGGTTTCTCCCAGGGAGGATTGTAGGAATTGTACGCAATGTCTCCACGGTAAGGATTTGGCACCACTGCCACTTTTCCCACCGTTTCAGGAGGCGGGGTTCCCGGTACCGCCACCACTGCATTCTTATTTAAACTGGACTCCTGTGCGGGGAAGTCTGCCACGGTATCCGGTTTGGAAAAAGCGGTAACTGTGTAGTAATATTCCAGGTTGTTTAGCAACCCCACATCGGTGTATTCCCGCACCAGCCCGGTATTGTGGCCGTATTCGTTGTCCGGTACGTCATATTCAGCCAGCAGCGTCCATGGGCCGGTGGCACTGTGGGTGCTTTTGTAAACACGATACCCCTCGAACGGTTGAGCCACACTATCCGCCCGGTAGGGATCCTGGTAAGTCTCCGGATTAACGTCGCCGGGTTGAGCATCCCAGCGCAGGGTAACCGCATGACTGTGTGTTTCCACTCGTAACGGTGGTCGGGGTGGCGGAGAGGGAACGTGAAAATCGTTTTCGATGAGCCAATCCAGGCGCTCGGCGTTGCTCAACACTCCTTCCATTCCCTCCCCTAAAATTTCACCTATGATGAAGTGCAGTGTATCACCCACAGTCAGGTCGAAGGGTCCAACCGCCACAATAAACTGCGAACCGATTGGCTGGAGCTGGTTTTGCATGATGGTGCCCTCAGCCATCTGGGCATAGCGCAATCCGTCCCGGGAGGGCGGTCCACCCATCCCCTGCCCGGGATACCAGTTGAACGTCCAGCGCAGGGAATCTTCCGGTACATTCTCCGGAGGATAGAATCGAATGCCAATGGGACTGTAGGCTGTGCCATCCACCCCACCGGCATCATCCACCGAGACGCCCATGTGTAAATCGTCGAAGTACAATGTGTAATCATCCAGAGCAAAACCCCAGCCCTGCCCCCGGTAGCCCACATTGCCATCCAGCCAGTAAGCTATGTACACCTGGTGCAAATCCTGCTTTTTAGCCGTCAGATAATAGTTGTACACAATCATCTCGTCCAGCGGGGGACTGCTCCAGGCATAGCTCACCTGAATAACTTCCAGATACAGCGGGTGGTGCTGAGCAATATTGGTCACGTTGTAATCATTGTAGCGGCAAACAAAATCCTGGTCAGAAACGCCCACATACCCCGGCCAGTAGGGAATATCCACCGTATCTCCTTTCTCCACCACCCAGATGGTATCGTAGGGTTCGCTGCCCGGATAAAATTCCACCGATGAATTCCAGCTGGTGGTGACCGAAACCAGTGTGTCGCCTCCCACAATGGAACCTACCCAGATGCCACCTTCGCCCACGTGTTCCTCGTAACTGTTGGGTGGGAACTCGCAATAAATCAGGCCGGTCCAGCTGCTCCACAGCACCATGGTGGGCCACAGGGAACCAATGTTGGAAATAAACTGCCGTACTTTTCCCACATCGTGCATTTTCCAGTCCAGGGTCACCTTTTGCTGCGCAAAGCCAGTTGCCGTGAGACTCAGCAGCATGGTGAACCCCAGCAAAAGAATCAGTCGTTTGTTTTTATGAAGCATAAACCCTATCATTTCAGGCAAACACCTTAAAAATCAATTTGCAAACCAAGTTTAATATGCCGTCCGGCAGCAAACTGACGGGGATCCAGCCGGGTGAGCATATCGTACCAGCCAATGTAACGGTAAATGTGGTTGCTAATGAGCTGGGGATCCAGATCGCCGTAGCGGAACGGTTTACCGGTGTAAGTGTTGAATCCGTACGCAATTTGCACGTTCCGGTAATCGAAGACGTTGAATACATCGGCAAAGATGGACCAGCGCACTCCCAGACTCTCGAATCCCTTCCGAAATTTCAGGTCCACCACAAAGGTAGAAGGACCGGTAGCTGTGTTTTCTTTTTTCTGTGCTTCTACCGGGTCCAGGGTAAACGGTGTGTAAGGCTGACCGGAGGAGAAGCGTGCCAGTACAGTGAGATTCCAGCGGTCGGGCAACTGAATTCCCAGAAAGCGGGGTCCCCGGTTCTTCCCCACGTTAAACGTTCCCTGAAAGATCACCTGATGTCGCACATCCCAGCTAAGCCGCCGCTCGCGAATGGGATTGGGAAAATCGTTGATGGAACGGATGTAATCCTCAAAAGCAGAGGACGAATAGCCGTTTGCCCACTGCACAGTGTAGGTAAGTTTGCCGGAGGTGTATCCGGAGATGCGCTTGTTCAGTTCAAATTCCAATCCACGCGCACGGGCGTACCCTTTGTTGTCGTACAGATCCACCGGTAACCCCAGCGAGGCACGCAATCGTGTCGTCCCCACCTGTCGGGAAATGTCCTTGGTGTAGCTTTTCACATCCAGCGCCCAATCCCGCGCCAGCCGATAGGTTAACCCAAATTCGTACAGAATAGTCTGTTCGTAATCCAGATGGGGATTTCCGGTAAACCCGCCGGTGTACGGATCGCGATAGAAAAACTGCATTTCCGGTAACTGATTGAAATGACCATAGGAGAAGAACACCACCATCTTTTCCGAAATGGGAAAAGAGATGCCAAAACGCGGACTGACTTTGTACTTTAGCCAGCTCCAATCCGCCTTCAGTCCGGTGGCATCTTCCCACTGCTTTTTCCATGCAGGGTCCATCACCGTGGAACCCACAGTAAACCAATCCACTCGCACCCCGGCATTGATAATCAGGGTTTCCTTCTCAAATTTATCCTGAATATACGCACCGCCCATGGTGGGAAAAGCACGGAACACCCAGCGGTTCTGCCCGAACTCCTTGTATGGCCCGTTGGGAGCCGGAAACTCCGGTTCATTCTTAAAGCGATACTCACCGTACTTGGAGAGTAAATACCCACCATCCTGAATATCCACATAGCGTAAATCGTTGTACTGAATGGTAATCCCCGTTTTAATCAGATGCTCGGGATGAATCTGGGAGGTAAAGTCGCCTTTGAAGGTAAACGTTTTGGTAAAGTCATCCCGCCAGATGCTCTCGTAACTCTCTTTATCGATGAACCCGTAAGGGTCTCGCTGCGGCGGTTTGATGACGGAACGGACCGAATCCGGTGCCCCCTCGAAACGGCTGGTGTAATCCCAATAATTGTACACGGTGCTGTCCTTAAAAAATCGCCAGAAGCTGGCGGGATTCTGCCCGTTCAGTGAACCGTTGTAGTTCACGGTCAGGTAACTGAAATTTAAATTGTAAAAGGAAGCTTTGGAGAGGGTGTGATTGATGCGGAAATGGAAATTCTGATTGGCGCGGTCGTACTCCGCCATGTGATTGGGATAGTTCTTCCATAGCCAGTTAAAATTGCTCCAGCTTTTCCAGGTTCCGTGATAGCTCAGCATTGTGTTGACCTGGGGAGAGATAAACCAGTTCAGCTTCACGTTCAGGTTAGCGGTGTTATCCTGTTTTTCGCGCACTTTCACCCCGAAAATGCGCAGATGATCGCGGTCCCGGTGGTTGTTGTACGGTGTGTCGTCCATCGTCACGTTACCGGAGATGAAGAAATTCATTTTCCCGGGGAAGTGAACCCCAATGTTACTCAAAAACTTTCGGGTAATGGGTTCCGGTCCGCCCAGATAAAAGGACATGTATCGTTCGTCGTAATCTTCGCTCAGAAAATTGAACTCAGATGTTTTATAGAGCACTCCGCCTTCGTAATAATCGGTACCGGACCGGGTGGTAATGTTAATGACTCCGGATTGTGCCTGCCCGTATTCCGCATTGAAGGCGCCGGTGAGCAGCTCCATTTCCTGCACATCCACCACGTTCAAATCCAGCACGTCTCGACCCCCGTAAATGGGATGAGTCACCGGCACACCGTCCACCATGTAAAGCACCTCGCCACCGCGACCGCCCCGGATGTGCACATCCTTCAAACTCTCGTCGCGTACCTGGAGCTGTGCACCACCTTCCAGCATGATAGCCTGAGGCGCTGCATCCACCACCGTTCCGCCGCTAAGCATAAAAATGTCCGAGGTGGATTCAAATCCCGGCGTATCCTGAATCTCTTCGCGGGAGGTTACCCGCCGGGTGGAAGTCACATCTTTTTGAATAATAGGCTGTTCGGCAATCACTTCAATCTGTGGCCCCTGCACCGCTTCGGACTCCATCTGCACATCGATAATCTGAGTTAAATCCACCACCACCCGAACTTTGCGCACCGTCAGGGTATGGTAACCGATGTAATTAAACTCCAGGTCATACGTACCCGGGGGAACCTGCAAAATATAGTAGAACCCATCCTCGTCGGTGGCTGCTCCCAGCTGGGTACCTTTCACAATCACGTTCACCCCAATTAGCGGTTCACCGGTCTGCTTATCGGTTACCCGCCCGGCAATTTTACCCGTATTTCCCGCCAGAAGCAGCGAGGTCCAGAGGCAAAGCAAAAGACTAACGGAAATGATTCGTTTCACGGATTGCACAGCAAATCCCTCAATTTTATCGTAAAATCATTTGTTTATTCCCAGACTATGGAGCATTTGCGTAGCCATTACCTGCGCATCCTGATAGCGAATAAAGAACATGGGGAAACCCAGCACAATTGCATTGAAGCTGGTTCCATAATACCGTAATCCGCAAGGATATCCCCGGAAAGTGGGAATACCGGTGACGTCATCATTGCGATAACGGAAGATGGCGTCAGTAAATCCGGCACGGCGCGGCATCACGTTAATGTACGGCAACCCAATAACCGGTACACTGGTGTACCAGGACTCCGCCAGTTTAATGGAATCCACGCTGATGTCCGTGTAACCGGCATAGCCTATAGCTCCGTTAAAATCGGCAATGGGTGCGGACTCATCTGCTTGCAGGATGTGCAAATAGTCGTGAATAAAACTGCCTTCCTCAAACGTTTTAGGGAATGGCTCGGAGGAAGCAAAGCTTTTCAGAATGCGCCACCCGCTCATAATGAAGTCGCCTCCCACGTTCATATAATCGATGATGTCGTGGATATGCTGGGGAAGCTTGTGCACATCCTGTTCGTTAGTGTACAGATTATCCGCATGCCACACCACCACCTTATATTGTCCCATCAACTCTTTGGAAGGCATTCCGTGCTGAATAAAATCCCAGGCGTCATTCGTCTGGAAAATGTGAGCATAAAAAGAATCCACTTCGGCATCGTCGTAAATCAAGCCAATATTCGCCAGCAGGGACTCATCCGTTTCGTCAATGATAAGTACATCCTTCTCAAAAGTGGGTTGCACCAGTTTCACCACCACCGAGTCTCCCACGGGATCAATCAGATTGGTGTTATCCCGACAGGTCACCCGAATTACATGCTCTCCGTCCAATGGTTGGAAGAATTCCGGGGTGATATACAGGGAGGTGTCAGTGGTCCATGTCCATTCACCGTCATCCACTGCCCAGGCATACTCCACCACTTCCCCATCCTGATCGTAAGCGTGGTAAATGACCTGAATGCCCTGCCACCAATCGGTAACATGGTCGATGATGAAAAACTGTTCATTTTCTTCCGGAGAAATTATTTCGGTGACGGGTGGGTAGGTTTGTACGGTGTAAAAGCACTTCTCTGCCGGTGTGGGGTCCACATCTCCCACATTATCCACCGCCCGCACCTGAAAAGTCTGGTAGTTCAACTCGTCGCTGGACTCGAAGGGGATGGTGATGCTGGTGGCTTCCGTCTGTACCCAATCGTGATACACTGTGTCCTGTTTAAAAACATGGTAAGTGATATAGCGGTACTGGTAGGCCACAATGAATCCGTCGTTATCTTCACCATCCCAGTGGAGGGTTACCAGTGCAAACAGTGTGTCGTTATCCACCGGAATGTTGGCCAGGGTGGTATTGGGCGGCTCATTGGGATTGGGTGGCTGGGTGGGTCGTTCACAGGCAACAAATAAAAACACCCCTAAAATAATTGCGGCAATCCATATTTGAAATAAACGTGCCATAATGTTTCCCATTTCATTAAACCATTTAATGGTACTGAACACCGGTTATTTGTACTATGGGAGAAAACTGATAGGTATCCTTGTAGCGGCTGATGGAACGGAACGGCTGCAACATTACATTTACTTCGGTAACACGATTCTCGTACACCGTGAAATGCTTTTCCAGCTCCACAAATAGCGATGAATCCTGCGGTGCTTCCACTTTGATTTCGTCAAAATTGCTGAATTTGAGCACCGTTGCCTTCATACCAAATTTGATTCGGTTGTAATCCTGCGGTGGTACGTAGGATTCAAAAATAATGTATGCATGATACTGGTTATTTTCGCGTTTGATCAAATTATAAGTAATATCTTCCTGCTTATAGCTTCGGGTGGTGGGATAAAGCACGGCATAGGCACTATCCCGATACACTTTTCCCTGGAAGATGGTCACCCCAAAACTGTCGCTCTCCCCAACCGTAAACGTATCGGTCACAATCACAATGGTGGTATCCGAGGGGTCGGACGCCAGGGTGATGCGTAAAATCCCTGGTTCCGGCGATGGTTCAATGTTGCTGCAATTAATGAGATATACAACGACCCCGATAATGAAAAGCAACATAACCATTTCTCTGGCAAACTTTCTCATCGTGTAAAGACCTCGTCAAATGGTTAATATTGGGGAACCGCTCCAGGCGGCTCCCCATATTTTTGGAACGGGTTACTTCATCAAAATCATTTTTCGCACTTTACTGAATTGACCGGCATTGATGCGGTAGAAGTACACACCACTGGCAACCGGATAACCGAAATCATCCGTACCGTCCCACACAACCGCATGTTTCCCCATGCTCATCTTCTCATCCAGCAGGGTTTTGACCTTACGCCCCAACAGGTCGTACACCACCAGTTTCACCTTCTCATTCCGCGGAAGCATGAAGCGGATTTCGGTTCTGGGATTGAACGGATTGGGATAGTTCTGGCTCAGTTCATAACGCAGCGGCACGTTCTGATTCTGGTCCTCGATGCTCACAATATTTTGCAGAGGCAGATTGGCTGCCGGATAGTTATAGATGTTGATATTGTCCAGATATCCTTCGTAGTAAGGTGGATAATCGCCGTAGGCTGCTTTACCGATGCGCAATGGGGATTGGGCAATGATAACCGGTACGTCGAAAGCGGCGTACTTTTGCTCAATTACCTGGTCGTTTTCGTCGGCCAGACGCAACACCGCATAGTAGTTGGTGGTGTCGCCCACCGGCGCCGTGCGCACCTCGTATATCACATGGTACCAGGTATTCAGGTGCAGCGAGTCATCCAGTGTGATGGTCACACTCCCATCCGAACCGGCGTAGAGCCGACTATTCGGATTGAAACGCACCTGATAGTTGTTGGTCCACCAGGTTCCTGCATCATTCGGCCGATTGATAATCCGGCAGTAAGTGTGAATGGAATCGGCGTTCATCCAGAAATCCACGCAGAATTCCTCGCCGGAAAGGAAAGGAGAATCCACTTCCAGATAACTGCTGTCTCCTTCCAGATAGATGGAGTAGTTTCCAACCGCCGCATTGCTGGAATATGTGGGATTTCCAATTACGGTCACCGGATTGCCGTAAACCGTGGTATCTTGAGGTACTCCGCTACCTTCTTCGAATCCCAGTGCCAGCACCTGAGTTTGCGGCTGATATACTCCAAAGGAGTAGTACACCGAATCGGTTTCGGCAGTTTGCGGCTGGGTGTAGCTCAGTCCCTGATTATCCACTGCCTTCACATAGTACTTTACCACGCTACCAAACGGTTGCTGGGGAATGGTTGCGGAGAAAGAGTCGCCGGAAACCACCGTCATGGGTACCGAGGAGAAGGTCTGTCCGTCATCTATCGAGTAGTACAGCGTAGCGTTCTGAATGGTGGTATTAAACAGCGTGAAAATGTGTGCACCCACTTCGTACTGAGTCACCGAAGCCGGTTGGTTCGGTAACACCGTCACATTGGTAATGATGGGCGGAATGGGGAATTCCCGGACCACATTGCTAATGCGAATTTCGTCCACAAAACCGTCCAGGAAGCTGTCGCCGCCACCACCGGCATAGCCAATGTGCAGAGGTTGATTGGTGGTGATGGGAGTGGGATCAGCCGCACCAAAGGTCAGGTAATCTGCCACACTAAATGCCACTAACTGGCGGTTGGCATCGTGAATGATGGTGAGCAGAATGTGCCGGGTGGTGTCCCGTACAAAAGCAAGATGGTACCACTGCCCCGGAACCATGGTGTTGTCCGGAGAATTGGCTTGCGGCCAGGCATCCTGCGAAACAGTGTGATATCCGCAGCTAAAGAAGCGAGTGGAACCCCACATCTCCACAAAATAATTGGGACGCCAGAACACCTCATCGCCGGTTTTGATAACCAGACGCGGTACCCAGCGCCAGTCGTTTGGGCCGGTTCCAAACGTGAAAATATTAATCCAGCCTTCAATCGTCCAGTTGCCGGTTAAATCCAGATAGCTGGTATCGGCCACCGTCACATAAGCGGAATCGCTCTGGGAATCGTTATCGATGCGCAAGCACTGCCCCAGGCCAGACACCGGGTTGGGCAGGAAATAAAAATTGCTGGCATCACCATGGAACACACCGTCCGCAGAAAGGGACGACTCATTGGTCAAATCCCCATCGAAGTGCATCAATAACACCGTATTCCCATCGACCGTGTAAGGACCTCCGATTTGCTGGGCACTGACCAGACCGACAAACAACAGGGCCAGCCCCATGATGAGTACACTACGAAATCGTTTAAACTGACTCATAACGACCTCCTCTAAATTTGGTTTTGTGAGGAATTATTTCGAGAACACACCTGTTCTCCGATTGATATCCTCCTGCACGGATCTCTCATCTCCAATTCTTCACATTATCCGGGTCACATCACCTCCTTTCGATGTTACATTTACCGGTTACTCAACAATCAAAGAGGTCCCAGACTCAATACCGGTCACGTAAATTTTTGGCTCGCGCATCAACTGTTCGTGATACACCCGTTCCATTTGTTCCAGAAAATGATTGAGTTTTTCTTCCTGTACCAGATTGATGGTGCAGCCGCCAAAACCGGCGCCCATCAATCGCGCTCCCAGCACGCCGTCTATTTCGAACGTGGCGTTGACCAGAAGGTCCAGTTCATCGCAGCTCACTTCGTAATCGTCCCGCAAACCAGCGTGCGAAGCGTACATCAGCTCACCGAAGGCAGTCAAATCGTCCTCCTGCAACATCCGGCAAGCTTCCAGTACGCGTTCGTTTTCCTCAATTACATATTTTGCCCGCCGGAAAATCACCTCGCTCATTTCTTCCCGATGGTCGAGCAACATCTGGAGGGTCACATCGCGCAGACTACGAATGTCCGGATAACTCCTTTGCAGAATAGCCACTGCCTGTTCGCACTGCTGCCGACGGGTGTTATATTCGGAAGTGTTCAACTCCCGGCTTACCTGCGAGTCGCATAGCACCACCCGCACATCCTGATTGCGAAAGGGATAATACTCATGCTCCAGCGTGCGGCAATCCAGCCGAATGACCCGTTCCTTTCTCCCGAACAGATTGGCAAACTGATCCATGATGCCACACTGAACACCCACAAATTCGTTTTCCGCGCGCTGCGCCAGTCGGGCCAGTTCCAGTGGTTCAAGATTCAATCCCAGTAGAAGATTTAAAGCAAACGCAAAACCAGCTTCCAGCGCTGCAGAGGAGGAAAGTCCCGAGGCAATGGGGATATTCCCGCCAAACACACACTCAACTCCGGGTATCTGGTAACCTAACTGCTGAAGTTGATCCAGCACCCCCATCAGATAATTTGCCCAGGAAGGGTCCGATTTGCGCAAGGCTTTCGCGTCGCACTGAAACGACTCATTTAAATCGTAAGCGTAAAACCGGCAGGAGGCATCGTTGCGCAATGACACGGCAAAATAGATGGCACGGTCGATGGCTGCCGGGAGCACGAAACCTTCGTTGTAGTCGGTATGCTCACCAATCAGATTCACCCGTCCCGGCGAGCGCACCAATATTGGTTCGCCTGTAAACAACTCACCAAACTTCTTCCGAATCTGTATCGCCAGTTTTTCCATCGCTATTCAACCACGCTTTTTCGTGAAAGCAGAATAAACACCACTCCCGAAACAGTCATCAATCCACCCCACCACACATCCGGATACAGATGTGCCAGTACCTTGTGCGTGGTATGCGGAACAAACAGATGATATAAACCACTTAGCAGAATGATGAAACCGATGCTGAATAGCACCAATCCGACAAAATACCAGATGGGTTTCATTTTCGCTTCCGATTGCAACATGGTGTTTCTCCTTTTTTCCTACCAGAAATAGATATTCAAAATAACCAGCACCACAAACGAGATAATTGCCCAGAATTCCGGTTTTTTGAGCAGCGGAACCGGTTGATCCACCGTCTCATCGGTGAGTCCCTTCACCAGGCCCACAAGCTCTTTTTCCGGTTTCTTTTCGGTAAACAGGCTCACCAGAATGGTGACTCCAAAACAAATGAGCCAGGCCCACCAGGCGCGCCAGAAATTAGCAGCCATATCGCTGGCCACTCTGGACAACGTGATGGTACTTTTGGCGATCCAGTGAAAGCGTACGGCCAGAAACATGGTGAACGAAGAAGTCATTCCCGCCAGCAATCCCCAGAAGGCGCCATTGGGAGTGATCCATTTGACAAACATTCCTAACAGCATGGTGGCAAATAAGGGAGCATTCACCCAGGAGAAAATAGCCTGCATGTAATCCATAATGGTGGGCATGCTTTTCGCCCAGTAAGCTGTAACCACACTAATCAGAATCCCGGCAATGGTGGCGACCCGTCCCATCCATAGCAGATGGGCGGAGGAAGCATTGCGGTTAATTACCGAATGGTAGATGTCGTACGTCCACACGGTATTGAACGCACTGATGTTACCGGCCTGTCCGGCCATAAAACCAGCCAGCAGAGCGGTGATTCCCAGCCCCACCAGACCGGTCGGGTAGTACCGGGCAATAAGCATGGGCAGTGCCGAGTCGTAATTGATTTTACTGCCATCGTGCAACAGAGAGAATCCGCTATTGGGATCCCGGGAAAGTACCAGTGCCACCAGACCTCCAATAACCACAATAAAAGGCAGCGCCATTTTGAAAAAAGAAGCAATGACAGGAGCCATGCGAGCGGAGCGTAAATCTTTAGCGGAAAAAGCACGCTGCACCACCAGGAAGTCAGTCGTCCAGTATCCGAACGAAAGCACAAATCCCAGTCCCAGCACAATTCCGCCCCAGGTAACCATCATTCCGTTCTGGGAAGGGTCAGCGGAATTGGCCCATAGTCGGGCATAAGCCTCGGGAACCCGGTTGAATACTTCCTGAATTCCACCAACTTCGATCACTCCCAGAATGGCGACCAGGAACAACCCGAACCAGATCAGGAAGAACTGGATGATTTCAGTAAAGATGGCGGACATCAATCCGCTCAGGGAGACATATAGTGCCACGGTTGCCGCAGAAGCCCACATGCTGATGTCCCAGTTCCAGCCCAGGAACGTATGCAGCACCAGTGCCATGGCGTACAGGTTGATGCCGGAGACCAGCAGGGTCATCACCGCAAAAGCAATGGCATTGAGTACGCGGGTCTTCTCGTCGAATCGCAGTTTTAAGTAGCCCGGCACGGACTTGATGCGACTACTGTAATAAAAGGGCATCATGTAAATTCCCAGAAACAACATGGCCGGAATGGCGCCAATCCAGTAAAAGTGCGCCACATACATGCCGTACTTAAACGAATTTCCTGTCATCCCTAACAATTCCAGCGCTCCCAGATTGGCCGAGAGAAATGCCAGTCCCGCCACCCAGGAACTGTTCTTCCGTCCCGCCAGGAAAAAATCCTCGTCACTGCGGGTAAATCGGCGCAGATAAAATCCGATACCCAATACAAATCCGAAATAAATGGCAATAATCAACCAATCCACGAGTGATAATCCCAGACCATACATTATTTCACTTCCTCTGCGTTTTGGTTCTCAAGGTTTTCAGTGTCTTGAAATACCGTTTCGGTTTCGGAGGCACTTTCCAGACGTAAGTACAGATTCCACTCCACCTCTCCTCCTGGTGTCAGGAACTGGCACTCGCCCCGCTCCATGGCTTTTTCCAAAGAATCCGGCCGCCCGCTGGTGGGTTCCAGACCCACAGTCAGATGTTTGCGAGAAGAATATCCCGGCCAGCCCCCATAGGTAATCCAGATTCCCAGATAGGGATTGATTTCCGCTTCAAACCCGATCTCCAGAATATCCGGAGAATCCGGAAAGGTGATTCGAGCTACTCCCTGCTTCAGGGGATCGGTAAAACATTTCAGAGCTATTCCCGCCTGTTCATCCTGTACCCGGGACAAATCCCGGCCATTAACCACCGGCCAGGGTTTCAGCTCGCCAAATTCTCCTAATTGCGGTGGCGTCGCCCAGTTTATCAGCACCCGCGTAACTTCCTCCGGGAGCACAATGTGGCTCCCGGGAACCACCCGAATGAGCGGATGCGCCGCCCAGAGATAATGAAATCCCGTGCTGTCCTGATTCTTTAATTTGTAATGAAAAGTTAACTGAGATTGGTGTAAAGAAACCAGGCGGGTTAATTCATACCTCACCTGTTTTCCGGTTACCGAGAACAGAATTCCTTTTTCCATGATGTGGTAATCCCATTCCAGCGCCCACACTTCCCCGTGATCCGGCCACTGAAACACTTTTCCGTCCGATTCCCGCACCTGACAGGCTTCGATGGTGGGAAAACAGTCGTCGAATCCGCTGGTATCGTAGTTCTCGTACAGGTCTCCGTACTCGGGAATGCGGTACCGACCGTCGCTGGCCTGGGAAGGTAACAGAAATTCCCGCCCGGTAATCTTGTTCCGCAGGCGAGTCATTTTTCCCCCAATCTCAGGAAGAAATTCAACGAGAAGGTGGTCATTCTCCATCCGCAAATAGGTCAGATGATCGCGTTGCTGCTCTTCAATTTTCATGATACCGGCCTTTTCTTATGGATTCCGGTCAAGCAGCCCCGTTAGAGGAAAAAACTCTCCACCGGGGAAAATCACATACCCGTTGCTCAAATCGAGGGGACTTCCACCCGATTCAAACGTGGTGATTCCCCTCCGTTATTGCGCTTCTAATACTAAAATATCCGGTTGCGGATATACCCTGCCGTTAACAGTTACCTGAATCGTTGGCCAGTTTCCGGTCTGTGTAATCACTTCAATTCCATCGCGGTGGGCAATGATGGTATCTTCCACTTTCGCTCCGGTGATGGTAGGATTCCAGGCAAACGCCTGATTTTCGTGAACCACTTCCGGGATACCAGGATAGATGACATACTCGCGATCGTCGTAACCAATGGCACCACCCTGATGGTGCAATTTCCACTCATCCGGATATCCCGCTTCGGCATACCACTGTTTGCACTGTTCAAAAATCTCCGCACAGGATTTCCCTGGCACAGTGGCTGCCTCGTAATGGGCCATTACCTGTGCCGTTTTGTGGATTTTCTGTTTCAGTTCTTCCGGTAGCGGGCCAAAATGGACAAATCGGGTCACAGCAATGGGCATTCCCCATTTTTCCGCTACCACATTCACCATGGCATATTTTTTCAGCACCGCCCCGGCCGGTAACGCATGACGGTAGTGATAAATGCGCTCGTCCACACCGATCAATAAAACGGTGGGGAGAATTCCTCGCGACCATAGTTCCTGAGCGGTGAGCGCTTCAATTTCATACTCGTTCATTCCCGGCTTCAACCGACGGCAAACTTCTTCAACGGCTTCGGCCACTTGCTTACCCAGCCAGCGATAACGTTTTAACTCAGAAGGCATCAACTGATAACGTAACGGTTTGAACTGGTCTGCCATCAGCACGGTGTTAGGAAAAGGAATATCACTACCGATGGGTTTTCCCCGGGCGATTTCCTGAATGATCTGCCCGCGCACATCTTTTAACGGATTAGCTTCGTACCAATTATACTGTTTTAGCTGAAACCCAAATTTTTTCAGGGATTCATTCATCAGTCGGGGCGCCTCGCTGCCATTGCATATGAGGTATCTCGAACCATCTTCCATGATCAACAACGAAGCAGCCCCGACATCTTTATTCAGCACAATCTGGGTATTCACCGTTCCGGCGGTCAACCAGCGCACGTTGCGCACCTGAGTAAAAAGCATTCCGCCCAATTTGTGCTCTTTGAGAAAATTTTTCACCTTCTCCACCTTCGCCTGAAATTCCGCCCGGATTTCCTGATCAGTCAGTACGGTGTTGGGTAGATTTTTCCACAGGCGGGTAGAAGAGCTCGATTGAGGGGAACAACCCGCAAGAAAAATGAGAAATATGCTCAGTAAAATAGGGAAAGTTTTCAAGGCTTCCTCCTTCTGACTATTCAATGGAACCGGTTATGTTAGCGCTAACATTTTTTCTCAAAAAAATAATCGCTTACCGCAATTTCATCGTCCTGATGGATTAGACCTCCATGTTATCGCTAACATTCAGGTATAGTATAATCCTTTTCCATAAAAAAGTCAAGAAAAAAATTGCCCATGAATAATTTTTTTTCACACGGTCTTTGAAGCAGTGAATTTTTGATATAGGGGAGATAAGGGATATAGGGGATATAGGGGATATAGGGGGTATAGGGGAGGTTGGGAATGTAAATTGAAGGGGATGTAGAGATATCAGGACATTGAGAGATTATGAAATCGGGGAAATGTTTGCCCGATTGGCCTGTCGATCATTATCTGCCGGATTATTCTCCATTACAACCGCAGGAGCGGCGAATAACCAATTCCCCGGGGACAATGATTTCTTCCACCTGACTGGATTTTTCCTCAATCAAATCAATCAATTTGCGGGCTGCCCTTCGACCGATTTCATAGGCATTCTGCCGAATGGTGGTTAATGGTGCTTCCATTAGATTCGCCCGAATGTCATCGGAAAATCCCACAATCGCCACATCGTCGGGGATGCGCAGGCCCGCTTCACGAATCGCTTTCATGGCACCAAATGCAGCGGGATCGTTCACCGCCACCACCGCTCGGGGACGCTTTTCCGGCGGTAATGTTAGCAACTGCTGCATGGCACGGTATCCATCCCCTTCATGAAAACCGCCTTCCACAATCAGTTCATCCTCCACCGGTAAGCCGTGCTCCGCCAGTGCCTGCCGATATCCCTCCAATCGAGTGGTACTGATGAGCACATTGGGTGGACCGCTAATATGAGCAATTCGTTGATAACCATGGGAAATCAGGTGTTCGGTTAATTTGCGGGCACATTCCGCATCATCCAGACTCACACAACTGGCGCCTATGCCTTTGACACAGCGATCGTAAAATACCAGCGGAACCCCCCGCTGAATAACCTGTCGATACACCTCATAATCCGCCACATTCTGCGAGGTGGAGAGCAGTAAACCATCCACCTGCTTGGAAACCAGCGTCTCAATGGCCGAGATCTCCCGATTGGCATCCTCGGCAGTATGAGAAAGGATGATGTGATATCCCGCCTGATAACTCACCTCTTCAATTCCCCGCACCACTTCAGGGAAAAAGGAATGGGTAATTTCCGGCACCACCACTCCAATGGTGTTGGTTTTGCGCAAAACCAGACTTTTGGCTATGTGATTGGGAATGTATCCCATTTTACGGGCTGTTTCCAGCACCTTCTCACGGGTTTTCGCATCCACATTCGGACGATTGTTCAACGCCCGGGAAACCGTCATGGTGGAAATCCCCAATGCCCGGGCAACCTCCTTTGCCGTTACCTTCCGAACCAACGTCTAACCCCCTGATTTTTTAACTAAATCTTCCCACATGATCACGTACCACCACACCTTTTTCCCTATGCATTCGGCACCAGATTGTGGTCGTCAATCCGCTTTCCCCAAAGATTTCGGGGAATTCATCCCACCCAATCAACAAAATTATTAAATTTTTTGACATATCCCTTGATTTATTTCAAAACAATTTTCACCCGTTTTCGAACAAAAGGTTCCCGGGAGTGCCCCATCAGAACCTGCAGGGTGGTGATGTTGCGCTCATCCGTACCAAGCTGTTCCGCACCAATAACCGACTGAATGTGGCTCCCAAATGTTCGCACCTGAATTTTGAATCGATCTTCCGGTTTCCCTTCCAGTAGCATATAATAAGTTTTTCCTTCCCGGGCTGTACCGACAATCCGACGTCCCCGGGAGGTCTCTCCCGGTGCAGGATGTGGTATTAGAGGTACCACTTCGATTCCACCTTTGCAGTGCACCTCCACCCTGCCCTCTCCGGATAAGCGAAGTTTTACATATCCATCCTTATTAAACTGATACAGAGGATACTTCTCCCCATCTATCTGCAGGGAGATAATTTTTCCCCCCGCAGCGGTTTGCGGAATCAGATGAATCGTCACGTCCCCACCATGGGTGCGCTGAAAACGATACACGCTTTTCTCCCCCGTACGTTCAAATACCATCGTAAACTGGCTATCCCCAACCCGTAGATTTTCCACCGTTACGCGATCCCATTGAACAGGAAAGTGAGGTTGCACGGTGCATTGTTGATTCAACGCATCCGGTCGCCAGCCCAGCATGCCATGAATAGCGGGATGGATGATGTTTGTCTCCGACCAGCACTGGTGGGGACACACACCTCCGGGCTCGTACACCGCACCGTTCATTACCTCTTCCACAAACCCCTTCTCCCAGAAATTCTTAATTAACATATTGTTCAAAATATGGGTAAATCCGGACACCGGATGTTGATAGGCGTATTCCGCCAGTGCCGCCCAGCCAGTGAACAGCGGCCACACACTACCATAATGATATCCCCGGGGATTAAACAAAGGCGAGCGGGCACTGACAATACGAACTCCCCAATCTGTGCTGTAATCGTTACTGGCATAGTTTAATAGCATATTTTCCACACGATTCCGCGGAGGGATCTCAAAATACATAGCCACTGCCGGAAGTAAAGTCGGTTCAGTGTTCATAGAACCGTCCGCAAACTTGCCGTAATTGTAAAACTTCGTGGAATCGTTCCAGAACTGCTCCGCTACAATTTGCCGAACCAGCTCATAATCGTTCTGGTAGCGAGTTTTCAGGCTATTTTTGCCCAGCACATCCGCCATGTAGGCAGCATCCCGTAACGTCTGCGTCCATAAAGCTGCAAGATAAAAGGTAGTATTGGCACCCCACAGTTTTCCCCCTTCTACCCAGCCATGTCCCACATTGGTATTTTCGATTAAGTGATCATGATCGGTGTCCGTGGAATATAAAAATTCCATCGCTTTTTGAATATGAGGCCAGCTCTGGCGGATAAACGGCACATCACCGCTGGAACGCAGATAGTGAGCCGCCAATATGATATATAGTGGCGTGGCATCCGCCGCATCGTAATGAACCACTCCGCTGGTGGAAATCTCGTGGAATATTTTCCCGTTCAGGTCCTGATACTGCTGCAAAAAGCGGAGTTGCTGGCGAACCAGCTCAAAGTCCCCGTAATTATCGATGGCAAAACCGGACCACTCGGAATCCCGTCCAAAATACCAGGCATAACCGGGACGTCCGTTAATTTTATGCCCACCATCCCATCCTCGCGCGGTGGTGGCATATCCGGCGACAAGAGCCGTTCCCACTCCTGGCGTATTTACCAGAAACCGATCGGTTCCCACCAACGCCCATTTCCACCAGCGATTGAATGCCTCATCCGGAGTATGAAATACTACCATGTGACTAAAAAGAGAATCGGTGTGCGCTTTGAGTCGGTTCAATTCCTTTTCGGGACCCTGCAGGAGTTGCACATAGGTTTGCAACGCCTCACGGTGTCCCCAATTGGTTCCCACAATGGCAAAATTCAGTACTGCTTGCTTTTGAGGTTCCAGATGGTAGAGAAAAGCATGATAGACCTGATTCAAATCGGTGGGTTCCCCGACGAACGTTCCCGATTTCCAGGTAATCTTGTCGAAAGCACCGGTTTTTCGCTGAACAGGCGGTAGATTGGCTCCCAATATTCCGTACAGTTCTCCGGCGGAATCGTGAAGATGTAAAGCGGAGAGCGTGCTGTCGTATCCGTACCACACATCGCCAATGGCGTTTTCGTCGTATGGCCACATCCAGCGCAAATCACTACGAAAGCGAATTACCAGTTGTAGGGGTGCCGTTCCCTGCCATTCATAATGCACCAGCGCTCCGGGTTGATTGAAGGAGGCATAAATCAGTTCCTGCAACGTTCCCGAGGGCAATTGATATTCCCGATAAAACGCTTCCGGATAAACTATCATACGCACGGGGAATTCTTCCAGTGCATGAAACTCCCCGGCCACCACAATGCCTTCCTGATAATCCCGTACCACCCGGAAGGGATGGGTCCATACTTCGTCAATACCGGCTTTTTCCTTTCCCATTACCAGGCACCGTCGCCCGGCTACATCGTAATAGTCCCGGGAAGGATAATCGCTGGCAATTTTTAAATCCGACTGAAACGAAGCGATAAATCGCCGGGAATCCATCTGAGGAACATTCATACTATGGATATCAAACTCGCGTGGTCGATGGGGATATTGCTCCCAGTAGGTGATAGGTTCACCGGTCAGTTTACCGGTTAAGTAAAAAAAGCAGTTCGTCAGAAGTTTGTCCCGGCGGTAATGAAGCAAATTTTGCCGGGAAAAGTAGACAAATCCGCCTATGGTTAACATTCGAGCATGATCCCGCATGTATTCCAGCATTAGCCTGTTCCGGGAATGAATGCGAATGTACGACTTTTCCACCGCCACCACTTTCCCTTGCACGGGAAAATGATCTTCGTAATAACCCACTGTTTTAACCTTCTGATCACGAGTTCCATCGAAAATATAAGTTCCTCCAAATAATTCATGAAAAACCGGATGTCCGCGGTAACTCTGCAATCCCTTTTTGTCGAAATTCCAGTCATCCTTAATCTCAAGCGTTTTTATTTCCGGTTTACGGGATTCCAGACCAAAATGGTATGGCAAAACAGCGGCCAGATCGGTTAACAACAGCTTCCCCCCTGCCTGCCAATAGCGTAAAAACTGTTTCCGAATATTCTGGTGATGGACAATTCTCTCCAGTTCTTTCTCATCAGTCAGGTGAATCCATACCACATCGCTTTCCTGCCAGTACGGATAACCGGATTCCGGGTGAATGGTCTGGAATTCCAGGTCAGGTTGAAACTGGAACCATTTCAGTAGATTCCGGGCTTCGGGACTGGTTTCGTCCATAAGCAGCACCCCCACTTTTATTTTAGTGGTGGAACCCAGGTCGCTGCAAGAAGCGGATAGCAACAGCAATACGGACAGGATCAAAGCAAACGTTTTCATAAACCACCCTTATTTGATGGCACGATTCAAACTTCTCGAATTATGTTATCGCTAACATAATTTAAAAAACTTTTTCTTTTTTCCAAGAAGATTTTTGCACATCCATGGAACGGAGTCTATGTATTTAAAAAGGAAAGAGAAAAGAGGAAAGAGGAAAAAGTGGGGGAAGGTGGAAATGCATAAATGCATAAATTATTAATGAATAAATACATAAATGTATAAATATATTTAAATATCCGAATCATCCAACATACCATCATTACCCCTTCTCCCCCTTCATTTTCCATTTTCCATTCCCAACCTCCCTTATCCCCCCTATATCCCTTATATCCCCTATATCCCCTATTCCCCTTCATTCTACATTTTACCTTTTACATTTTACCTTCTACCTTTTACACACCCCCTATCCCCCTTATCTCCCTTATTCCCCTTATCTCCCTTATACCCCTTATACCCCCTATATCCCTTTTTCCCTTCATTTTACATTCTACATTTTACATTCTACACACCCCCTATACCCTTATATCCCCTATTTCCCCTATCTCCCTTATCCCCCCTACACCCCTTCTTCCCTCATCCATTTAAAAAACACCTTGAATTCACTTCCAGAAATTTTAAATTAGGAGGCGACAAAATGATTTGAGGTAAATGATGAAGAAAACAATCACCGTTACTCTGTTCATCCTGCTGATGGCCAATTCGTTCTCCTTTGCCCAGACGTTTACCTGGCAGGCGAATGTGACCACACTGTATGGTTCTCCCAATGATATGATTCAATTCCACACATATCTGAAAAATGTGTCCAGCAGCAGTATTACCCTGCAAATTACCCGCTTGAATGTGAACATGCCTTCGGATTGGTCCAGTTCATTTTGTGTGGGGAGTTCCTGTTATTCTCCGTTTGTGGATACGGTGGAAGTCACTTTACTGCCGGACAGTACCACCGAGTTGATCCTGGACGTTTACACCGGCAGCAATCCCGATGTGGGAATGCTGGATGTAAAAGTTGAGAATATGGCTAATGCTTCGGACACTTTGCGCAAGCACTTTGTGGTAAGTACTGGTCCCAATGCCATCCATTCCCGCAGGGTGGCGGTAAGCGGTGGTTTTGCAATTTACCAAAACTATCCCAATCCGTTCAATCCAACCACCACCATCCCGTTTGAGGTGGGGTTGGCAGGAAGGCAGCGAACGTCTTTAATTATCTATAATCTACTGGGACAAAAAGTACGCATCCTGGTAAACGATTATCTGGCTCCCGGTGTGCACCAGGTTGTGTGGGACGGGCGGAACGACCACGGAGAACCGGTTCCTTCCGGGTTATACTTTTATCGGTTACAAAGCGGTACTCATGTGTTAACCGGCAAAATGATTCTGGTGAAGTAATCGGGAGTTTCATTCGAATGACCCGGTCCCAAAACGGTTGCTGTTGTCCCACCCGTAAGCGTTGAATACCAATGCCGAAACGATCTGTCTTTCGTTTCGGCTTTTTTGTTTTTCGTTCGTATATAAAAGAATGATGAGTCTGATATTCGGACGGACAGGAAAATCAATGAGGTACCGATCCATGCAATTCATAAAGCGATGGTTTTTGGGAGTTTTTGCCGTAGCGTTGTTCCTATTTACCTGTACTACCAAAGACGGCAAGATAATGGGATTTTCCTCCCATACGGGGAATCTGATGGTTTCGTCGGTAAATTACTACGGGGCGCGAATATTTCTGGATTACCGGGATACCGGACAGGTGACTCCGGCGCTGCTACAGAATGTACCGGTTGGCGAACATATTGTGCACGTTTTTCTATCCAAAACTCGCTCTACTCCCGATTCCGCAATTGTGGTGGTGGAGGAAGGTAAAGAAGCCTCTGTACAGTTTGAGCTGGTCAAAGTGAGTTCGGGGGATTTAAAAATTTCCACTGAACCGGATAGTGCCCGGGTTTATGTGAATAAGCTGCATTTCGGCGTAACACCGTTACAAATAGTGGGATTACCGGAAGGGGATTACCGGGTGGAAATTGCCCGCAGCAACTACCTGCCGGTTAAAGAAACCGTTTCGGTGGGTTCCAACCAGATTGCTGAGATTCACAAATCCCTGACCCGGGTCAAAGTGGCTCTATTGGAGCATTTCTCCAATGTAAGTTGTCCGCCCTGTCCCCAGTCCGATGCGGTGATCGAAGATTTGTCCCGACATTATGGACCGGTGTTGCTTATTCCGGTGGAATATCATCCGTTTTTCCCATCCAATACCGATCCCATGTATCGTGCGGCGGAGGCGGAAAATCGAGCCCGTTACAATTTTTACCAGCCTAAAAATATTCCTGCTGCTTATGTAAACGGCGTAAAAGTGGATGATCCGCTTTCCGAGGAAAGCTATCGGGAAAAGATTCGTACTGCCCTTCAGGAGACGCCGGTAGCGGAAATCGCATTCACCGATGTTTCGTTAAGCGATTCTTCTTTGAGTGGAAAACTTCAGGTCCGGGCTATTCAGGACCTGCCTGCCAATACTGTTTTAATGATTGTTCTGGTGGAAGATGCGGTGGATTATGATACACCGCCAGGAACCAACGGACAAACCCATTTTGAGTATGTCATGCGCAGCATGTATCCCGATGCAAACGGAACAGCTGTGCAGTTAACTGCCGGACAGCGCGAGAGCTTTACCTTTCAGTTTACCCCTTCGCCGGAATGGGGACACGATCTTTCCGTCGTTGCTTTTCTGCAGGTAACCGATACGCGTCAGGTACTTCAATCCGCCTGGACGCATTATCCGGAGTTTTAAGCGCAGGTAATGTTGACGAAAATGAATAGATTTTCATAGAAACAACCGGAGGAAAAAATGAAACGAGTGATCGTTGTGTTTTTGGCAGTGCTTCTGTTAGGCAGTCTGGTGCAGGCACAGGACGCCGAAGAAGTGGTGGGGAAGAAGGCACCGGATTTTGTGTTGAAAGATCTGGACGGCAAAAACTATCGCCTGTCCGAAAATCTGGAGCAGGGACCGGTCGTGATTAATTTCTGGGCTACCTGGTGCGTTCCCTGCATCGAAGAAATGAAAAAGGTGAAAAAACTGTACAAAAAGTACGGGGATGATGGGGTACAATTTCTGGCCATTTCGGTGGACGATCCCAAGACGGTAGGAAGGGTAAAAAGCTTTGTGAAATCTCATCGCTATCCCTTTAAAATTTTACTGGACACCAATAACGAAGTAATTCGGTTGTTTCAGGGGAATGTGCCGCCTTTTACCGTGGTGATTGGAAAAAATGGTAAGATTGTTTACACCCATGTAGGCTATCGTCGTGGGGACGAAAAGAAGTTGGAAGAGGTTATTCAGCAGCTAATTGGTGAATAAACCAGCGGGAACCATTTCCGTGGTCATGCCCGGGTTATTTTTGGACGAAACGAACAGGGTTAACTTATGGATGCAAAACGTGTGCTCTGGGTTGGATTGCTCTGGTTCATTGGTATAACAGTGCTGCCGGTATTGGCACAAATTACCTTTCAGGGAAATAATTATCTGGAATATTCCATCAATCGCAAATTGGATGAGAATTTTTTTGAAGATTGGACGGACCTGTTCATGCAGTGGAAGAACTGGAGAGCAGGTGTTCGGTACGAATTCCACCTGCCGCCTCAGCCGTTTTCGCAAGATACGGTAGGGCAGGGGATTTACCAGCGATTTATGGAATATCGTCAGGGAAATTTTGCTTTTACTCTGGGGAATTTTTATTCCCTGCTGGGAAAAGGACTGGTGCTGCGTTCCTTTGAGAATCGCCAGATTCGCTGGGATACCAATATTGATGGGGCGAAGATTGAGTATAACCACCGCTATCTGGATTTAACCCTGCTGGGTGGCCGTCCCAGAGATCGTAGCGGGCGTCGGCATGAGGTGTTACAGGGTGGTCAGCTAAACCTGAAGCCTATGGATTTGTTCCAATTCGGCGGCACATTTGTGTACACCCGACTGAAGAGCAAGGGGAAGGTACAGTGGGGATCGCTTTTTGGGGGCTTGAATTTGAATTTCGGGAATCTGTATGCAGAATATGCCCGCAAAAAATATCCTGCTGATTATCCCGATGGCGATGCTTTTTACGGAATGGGTAATTTCTGGATGGGCCCGTTTACCGTGCTGGTGGAATATCGGGACTACGATCAGTTTGATCTGACCGAAGGACTAACTTACAACAATCCGCCTACTGCCGTACGGGAGCATCTTTACACCCTGCTCAATCGGCATCAGCATGTGATGGAAGCCAACGACGAGAAGGGTTATCTGGTGGAACTGGGCTATGCTTTTTCCGATTGGGGCGTTCTGACATTAAACCACAGTCGCACGGAGGATCACGCCGGTTTGATGTTGTATCGGGAATATTACGGGCAGGTGGAGCTGGACCCTACTGATGATTGGAGCCTGGTGGGAGCCTCCGGTGAGCAGCGGGACCTGGAAGCACGTTATTTGAATTTTGTCGGTACGGCCAAGTGGGGTTTTTCCGGTTACGATGCGTTGAAATTCATTTACGAACATCAGCACGTTAAAATTTTATTGAACGATCGGCAGTTTTACAACCATGCTTTTTCCCTGAGCTGGGAGCATTCGCCCTATTTTACCCTATCCGTTCTGGGGGAACATACCACCGATCAGTTCTCCGAGCGGAAAATATGGTTGGGTGGTCAGGCAGACATTCATTTTCTGGATCA
>CAZBWV010000110.1:0-10527 GCA_964495805.1 uncultured Calditrichaceae bacterium
GGAATAAATTCTTTTCCTTTTTTCACCAGTTTCACGTACGTCACCGGATAACCATCCTGATTGTTGTCCCAACCCATTAGTCCGGCTGAGGGAGCCCAGCGGAAATAATAACCCAGGAATTTCCGTTTGGCCGCCAGCCAGGTGTAAGGGGTTCCTTCCCCTTCCACAAAAGGAGCCCGCATGTAGTTGCGCGAATCCGCATGGGGATTATCCAGATCAGCATAAAATTTTCCCGGTTCAAAATCAATTTTGCTCCGACTTAACGGATCAAAATAATTAAACGCCGACTCCCAGCCTTTGTCCGGATAAATTCCCAGAGACACTTCGGTCACCTTCCCCTTGACCCGCTTGGCGAAAATGCGAATGCGGGGATTGTAGGTAACCACTTTAACGCCGGTGGCATCACTCAACCGTTTGCTATCGGGGTCCAGATGGCAGGTCATGCAATCCGCTTCCAGCGAACCACTTTTACGCCAGTCGAACTTGTGGGGTTTCCCCCAGCTTCCATACGCGACTTCGTCGGTCGTATAGGAGTAATAATCGCCATCCAGGGGTGGAACGGAATTGGGGTCCACTTCATCCAGCCGATTTCCGTCGCGGTCGTATTCGTACGGTCCGCCACCGGTATGGCAGGAAGCACAAGTCCACACCTCTTCTGGTGTCCCGATGTCGAAAGTTAGCTGCGATTTGTTTTTCTTTGCCGCCAACTGGCGGTAAGAGGGAGGTCACCAGAAACCAAACTGGCCCGGTGATTTCAGAAAACTGTAGTGAAAATCAGGGTGCTTTTCGCCCCAGTCATCACTTACCTCGGTAGCACCAATCTGAAAATGATAAGCGTGGGTGATGGCATCGTAATCGTGGCATGCCCCACAGGTCTGTTTGGGGCTGTAAGGCGCCCCTTTGTAATACGTCACCCCGTTGATGACCAGTTTTTGCCCCGATTCCCTGGCCATTTCAATCACATTGTTTCCATCCTTATCCAGTAACGAAATGGGGGGATGATTGGAGGCAAACACCGGTACCATCATGAGAGATAAAATGAGTACCAATGGCAGGAATTGTTTCATATGATCCTCCGTACAAATAGGTTCGGTAACGGTTAAATTCAAAGTAAAAAAAACAGGAGGATGAATCAAGAAAAAATCCATTTCATGAATATTCGTTCATTTGATGATGGAAGCATGAGCAGAAAGTGAGCAGACGATGATGCTGCATCGTTTTCACGGCGTCAGGTAAATATTCTCTGAAAACCATTGTTTATTGTCCAATTCAAGAATTGTAATCCGGTCGGATTCCGCTCAAACAGGTGGGATTAGTACTCCCCGCCCACTCACTCTTCCAATTCCTGCTGAACTCGCAAAAAGTCCGCAGGTGGTTCGGCTGTAAATTCCACATATTCACCGGTACGGGGATGCACAAATCCCAGCCGATAAGCGTGCAATGCCTGGTGGTCGATGGCTTTTTCTTTTTTCTCTTCCGGAGCATAGTGCCGATCGCCAATAATGGGATGTCCGGCGGCAGTTAGTTGCACGCGTATCTGATTCTTTAATCCGGTAATCAGTTGCACTTCCAGCAGACTTGCCTCATGCAATTCCTTCAAAACCCGATAACGGGTGATGGCCAGGGTTCCTCCCTGCTTTTCGCTGGCAACCACTACCTGACGGAATCCATGAGTGGTCAGTTTCAGATAATGCCGCAATTCTCCTTCCGGGGATTCCATTCTTCCACGCACCAGTGCCAGATAAATCCGTGTGGGGGTATGTGCCAGGAACTGTTTTACCAGATGAGCATGGGCCGGTTGATTTTTGGCAAATACCATCAATCCCGATGTGTACCGATCGATGCGGTGCACAATGATGGCCTTCTGTTTGCGGGAACGTAAAAAATCGTTTAAAAGGTCCCGCAAATTCTTTACCCGGGAACCGGGAATGGGAACCGCCAGCAATCCCGCTGGTTTGTTCACTATCAGCAGGTCTTTATCTTCAAATACAATATCCAGCTTTTTAAACAGCGGGGAACGTTTTCGCTTTGTTCGTCTTCGTTTCACCAATTTTGCCTTTCCTCATCATTTTGCCAGGGTAAAATTTTCCGTTTCCCCGCTTAAATAAATACTTCCGGATGGTTTCAAATCACAATTAATTTACCCAGGGCGTTCTCTACCGACCCATCCCCATCTCAATCCCCTGGCGGCAGATGAAACAGGTGGATTCTGGCCATAGCCGGAAATCTTTCTACCTATTTGTTTTCCAGTTGTTGCTTAACCCAGTTCTCCAGTCCACCGGATAGAATCAGTTCCTGGGCTGCCGTTCCCACCGGGCTGATGGAATATTCTTTACCGTCTGCAATTATGCGGGAATTACGGAAATCCACTGTTGCGACAATCCCGGTGCGTACCGTTAACTGGTCTTGCCCGAAGCGCTGTTTCAAATCGCGCACCAGTTCCGGGGCAGTGATGACCAGAAATCCGTTATTCAGAGCATTACGTTTGTAGGTTTCGCTAAAGGAACCGGCGATGACCATGCGGATGCCCCGATACTTCAGCGCGGTGGCTGCCTGCTCGCGGGAACTACCCGTACCAAAATTGAATCCGCCTACCAGGATGTCCCCCTCTTTCACCAGCTTCTGGAATTGCGGATCGTAATTTTCCATGGCCACCTGTGCCTGTTGTTCGGGCGTAAAATCGTCGATGTAGGTATATTTGCCGGGATAAATACCGTCGGTATTCAGATTGTCCTGAGGGCAAAAGATCAATTCTCCCTCCATCTTTTCCGGGAACTGGGGTAAAATGCTAACCGGTTGAGCGGTGACAGCCGGTCGGGGATTTTCGCGAATCTCTGCCCGGGGCAGTTCATCGGACCAATTGCCAGGATAATCGATATAACCGGCAATTGCCGACGCCGCCACCACTGCCGGGGAAGCCAGATAAGCCTGAGCGTTGGGAGACCCCATACGCCCCTTGAAATTCCGGTTGGTGGCCGAAATTCCCACTTCACCATCTTCTAACAACCCCTCGCCCAATCCGATGCACGGCCCGCAACCCGGAGGTAAGGGAATGGCACCCGCCTCAAGAAGCGTTTGCCAGTAGCCCTTTTCTTCCGCCGCAGCCTGCACCTCGCTGGAAGCCGCGGCAATGTAGAACTTGACGTGGGGAGCCACTTTTTTACCGCGCACCACTTCCGCTGCCGCAGCAATATCTTCCAGACGACTGTTTACACAGGAGACCAGATAAGCTTTGTCGATCTTCACCCGTTTTTTGCGCATTTCGGCAATGGGGGTCATTACTTTCACCGTATCCGGCCCGGCTACGTACGGTTGCACCGTGCTCAAATCGATGACTATTTCTCTGGCATAATAGGCATCGTCATCGGCATGGAATTCTTCCATGTGCTGAATTAGCTCAGCAATTCGTCGCTCGTTCAGACGGGGATGCTCACCGTTTCCGTCGATATCGCTGGGCACACCGGCTAATCCGCGTTTTTTAACAAATTCCGCCCGTTTTTTCAGCCACTCCACCACTGCCTCATCCACCGGAAACACACCGGCCAGTGCCCCCCATTCGGTGGTCATATTCGCCACGGTGAGCCGCTGATCGATAGTCAGGCTTTTCACACCTTCGCCGGTAAATTCAATGGCGTGGTTCAGTACCTCATCGTGATTAAAATAACCGCACAGAGCAATAATCAGGTCTTTGCCAGTGACCCCGGGTTTCAGTTGGCCCCGCAATTCCACGCGGGCAATGGGTGGAACCTGCCACCAGGTGCGTCCGGTTGCCCAGATGGCCGCTGCATCGGTCCGCACAATGGGCGTGCCCAGGCATCCCAGTCCGCCGTACATATTGGAATGGCTATCCGAAGCCACCACCATGCTTCCCGGCCAGGCATAGCCTTCCTCGCACATAATCTGATGCCCGATACCGCGACCAGCCGGGTAAAAATCCACCCCCATCTCCCGGGCAAATGCTTCGATCCGGGCATATTTCTGAAGATTTTTCTCACTCTTATCCTGAACGTTGTGGTCCAGGGCAAATACCGGCTGGCGGGGATTGGCCATCTTCTTTGCACCGATGGCACGAAATTTCGGGATGACCGCACCGGTATTGTCGTGGGTCATGACATGAGCTGGTTGTATGGAAATAAAATCGCCACTATGTACTTCATGTCCTTCTTCCAGATCCACTGCAAACCGCTGGGCAATTTTTTCGATGAGGGTCTGTGCCATGATTCTCTCCATATTTTTTTACCCGGGCAAATTTAATAACTCCGGTAATTTTTTTAAAGTTGCAAAAATAAAAGTTTGTTCTTCTTTCCATTGAATACATTGCAACTTTTTCGGTGAACATGAATCTAAAGTTTAGAATAAAAATTAATAATCATTATCTCTATTCAAACTAACCAATTCAAAAGGAGGAGTGCCATGTTTAAGAAGTTTGCTATCGCACTTCTTTTCGTTGCCCTGATTCTATCATGGCCCGGTTCCGGTTACAGCCAGGTGCTGGGTGCCTGTGGCGGCGGGAAGAAAGCTACTACCACCAGGGTGGAAGTGAACGAAGAGGTGACTCAACAGAAAGGCCTGGTGGTCAACCCCATTCCCTTACCCGGCCAGCCCGCCATCGATTTTGAATTACCTGCCGTGGTAGGGAACGAAATCAAAACGGTTAAACTATCGGATTACAAAGGTATGTGGCGGGTGGTGTGTTTCTATCCGGCCGATTTTACCTTTGTCTGACCGACCGAACTGGCTGCAGTTGCAGCAAAGTACAAAGAGCTGAAAAAGCTTAACGTGGAAGTAATTGCCATCAGTACGGACACTCATTTCTCCCACTGGATGTGGAAGAAAACTTCTCCCACCATCAAAAATGTGGAATTCCCCATGTGTGCGGATCCCAGCGGTGCGGTGTCCCGCGCCTACGGTGTGTGGAAACCGGAATCCGGTTTAAACCAGCGCGGACGATTCATCATTAATCCGGAAGGCATTATTATGGCGGTTGAAGTGCTGGCTGAACCCATTGGTCGGAATGTGGATGAACTCATTCGGCAGATTAAAGCCATGCAAGCCGTAGCGGCAAATCCGGGTAAAGCGGCACCAGCTGGCTGGAAGCCGGGTGACAAGCTTATCGGAACCGGCAAAAAATACATCGGCGTTTATTAAGGCACGTCCTCTTTATTCGCACAAAAGCCCGACCCTCAATGCGGTCGGGCTTTTTGCATAGTACCACATTTTTTGTCCCATCAGGACATTTTAACGCCAGTAAGCATAAATAGCAGCGCCACCACAGCGACCTGAATAATCCAGCCAATAATGACCACTCCTACAGCTCGTCCGGTGCCTTTGTAATCCAGCGCCTGACGAACCGCAATGACCATGGCTATCAGCATCCAGACGGAAGCAACCAGATTCAGAATGTTAAACAATCCGGGAATAATCCCCAAAATCCGAATAATTCCCGGGGAGCTGGAAAAGCCGATGGTTCGCAACAACTGACCATAATCCGCTTCCGTCTGTTCTTCCGGCAAAATTTTGGTTCCCACAAAATAGGTAATAAACGCCCAGATGAACCATCCAATCAGGGCAAAAATCGTCCCGAAAATTAATCCCATCACCCCAATGGAGGTGATTGCGGCAATTCCATATGCCAGGCTGGAGAGTACCACCACGCCCATGGCCTGTCCCATGGCGCTCTGGTCCGCCTCCACCTCTTCGTAAATTGCGGGGTCTAACTTGGCTGCTCGAATCATACGTTCGGTAAAACTGGCCATCTTGCCTCCTCCTATCGTTTTTGTTGGACTTAATTTACACCTTCCGCAAGAATGTTTCAAGTAGTTTACCGGTAATCCGTCCGGGACGGTGATACCAACAATGCGCCGGTAAAATAAAAACCCCCTGCATCACGGAAGATACAGAGGGTTTATTTTTCCGCATATTGTTCAATTTACCGCTGGAGCAACGCATCGCGTTTCTTATTCCATTGTACCCAGTCGGATTTTGCATCCTGCACCGGATCGAATTCCGATTTTTCGTAGCTGCCATCGGGACGAACCACAATTTGTTGCTGGGCTTTAATAATCTCCAGCCACTCTTCCATGCTCACATCCCGGGGACCCGCCACATCGGTAGGACCGGAAACATCCTGCGGAGGCCAGGCTGGTTTTACCTGCTTCTCTCCGCCGGCTTTTTCCTGAGGTCCCTGCTCTTGCATCCCCATACTCGGATTGTAAGGTTTCACCTCCACTGCTCCATCGTACACACGGAGCTGAGTGGTGGAATCCGGTTCCACATCAATCCGATAAATCGTTCCACGCACGGCAATAACGGCAGAGGGAGATTTCACTTTAAAATAATCGTCCTTGGAAAATATTTTACGAACTGTGGACCAGAGCTTTCCCACACTCAGGAACGATTCCGCTTTGACGTTTTGTTCGGTAACGACTACTTCTTCCAGCGTGTAGATGGAATTTTCGTCGATGCGAATCACATCACCATTTTTCAGGGTAATTTCGCAGCGCGATTCTTTGCGCGTCTCAATCTTATCCCCGGGGAACACGTCCATATTAAAATGAGCCATTTGCAGCTGGGAACTTCCCGCACGGATCACAAACACACGGTTCAACGGAAAGGTAATCTTCCCTACCGGTTCCTGTGCTGCACCGACAAATATCACCACCGTTCCCACCAGGGCCAACAATACGCTACGGATCAAACGATTCATAATAAGCCTCCCCGCTTCAATTGGATCGAAAGCTGGAATTAACGAATTTATTTCAAACGCACCATATCACCTTTTTTAATCCCGGTTCCGGAAATAATGATGGCTTTGCAGGCTTTTCCGTTTGCCACATCCTGAACCACTTTAATTTTACCCACCATCTGTTCTTCGCTCCCCAGCGAAAGGCCGGTATCGGGATCGATCAGTTCTTCCCCTTTGGAATAGACCACGAACTCCATCCCCGGTTTCACACCACCTGCCGAACCCGGTTTCATATACAGCGTGTTGTCCGGATTCACCTTGATGACTTTCCCTTCCCAGGGGATCTTTTCCATCGCTTTTTCGATAGCCTGCACACACTTTTGAATGGCTTTGCGAGAAGCTTTTCCCACCAGCGTGTTATCCCAATGGGTGGGATTGCCAAAATTGATGTCTTTGATGGCAATATTGTCCAATCCGGTGGAAGAGGCTTCGCCCACTGCGGTTTCTGCCAGTACAATTTCGCCGGTAGTGGTGTTTACCAGACGGATATCTACCACGGCACGGGCTTTGCGTTTGGTGAGTTTGCCACCCAATCCTAACTTCCCGATGGAACCACCAATACCACTCTTTTTTTCGCCGAATTCCGAAATGCTCCCGGTAACCATTATCTCCACACCCAACAGTTTACCCACCTGGGCAGCGCTTTGCGGTGTTACCGCACCACTCATTCCCAGGCCCTGTTCTTCCAGAATGCGATTAAGTTCTTCCCGTTCAATCACCATAAACTTACCCGATTTGACCAGCTCGGTCACTAACATATCTGCCAATCCCTGACCAATGTTGTGCCCCCAACCGCTCCGATCTTCAAAATCGACCACGGCAATCCGCTTTTTTAAACCCTGTAAATCTCCGGCAAATGCAGAGAGAACAAACAATACGACTAAAAAGAAAACTCCTGAACGCTTCATCGATACAACTCCTTATGAATTATGGTTGTTTCTTGGATAATTTTGCCGTAATCGTATTTTGCGTTACATTAATCACTTCTACGACAAAGGGAGAAAAATCCTTTAACGCCATCTCTTCGGCAATTTTATTGGCCGTTGTTTTGGCTTCTAATTCCAATTCGGCGGTGTGATTGGAAAAGTCGCGTTGATACACTTTGCTCACGTTGCGAATCATCACGGGCAGTAAGCTTTTAAATTTCACCAGGTCGGAATAAGAGGCGACATCTAACAGCCTTAAATTGACCATGGTACCGGCGGAGAGGTCTTTTTGCCAGCGCGCAACAATCTTGTCTCCTAATTCTTCTGCGGCAGCTTTTGCCGCCCGTTCCAGCGCCATTGTTCCGCCGGTTAACTGATCGATATGGGCAGCGGCGGCTTGCTTCATGGCTGTGGCCAGCACACTTCCGTCATCTGCCCGAACCGCACGTAAATTAATGGTTGCCTGGCAGGAGACCATTCCCGCCTGACGGAGCACTGCCGGACTCCCTGAAGCGGCTTTGGAGAAAGCTTTGCCGATAATTAAAATTTCCGCTCCCGCCTGTGTGGCAATCATCCGGGCAGCCGCCTCGTCGCCATTCAATGCTGCCACCACCGCATCTTTCTTAATCTTGTGCACCGCTACCGCCCGATCGACAAATGGGAATCCCTTTTCCATCAGCACACTCATGATGGCATTTTCGGAGGTGTTCATATCCACCGACCAGCCCCAGTATGGATTCCCCATGTTTTTCTCATCGACAATCACCATTAAACGAGGTTTCCCCTTCCGCGCCATCAGTACGCCAATGGCTTCCAGGTCGCTTTTTAAATCACCTTTTTTTACCACTGCACGGATGGTCACTTCCAGAATATTATCGCCGCGACGATTCTCACCAATGATTTCGTATTTCTGAACATATCCCCGGGATTGTCGGTAAATATTATCTTCCACCAACATATAATTTTTTACCAGAGTTTCCGATTGTACCATGGTGCCGACAACCTGCTCCACCGCTGCGCGCAGGGCATTGTCCAGGGCATCATCCCGGGCTTTGGCCTCGTCTCCGCCGATAATTGCCCCTACCCCTTTGGCGATGACTTCCTGGGTGTCGCTTCCCATGGTATCGCTCTGGGCAAACAACGTCCAGGTGCTGAGTAGCAGGATCACTAAAAGAATAACACTCTGTTGAATCGGAATTTTTCGTGCAGCCATGAGAAATCTCTCCTCAGGTAACATCAACTGTTTTTTATTGCATCCAATTATAACACATTTTTCCGGAAAATTCTCCTGAAAAATATACTTCATTAATACGACAGGTGGGAGACAGAGCAATTTCTCCATCTCCCACCGCCATTTCAATCTTCAGTGTCCGCCAATCTATCCTATAATTTCGACTTCAGGTTCCGAATGATATTCAGTGCTTCCGTACCGGATACCGGTCCCAGAGGTTTAAACGTTCCATCATCAAATCCGGGCATAATGCCTCGTGTGGAAACGGTCATAATGGCATTAAACACCGGGGAGGTGTTGTTGACGTCGGCAAAGGGAGAGGTTTGACCGAAGAACCTGGTTTCCAGGCTCGGATCGTTCCAGTAACGAACCAGGAATTTCTCGATGAGCCGGGCAAATTCAGCTCGATTTACCTTTTCATCGGGATGAAATTTGCCGTCGGGCATCAGTTCCAGCACCCCTTTGGAAAGGGCTTCCTGAATAAACGATTTAGCCCAGTGATTTTCCGGAACGTCAGGAGGAAGTTCCTGGCCGGAAATCACTTTCTCCTGTTTACCCATCACGTCTTCTGTTGGCGGACGCCAGGCAGCCTGAGTTGCCTGAGGTGCCTGCCGGAAGATTTTTTGGAGCGGTAGTTCCAGAACAAACAGCACCGCAACATCGGCTCGGGTAATTTCCTTTTGTGCGGCAATTTTTCGCAATTCCGGTCGCTGACCCGCAACTGCAGATTTATAAGCAGCCAGATCTTTAATGGCTTTGTCCGCTTTCATGTTCGTTTTATCAATTTCCAGAACCATTCCATAAGCGGTTTGAGCCTCGTTGTACATGCCCGCCTCTTTGTAAATGTCGCCAAGAGTCATATACGCTTCGACCATTGCCTTTTTACGATTCGGCACACCCGAGTCGGGAATTTGTTTAATGGCTTTTTTTACTTCCTTGATGGCATCTTCATATTTTCCCTGTTTGGCTTTTACCCGGGCACGGACAATTTTTGCAGGGACCCATTTTCCATCCAGGTCCAGCGCTTTGTTGGCCATTTCCATGGCTTGCTTCAGATTGCCCTGTTCCAGATAAACCCATGCCATACCTTCGTATGCCGGAGCGAATTTAGGATTTAACTCCTTAGCCTGTTGAAATTCGAACATGGCATCTTCCAGCTTGCCCTGATCGAAAAGCGCTTTTCCGCGATCGTAGTGAATGGGTGGAGAATCCACTACGGAAGCAGCTTTCCGGGCTTTTTGTCCGCCACCGCACCCGACCAGGTAAAACAAAACGAGAAAGACACCGAAAATACTCAAAATTTTTCGTACCATGTTTCAGCCCCCTCTACATTAGTCAAGAATAATCATTACCTTACATTGCTGTAAGAAATTTAAGTTTTGCGCTGCCGCGCGTATCCGTTCTGCATCCTGGTTGGAAATAACCACATCCGTTTTCAACGGACCGGCAACGCGAATAGCTTTGACAATAAGCGGGTTATTCTTCACCCGATCGTTTGTTTTGGCACGTTCCAGGTCCTTCTCGTAACCAACCACACCGATTTGCAAAGCATATTCCCGGCTCACCCGACCGGTGCCGTACACTTCCTGATTATTTTCGTCCAGAATCTTTGGAGCCAATGCCGG
>CAZBWV010000111.1:0-22891 GCA_964495805.1 uncultured Calditrichaceae bacterium
TCCGCTCATTGTTATGCTGGTGGTAATTATTGGAGGACAGTTTTTCGGGGTGCTGGGTATGTTGCTGGCGGTTCCGGCCACGGGGGTGGTAAAAGTAATTGTGGAAGAGAGCGTTCGGAGTTTTCGGCAATATTCGTTTGAATAATTCCGAATTTAAAACATTCTATCCCCAATGGGTAAAAAACTTATGATCCACCCTTTCATCAATTTGGATGCCACTATATTATTGAATGGGATTTCTCTAAAATTCCCAAAAATATACCACGAAAAACAGGTTACGCCTTCAACTGCACCTACACTTTGTGATCTGTATTCATTCTGCTGCATCGAAACGATTCATCGATAGTGCAGGATTTCTCCTGGAAGTAAATTTTAAAACTCTTTTCGTTCATCAGCGGTTTTATCGAATACGTAGCGATACAGTTTTTCCATAGCGGGGGTTAATTTCACCTTTCGGCGCGCCATGGCGACTCTGGCTGTGGTTATTGCTTTCTCAAAGCGGTGTTCCACCAATTCCTCCGAACCACCCCAGGAGAAAGCTGGCACATATTTGGGCATAAAACCGCTCCCAAACAGATTGGAAAACACACCGATAACGGCACCGGTGTTCAACATGGTGTTGATGCCTGTTTTGACATGATCGCCAATCATAGCGCCCATAAACAGCGAACCGCTGCTCACCCATTTTCCGTTAATGAACATTTTGACTGGCTGGTAATTATTTTTAAGATCGCTGTTGTTGGTGTTGGCGCCCAGATTCACCCATTGTCCCAGATAGGAATGGCCCAAAAAGCCTTCGTGCTGTTTATTGCTGTAGGAATGAATGATGCTGGCTTCCACTTCCCCGCCCACTTTGCTCCATTCGCCAACGGAAGTACCACCGGAAATTTTGGCTCCGATTTTAATCACACTGCCACGACCGATGTACGCCGGGCCAATGATGGTCGCATTAGGAAGCACCGTAGCACCTTCTTCGATGTAGATAGGACCCTTTTCGGCATCCAGCACCGCAGCGGGACGCACCCGCGCCCCCTGACCCACAAAAATGTTGGCCGGATTCACCATGACCGCGCGGTAATGCACATCGCCTTCCTGCTCCCCTATTTTCTCGTGCCAGGCCGCATCGGTAATAATCTGAGCGGGATTGTATCGTATTAAATCCCACACGTATTCCACAAATTCCGCTTCCACTTCGTACACCCGGAACCCTTCGAAATCGTTTCGCTCCAGGCCGCTGCTTTTTTTATCCTGCAACTCGCTCAAATACTGGGAGGAAATCACCGCTGCTACCAGGCGCCCCTTACTCAAATAAATCCCTTCCCGATTTATATCGATACTCTGTTTCAAATAATTATTGAACAGTACCCGACCGTTCACCATGAGGTATCTGTCCCGGGGAAATTGATTGACCAGAACATCGGGATTGGCTTCTTTTAACGTCTCAGCAAGATACTCCCGGCATACCAGTACGGTTTCCATCTCCGGAAAAGCACGGGTAATTTTCTCCCGCAACGTATTGATACCGCAGCGCAGGTCGTACACCGGCCGGAACCAGGTAAGCGGCAGAAAATTGGCATATCCGTCATCTTCAAAAATACAGAGTTTCATCTTCCCCCTCGATTGCTTTAATTTTCTTGCTAAATCGGGTGGGTTACTTATTTCCCCACCAGGCAGGAGAAAATTTAATCCATCTTCCTGCCAGGAATGTGTTGAATGACCGGGAGTGCAGGATTTTTTTTCTGAAATGAACCCAACCCTAATAAAAAAACGTGTTTAACGGGAAGTTGCTCTTTCTGCCAGCTTCTCAATGGCATCGACCACCACCAGTTCCGCCTCGCCGTGCGGCTCCCGCGCCTGTTGAAAAAGCAATTGCGCATGCTGGAACCATTTTTCCGGAAGGGGATGATTTGCTTCGATAGCATTGATAGCTTCCAATCCCACCGTCGCCAGCTCACACAGGTTAGCCGAAAGTGGCTCCACTTCCTGCAATACCGGCGAAATACGAATGAGCGGTTGCAATCGGGAATGGTTATTCTTCCATCGAATGAGATTGCGAACAATGACCCGGCGAAGGGAGTCGCGGGAGGTGCTATTTTGCAGGTACTGCTCCACTGCATCGCGGAAGTGGCGTGCCACCGGCGCATCCGGACGGGCAGCATCCACAACCCGGGTAAGCGGGGAATAGGAGGTGTACTGTCGCAGGTGCGGGCGACGATAGCCCTTAACCGGCTCCAGCACATCCACCAGCGTTTTTAGCGGTTCAATATCCCGATATCGGCACAACCGACGCAGCAACATGGGATAATTTTTTTCGTGAGTTAGCCCGCGCTCCTCCAGCTGAAAGGTGATATTCTCCAGCCGACGGTACATTGCTTTCACATCGTTGATTTCGGGTGGCGACCAGAGGCGTTCGGCAATGGCGGCGGTTCGGGGCCAGATGCGCGAATCGATGGTCTCCGGCGAAACAAACTCCGCCCACATGGTCGCTTCGCCGCCCAGTATGAGCCGACGCTGCGGGTCAGTAAGGGGAAGATCGGACGGAAGCGGATCGTTTAAATAATGCTTCGATGCCGGATAAATTAAATCGATGTAGTAACCATTGGAGAGAATACTCCGATATCCCATCCGCGCTGCTTTGACCATGGCATCGCGTCCGCGCCAGGACTGAATGACAATGTCACGAGGCAGGTCGGGATGGAGAATTTCGTCCCAGCCCACCATCTTTTTGCCGTGTTTTTTCAGAATAGCCTGCACCCGACGGTTGAAATAGGCCTGAACCGCCGCATTATCCGGTAAATTCTCCCGCTTCTTCAGCACCTGAATATCGGGATTCTGATTCCAGTCCCGCGCGGGATGGTTGCTACCGTGCTCTAACTCGTCGCCGCCAATGTGAAAATACTCGTCAGGGAACAACTCCGCCATTTCGCCGAAAAATCGGTCTAAAAATGCGTAGGTGGTATCCAGGGCAGGATTGAGCGCCGGATAGAAAATTCCCCACTTTCGTTCAACGCGATATGGTCCCGGAGCACTGCCAATCTCCGGATGTCCCACCAGCCAGGAGGTGGCATGTCCCGGTACATCGAATTCCGGAACCACCCGAATACCGCGCTCGGCGGCGTAGTGAACGATATCGCGGATTTGCTCCTGCGTATAGTAAAATCCATCCGAACCCATCCGGTGCAAACGCGGGTACACGTTGCTTTCCACCCGGAATCCCTGATCGTCGCTCAGGTGCCAGTGCAGCACGTTCAGTTTTACCGCTGCCATGCCATCCAGATTGCGCTTTATCACCTCCGGTGGCATGAAATGCCGCGCCACGTCGATGAGTAATCCGCGCCAGGGGAAACGCGGCCTGTCACGGATCTCCACAAACGGGAAAAAATAGCCGGTAGAATCGGCATCCAGCAACTGAAGGAATGTTTCCAGCCCACGCATGGCACCTATTGTGGTGGGTGCTTCCAGAAGAATACCCTGCCGATTGATTTTTAAGGCATACGATTCGTCCTCCCCTAATTTGACTTTTCCCACACGCTGGCAACGAATGACCAGCGCGGCTGAGCTTACTGCCTGACCAGGGCGGAGATAATCCTGTGGGAAGAATAAACCCGTACGCCCGGAGAGCAGTCGCAGAATGCGGGTGGCATATCGGTAAAGGGCTTCATCCGCCGCACCGTGGATCGCTACCCGAAACGAATCATCCAGGTAAAACCGACCATCCTGGACCTGAATTTCTGCTGGCCAGGGCATCAGATTTAAACCGGCGGTTTGTTGCGCCCACACCGGTAAAACAAGCATCAGAACCAACCATATAAACAAACGCAATTTCATTTGTCGCTACTCAGCAATGGTTTCGAATCCAATCCGTTTCATCTGCCAGTATATGATAATAACCGATATGGATGCCACAGCAAGGTAGAGAACCGCGGTGACATACTCGCCGAAAAGCAATTTGCCAATTCCAAACAGGGTGGCGTACACCAATACAACTCCGGCAATCCAGTTAACAAACATGGCGCCAAAGCCGCTGTCGCTTTTCACATGGGGTAGCTCCCGGGCAATGGGTCGCCAGCCAATACCTCCGGGATGCACCTTTTCATAAAATCGGTGCAACACCTGACGATCCACCGGACGGGTGAGAAAGGTCACCACCAGCCAGACCAGTGTGGTACCAAAAACCACCGGATACAGGGTGATAGGCGAATGCAGACCAAATTTCAGCGCAATGGGGTAAATAATCATGGGAGCAATCATGGCACTGATTTCTGACCAGGCGTTAATGCGCCACCACCACCAGCGCAAAATAAGCACACCACCCAACCCGGCACTGGCGTTGATGATGAACTCCCACGCACCGGATATGGTGGTCAGAAAAGTGTGGGTAATAAACAGCGAAAACGCCATGAGCAGAGCAATTGCGATACGCGAAACCAGCACGTAATGCTGCTCACTGGCACCGGGCCTGACGAATCGCCGGTAAAAATCGTTAATTAGATAGGAAGTGCCCCAGTTTAGCTGGGAGGCGATGGTGGACATATAAGCGGCCAGAAACACCGCGATGAGCAAACCCAGCAATCCTGCCGGTAGATAACGAAGCATGAGTTTGGGATACATGATGCCCGGATCCACCGTATTTTCGTACTTTTCGTAAAAAGCCCGGAATTCCGGGGAATATTGATTGATGGTTTCCGGTTGCAGGGTTTTGTTGTGATACACTTCCACCACCTGCTGATACAGGGCGGGATTTTCTTTTTGCAGCGCTTCAGGACTCTGCGCGCGGGGCAAAAGAACCAGTGCAGCCAGTGCCACAATAATCCATGGCCAGGGGCGCACCGTGTAGTGGGCAATGGTGAACCAGAGCGTGGCAAATAAACTGTGTTTTTCGTCCTTAGCACTCATCATGCGCTGGGCAATGTAACCGCCACCTCCCGGATCGGCACCGGGATACCAGCTACTCCACCACTGCAATCCCACATGCGCTACAAATGCACCCACAGAAAGAGCCAGCACCCCACCGGCCAGCGCACCCGTACTCACCTCGCCAATCCGCGGGAAAAATTCCAGAATCTGCGGCGCCAGTTTCACTTTTAGATTGGTGGCACCCCCCACCTGGGGGAGTTTAACCACAATAACCGCCAGGATGATGCAACCAATCATGGCAAAGACAAACTGAAAACTGTCAGTCCGGGCGGTGCCCAACAGTCCGGATGCCGCCGCGTAAATGGCAATGATACTGCCGACAATCACCACCAACAAAAACGGGTCGAAACCGGGCATGGTAACCTGAAAAATTTTCTCCATGGCTTTGTGAACCCAGCCCAGCACAATGGCGTTCATGAACAACCCCAGATAAATGGCGCGGAAACCGCGCAACACAGCGGCCTCCTTCCCGGAATAGCGAAATTCCACAAACTCCACGTCAGTCATAATGCCGGAACGACGCCAGAGACGGGCAAAGAAAAAAACGGTAAGCATTGCCCCGATGGCCAGATTCCACCACAGCCAGTTCCCCGCTATGCCGTTTCTGGCTACTAATTCGGTAACCGCCAGGGGAGTGTCCGCAGCAAAGGTGGTAGCTACCATGGCAGTTCCGGCAATGTACCAGGGCATATTTCGGGCGGAAAGGAAAAACGTTTCGGTGCTATCGCCCGCTTTGCGGGAGTAGTAAAATGCAATGCCAAAAATAATCAGAAAAAAAATCGCAATAACCAGTAAATCCAGCAATTGTAGATGTATCACCGTGCACCTCGCCTGTTTTTGATAGAACCCGGATTTATCTCTGCTTCCCTGCCAACAATAAATTGGGTTTATTTTAAAGAAAATCGGTGGGGCATTCAAGGTAATAAGTAAAATTCAGGCCCGGAAGGGGGATAAGGGGATGGGGGATAAAGGGGAAATAGGGGGAATAAGGGATATAGGGGGTATAGGGGATATAGGGGATATAGGGGATATAGGGGATATAGGGGAAATAGGGGACATAGGGGGAATAGGGGGAGTAAGTTGGGTAATGGGGCGAAAATGAACTTCATCGGATAGGTTCATCACTCGCCCATTTTTCTATCACATTTTCGGCTTACAGCAAACGCAAAATATCGTTGTACATCACAAAAACAATCAGAACCAGAAGAATGGCCATACCGATTTGCTGGATGCGGACTTTGGCCTGAGTGGAAAGCGGTTTCCGTCGGATTTCTTCGATCAGCACAATCAGAATATGCCCACCATCCAGAGCGGGAATGGGTAAAATATTGATAATAGCCAGCATGATGCTGAGATTGGCGATGAGTTCCATCAGACTGCCAAAACCACTGCGCGCATAATCACCCGCCATTTTGGTAATCATTATGGGACCACCTAACATCTCTTTGGGGGATTTTTTGCCGGTAACCAGCCAGCCCAGCGCTCGCACATTCAAAGCAGTCAAAAAAGCAGTGCGATGGATTCCTTCCTTCAGGGCGGGCAGGAAAGGCAATTTGCGCTTCTCGTAATAAAAACCAATACCAATTTTGCCTACAATATGGCTTACCCCGTTTTCATCAATTTCATCGGTAGGTTTGGGAGTAATGGTAAGCCGAAGCGTTTCCCCGTTGCGCTGAACTTCGAACACCAGAGGTTCATCGGGGTGGGCACGAACGATTTTGGTCATTTCTTCCCAGCTTTTCACCGGCTGGTCGTTAATCCGAACAATCAAATCGCCACGTTGCAATCCGACCTCCTGAGCCGGGGTTCCGGGAATCACCTCCCCCACCCGGGGCGGAATAAGCGGGCCGAAATCCAGGCGTTCGGAATTTTTCTCCTTCAACACATTTTTATCGAAACGAATCTCCATCAGTTCGCCATTACGCTGGATGGTAAAAACAATCTCTTTCCCCAGATTGGCCATATACTGTTCGGTAATATCATTCCAGGTAGCTACCGGTTGTCCGTTCACCTTCACAATTCGGTCGCCGGTTCGGATGCCTGCCTGCCAGGCAATTCCGTTCTCCGCCACATATCCAACCGTGGTGGTGGGCAAAATCGGTTCTCCCTGCACACTGAGCAATCCACTGATAATCACCCAGGCCAGAATCAAATTCATGATCACTCCACCACTCAGAATCAGCACTTTCTGCCACCACTTTTTGGAAGCAAATTCGTAGGGAGCGCCGGTTAAACTGCTAACGTCCATGCTTTCGTCAATCACACCGGCCATTTTCACATAACCACCTAATGGGATGGCGGAGATACAATAGTCGGTTTCCCCGATTTTAACCCCAAATAATCGCGGGGGAAATCCAATGGAAAAACGCTCCACCCGCACCCCAAACAGCTTGGCCAGCATAAAATGTCCCAGTTCATGGAAGAACACCAGTACACTGAGTACAAATATAATGGAGAGCAAATAAATCATACGGATATCCTTATTATCAATATTCAATCATGTAATCTAATTTGATGCCCGGAATTCGTTTTTGTTTCATTCCATGCGGGAAAATACAGATTCTATCGTCACGAATCAATGATTCCCTCACGCAAATTTCAGGTTTTTGGGCGAAAATTACGATGTCAAATTTAAATTCACCTCTCACTGTTGAATGAAACACGTTTTCTGGCCATTCGGTGAGCATACTCTCGTGCCCACTTTTCCAATTCCAGCAAATCGTTCAGGGTATAATTTTCGGTAAAGGGATGGTTTTCCACAGTCCGGCGGATAATCTCCGGGATATCGGTGAAACGAATCGCCTGTTTCAGGAATTGCTGCACTGCGACTTCGTTCGCCACATTCATGGCAGCCGGTGAGGTACCTCCCCGCTTCAGGGCTTCGTAAGCGATTTGCAGGCAGGGGAAACGCTTTGTGTCCGGTTCCTCAAATGTGAGGGACTGGATTTCATGAAAATTCAGTGTATCCACATCCAGCGGTAACCGTTTCGGATAGGTCAGCGCATACTGAATGGGAATACGCATGTCCGGTACCCCCAATTGAGCTTTTACCGAACCGTCAACAAATTCCACCATGGAATGAATGATGGATTGCGGATGCACCACCACCTGAATGCGTTCCAGAGGAACCCCATAAAGCCAGAACGCTTCAATGACCTCCAGTCCTTTATTCATCAGCGTGGCGGAATCGATCGTGATTTTTGCCCCCATGTTCCAGTTGGGATGTTTTAGCGCCTGCTCCACGGTAACTTCGGCTAATTTTTCTTGTGGCCAGGTGCGGAACGGTCCGCCGCTGGCGGTGAGAATGAGCCGCCGCACGGTATGTGGTTCTTCCCCTAACAAACACTGCCAGATGGCGCTATGCTCACTGTCGATGGGCAAAATTCGGACATTTTCCTTTCGGGCGCTACTCATCACCAGCTGACCGGCCATAACCAGTGTTTCCTTGTTTGCCAGTGCCACATCTTTGTGCGCAGCAATTGCCTGAAGCGTGGGACGCACACCCACAGCACCTACCAGCGCATTGAGCACCAGATCGATTCCGGGATCGCGCAAGATTTCCAGCATGCCTTCCATACCTGCATAGACCCGGCAAAAACCGGAGAGCTCCTGCTTGAGCTCCCTATAAAACGCTTTGTCAGAAATGACCACACCCTGCGGGTGGAATTCTCGTGCCTGCTGAATGAGCTTTTCCACATTGCGATGCGCAGTAAGGTAGCGCACCCGAAAATGTTCGGGATGCTGACGCACCACATCCAGACTGCTCTGACCAATGGAACCGGTGCTACCCAGTAGGGCAATTTGCCTGGGGGATTGATTTTCGCTCATTTCGACTGTCCACCCTTTGACCATTAAATTTGAAACTGCTCCGCATCCAGTTGTTCAATTGCCTGTAAAAGAGCCGGATTTGCGTTTATGGGGAAGAACTGAATTCCGAACGTTCGGGTGAATTCCTCCGCAATTGCACGGCTCAACGCCTCTGCCGTCAATCCGCTCCGATACTCCCACACCGTTGCCGCGTGCTGGCTAATGTACGCCTGCATATCCTGGCGTTTTTCCGGGGGTAAATTCAGCACATCCACCAATTTCTGGTGAAAATTGCCCAGCAACAGGGAACCATGCTGAAGGATTGCATGCTCATACACCCGCTGGGCACTGCCAATTAGCTTTCGTCCGTCTATTTCCACCTCGTAGCGGGCAGAGGTGGCAAAGCAAACCGCTGCTTTGTTCGTCTGGTACACCTGTCGGAAATTGGCCTGAGCCTGCTGAAACGCCGCGGGAATTCCCAGGTTCCCCAATGCCTGAACAAAAGGAAGGTGCACCAATCGGTAAAAATCTTCAATCTGAACCCCCCGGAAGGGATATACGACACTGTACGTTAATTCCTGAGCGTGCAGCACGGCGCGACCACCAGTAGGACGCCGCACAACATCAATGCCCAGCGCCCGGCACTTTTCCCGATTAATTTCGGAAACATTTTGATGAAATCCCAGAGAAACACAATACGGTTGCCAGGTATAAAAACGGAGCAACGGTCGATCCAGCAATTGTCCCATCTGCCGGGCCAGAAAATCGTCCACCGCCATGTGGTAGGCACCGGAACCAGCATGACAGGGCCACAGGTACCACCCTTTTTCCCGAAACTCATCCACGGACGAAACCCCGGTCGCTCCTTTCCACAAATTCTAAAATTAGCTGGATTTCTGGCAGCGGTTTCAGCTCTTTCCGGATGACTTCCACCGCTTCTTTCAAAGTATAATTGGATTTGTAAATAATGCGGTAAGCTCGTTTAATTTCCAGTATGGTTTCGTTGCTGAATCCCCGGCGCGACAACCCGATATAGTTGGTACCACCGTAGCGTGCCGGTTCCCCCATCACGCGGATAAATGGCGGCACGTCTTTGTTAATGCGCAATCCGCCCCCCACAAAAGCATGGGCACCAATTTTGACAAATTGGTGAATGGCAGTGAGTCCGCCCACCGAAGCAAATGAATCGATTTCCACATGCCCACCCATGTTAACCGCATTGGCAATAATCACATTATCGCCGATGATGCAATCGTGCGCAATATGGGCGTAGGTCATGATAAAACAGTTTTTTCCCACCACTGTTTTCCAGTGGTAATCGGTTCCCCGATTGATGGTCACATATTCCCGAATAGTGGTTCCGTCACCAATCTCCACAGTGGTTTTCTCTCCGGCATATTTTAAATCCTGAGGCGGACCTCCCAGCACCGTGTACGGACCCACCTTGCAATTTTTCCCCAGTCGCACGCCATCCTCCAGCACAACACCGGTGTCCACAAACGTACCTTCGCCAATTTGCACATCCTGTTTCACTACCGCATAAGGACCGATGACGACATTCTCACCAATTTGCGCTTTTCTATCCACTACGGCTGTGGGATGAATTTCTACCACGATGACCTCCTGAGGTTAGAGGGAGATGGGGGATAAGGGATATAGGGGATATAAGGGGAATAAGGGATATAAGGGGTATAGGGGGTATAGGGGAAATAAGGGAAATAAGGGATATAAGGGATATAGGGGGCGTAGGGAGGGGAGGGAAGTGCTACGGGTTTTCGGGAATACAGAGATTTCAGAAAGCGGTAAATTTGAACCGTTAACCGATAGCCGATACCCGAAGAAAATCCCCAAAATCCCTGAAATTTTTGTCCCAAACGATTGTTCATTTTACACTTCGCATTTTGCATTCAAACATCACATCTGACCCTGATTCCGATCCACAATGGCAGCCATCATTTCCGCTTCGGCCACCAGTTCGCCGTTGACGAACGCTTTGCCCTGCATCTTTACGCTGGTGCTGCGTCTTTTTATCAGCTCCAGTTCAAATACCAGTTGCGCACCGGGAAACACCGGTTTGCGAAAGCGAACCTTATCCATCCCCATGAAGTAAACCAACTTATCCTGCGGATTTTCTTCACTGTTCAGCAACATGATACCGCCGGTTTGTGCCATCGCCTCCACAATCAACACCCCCGGCATAATGGGATGCCCGGGGAAATGCCCCTGGAAAAACTCCTCGTTTCCGGTAACATTTTTCAATCCGACAATCCGTTTGCCTGCCTCGAACTCCACGATGCGGTCCACAAACAGGAAGGGATACCGATGGGGCAGGATGCGCTGGATGGCTTCGAAATCGAACACCACCCCTTTGCGGGAGACGTTCTGATATTTGCGGGTCAGTTGCTGTTTTTGGTAAAATTTGCGCAATCGCCGGGCAAATTCCACATTGCTCTTGTGTCCCGGTCGGCCCGCCAGAATCTGCCCTTTGATGGGAGCACCCACCAGGTAAAGATCCCCCAACAAATCCAGCACCTTATGCCGTGCCGGTTCATTCTTAAAACGCAACTGGGTGTTGTTTAATATGCCGTTTTCCCCAACAAAAATATGATCCCGGATTTTTAACGTTTCACGAATTTTCGCTTCGTTGATTTCATTAAGCTCCTTATCGCAGATAACCACCGCATTGTGTAAAGTTCCACCTTTAATCAAATTCTGATCAATAAGAATTTCCACCTCGTGCAGGAAGCAAAAAGTTCGTGCGGGAGCAAATTCCGCCACAAATTCCTTTTCCAGTGAAAACAGCCCGGAATGCTGGCTGCCCAGCGCAGGATTCTTGTAATCAATCATCACCGTTACCCGGAAATCATCCAGCGGTAGGGCAACCAGATCGATGCTCTTTTTCTCGTCGTGGTAGTACATGGACTCTTCAATCACCAGATAATCTTTGGGTGCATCCTGTTCCACGATTCCGGCTTCCAGCAGCACATTCACAAAAGGCATGGCGCTGCCGTCTCCCACCGGGGGCTCCGGCGCATTCAGTTCAATGCGCAGATTGTCAATTTCCAGACCTGCCAGTGCTGCCAACACATGTTCCACCGTATAAATTGTTACTCCGTCCTTTTGCAAATTGGTACCCCGCAAGCTGTCAATTCCATTATCCGGTACCACATAATCCACCAGCGCGGGAATTTCCAGCGACGGATTCACATCGGTCCGCACAAACACCACACCGTGGTTTTCCGGGGCAGGCCGAAATGTAATGGTGGAAGGAGCTCCGGTATGTAAACCTGTTCCGGTATACGAAGAAACCGTACGTATTGTCCGTTGTTTTTTTTCCATTCCTGAATCATCCCCTGCTTTAATCAATCACCCCAAAAGCCCTGATTTGTTAAATAATCCGTTCAAAAAGCTGAATTAAAGATATAAAAGATAATAAATTTCCCCAAAAAATGAAAACAAAGATTTTTTCATGGCAAAATGCAATCGTACCTTGCTCAGAACAATTCTCCACATTACCTTAAAGTCAATCTTTTTCCCCGACCGGATGACCGATCCGGTTACTTGCTCTATTTCACCTTAATTCTCCTATTTAAAAGCAACCATATTACGGATTTTTGGTTTTTTAACAGAACAGAAAGGATTAGCTTATGGTCAACGTCCGCAAAGTGTATGAAGCAGCTTATCAGAATGACCGGCCGAATCGGAAAGAGATTCGGATAACCGGGTGGCCTAAGGATCGACATCAGGCTTGTATATTTTGGGCAGGAACCGGAGAACGGGTGCTGGATGTGGGTTGTGGAAATGGCGTGGTTTTATACAATTTGCAAGAGCACTTTCGGGAGCTTCACGGTACCGAATTTGCTTTTAGCCGGGTTATATCGGCCCGGGAAACACTTAAAGATCTTCCGGCATATGTGATACAAAACAATATTGAAGACGGCTTACCTTATCCCGATACCTATTTTGACACCGTGATCTCTGCCGCAACCATTGAACATGTTGTGGATGTTCTCTATGCGTTAAAGGAGATGTATCGGGTTCTTAAACCAGGTGGCCGTTTATTGCTGATTACCCCTAACGTAGCAAAACTCACTAACCGACTTCGACTGTTATTGGGAAAATTTCCTTCTACGTCTTTCGATAACGAAGGAGTCAATTTCACCCATGCAAATGTTTTAATGGACGGGGGTCATTTCCATTACTTTACCTACCGAAGTATGCGATTGTTTTGCCAGCAGGCGGGATTTAAACCAATTTATTCGTACGGAATTGGAACATTCGGGCGTTTGCACCAATTGTGGCCGAAGTTGCTCTCCGGGAATATCGTATTACTGGCTTACCGACAGAAACAATAACTGTTTTTATTCTGCCTGTTTATCATTTTTGATCTTTTCCACCTGCCGCTCCAGTTCCTTTACTCGCTTCAGCAGTTCAGGTAGTTGATTCACCACTGCTTCGATGCGCTTGGTGCGCATAATCGGGCGGGCGGGGTAACCAAACACAATTTCCCCATCGGGAATGCTTTTGGAGACGCCAGACTGGGCGCCAATTTGCACATTATTACCGATGCGGATATGCCCGACGGTTCCCACCTGCCCACCGACCATCACGTGGTGGCCAATTTTGGTGGAACCGGAAATACCAGCCTGGGCAGCCATCACCGTCCACTCCCCTACTTCCACGTTGTGGGCAATGTGCACCAGATTGTCCAGCTTGGCACCCCGGCGGATACGCGTTTCGCCCATGGTTGCCCGGTCGATGGTGCAATTGGCGCCGATTTCCACGTCATCCTCAATCACTACCCGTCCCACCTGGGGAATTTTGTGGTACACCCCCTCGTGCGGTGCAAATCCAAATCCGTCGCTGCCAATCACCGCTCCGTTGTGGATAATCACCCGATCACCAATTTCGCACTCCTCACGCACGGACACCAGCGGATACAGCAGGCAATCCTGCCCCACCTTCACCCCATCCATCAGGACGCAATTGGGTAAAATGCGCGTACGGTCGCCAATCTCGCATCCCCTACCAATTACCACATGGGCACCTATGCGCACATCCTTACCGATTTTCGCTTCCGGATGGATGATGGCGGTGGGATGAATCCCCGGCTCCAGGACTTCCTTACGGGGATGAAATTTCAGAAAAATTTGCAGGAATCGGAAATAAGCATCGTCCGCCACAATGTGCGGAATGGGAATATCTCCGGCCAGCTTTTGATCGACAATCACAGCACTGGCCCGGGTCTGATGAATAAATTCCTTATAACGCGGATTGGCCAGAAAGGTAATCTCCCCCGGTCTGGCAGAATCAATTTTTGAGGCGCCACGGATCAGGATGCTCCCGTCTCCGTGCAACTCACCATTCACCAGCTCGGCAAGCTCTTTCAGGGTAAATTCAGGCATCGCCCATTCTCTGTGTTTTCATGAACAGGTTGTTTGGTAAGATCAAAGTAAAACGGTTCCGCCGGTTCCTTTCTCCGGCGGAACCGCAACTGTTCTCATTACGAAAAATGACCGAACAGGATTTATTTCGATTTATTCAACTCTTCCAGCACCCGGTCGGTGATGTCGTATTCCGGTTTGGCAAACAGAACCACACCCTGCACCACATCCAGAATGTAATCGTACCCCTCTTCGTTCCCGATCTTTTGAATCACCTGATCAATTTTATCGTACAAGGGCTGAGTCAGCTCCATATTCTTGCGGTAAAATTCCCCCTGCGGACCCAACTTTTCGTAGCGGTATTTTTCAATCTTCATGGAAAGTTCCTGAGCCTGCTTTTCCTTCTCAGCTTTCTTCTCCGGACTCAGCAACAGACTCTGATTTTCAATTTCTTTCATGAGATTGTCGTACTCCTGGAGCATCTTGTTGTATTCGTCTTCGTAGCCTTTGCGAATCTCGTCTAACTTCTTCTGAATCTCCTGAGCTTCAGGGTATTCGGTGAGAATCCGCTGAGAATTGATGTAGCGGATTTTCTGGGCATAACTGTTATTCCAGCCAGCCAGAACCACAAAACTCATTACCAGGATGATGCCTAAAATTTTTTGTACTTTCACACTGTCCTCCATACCTTTGGTTCATACACTTATATTTTTTAATTGCGAAATATTCTTTGTGTCAATTAGCTTAAAATCTTCCGAACTGGAAGTGAGTTTTCCATTGCCCGCGGCGCTTACCAAAATAATCCAGATGGTCGAAACCATATCCAAAATCCACACCAATAATTCCAATCATGGGCATAAACACCCGCACACCCAGCCCTACACTGCGTTTAAGGTCCTGCAAATTGCTCTCCACAAAATCGCTCCACACGTTACCAGCTTCCACAAATACCAATCCGTAAATCGTGGGATTGGGTGCAATGGGCACACGTAGCTCGGCGGTAAACTTAGCCATGGATCGGCCGCCCAGCGGTCGTCCGGTAGTACTCAGCGGTCCCACTGTTCCGTCGTCGTAGCCGCGCAAACCTTCGGAAAAGCTCAATCCCGAACCGCCCATGTAAAACAGACCACCCGGATTGATGTAGTAATCTTTGTGCAATCCGTTAATGATGCCCATTTTGGCCTGGGTATAGAACACCAGCCCCATAAAGGTAGGCACATACCATTGAACCGTCAAAACGTTTTTCAGATAATCTTCGTCTCCGGAGAGCGGACCGCCGGAGAGTTCGGTCAGTAAGGAGTACACCGAACCGTTGGTGGGGAATTCCGGTCGGTTTCGGCTATCGCGCTGGATAATTTGCGTAATACTGACCTGCTGGGTGGGACGATCGTAGAACAGGTAGTTTTCTAATAGTTCGGGATCGCGCACGTTAAAGATTTTTGTTTCGGCCACCCGGAAGATCCAGTCGCCGCGGAAGTAACTATCCGGCCAGCGAAAACGGCGACCCACCTGCACCGAAGCACCTTTCACCTGGCGGTCCCAAGGGTAAAAGCCGCCACCGCTGCGGGTGTTAAACAGCGAAAACCCACCCAACGTTCGGGTATTAAACAGCCATGGTTCGGTAAAACTCAGCGAAATGGAACGATAAAAGCGACCGAAATACCAGTCGAAGGACAACCGCTGACCGTCGCCACCGGAGAAAGGATGCGCCAGGGAGAAGTTGTTCATGGAAAGCCCCACGCTGCCAATCATCCCATCCCGCTGGCTGTAACCGGCGGACATGTTGGCTGTGTCGGTGGACTTCTCCTCCACTTTCAGTTCCAGGTTCACGTGTTTGTCATCGCCTTCAATCAGTTTCACATCCGGAACCACATTGGCAAAGTAATTCAGAATCCACACGTCCCGTACGCTCCGCTCCAGCTTGGCGCGGTTAAACGTGTCGCCCGGATAAATCTTCAATTCCCGCCGAATTACCTTCTCGTTGGTCTTGGTATTGCCGGTAATAATAATTTCCTTGATGCGAACCACGTGCCCTTCGGAAATGCGAATGTGAATGTCCACCGTATCTTTCCCGGCAGGAATCTCCCGCGGCTGGATGTTGGCAAACAGATACCCCTGGTTGTAGTAAAGATTCTGAATATTTTCCCGAATGCTCTTCTCAAACTCTTCCTGATTGTACACATCGCCCTTGCTAAACAGCAACTGTTCGCGCAACTCCGCTTCGGTGAATACGGTATTGCCCTCAAAACTCACATCGCCAAAGTAATACCGATCGCCCTCATTAATATATACATCGATGTAAAGGTTGCGTTTGTCCGGACTGTAGTAAATGGAATCCTTCACGATTTCCGCATCCCGGAAGCCTTTTTTCCGGCAGTACGCCAGCAAGTTCTCCAGGTCCTTTTTATATTTTTTTTCGTTGAAATCCGCACTGCGCCACCAGCGATCTTCCTTAATTCCTTTAAACTGCTTCTTCAACTCCTTCTCGGAAAGATGCTTGTTTCCGAAAATGCGAATCCGTTTTACCTGCACCCGTTCCCCTTCGTCAATCTTCACTTCCGCAATCACCTGATCGGGGGTGGAGTGCACTGTATCGATGGTAACTTTGGCAAGCAGATACCCTTCTTCCTTGTATTTACGCAATAAGTTTCGGCGTGCCTGGTAAATCCGGAAAGGAGTGAGTACCATTCCCTTGTAAAAATGAATTTCCTTGTCCACCTCGGACTTTTTCAGTTCCTTGTTTCCTTTTACCACCCAGCCTTTCAGGCGGGGGAATTCCTCTAACTGAATCACCAGATCCAGCCCTTCGGGAGTCTGGTGTTCCACCATAATCTTAATGTCGGAAAAAAGCTTCAGCGCCCACAGGTTCTTCACCGCATTGGAGATATCGTCGGTGGTAATCTCTTTGCCCACGTGCAACCCGGAGTTCAGGTAAATGATGGAGGTGTCCGCTTTCACCCGTCCTTCAATTCGTATTTTATGAATCTTAAAACGTGGGATTTGCGAAAATAACGGAGAAGTTATCAGCAAAGAGACCAGAGCTATGAAGACGATTCGAATTCCTGCGCGCATACCCTCAACAATCTGTTTAGAATTCCCGATTAAACCGCTAAAGTTAATTTCAGTTAGGTATAGTTGCAATTAAAAATTAAATGAATGACGAAAACGAATCTTAAAGTCCTGCAAGCGATTCCGGTTGTAGTACACCGGATCGAACTGGAATTTATCATACTCCACTTCCAGCAATAGGTTTCGCAGCAGGCGGTACTCAAGGGCGAACCGGTGATTGAGTCCCAGACGGGGTTCATCGTACACCGCCACCAGCTGCCCGGAATAGGTCATGTATAAATTCCGCACCAGATATTTGCCCAGGGTAATCTGGGAACTCTGAAGCAACAACAATGCGGGATTTAAATTACTGTTCAATGAGGAGGTATAAGAATAAGGCGCTTCGATGGTATTAAACCGATTGTGCAGACCAAAATAGAGTAGGTTGGTGGAAAAGTTGGACTGAAGATGCACATAGTCCAGTCCCAATTTGCGCTCCAATTTGCGTTCCAGGGGACGCACCAGGGGACGGAACAGGTAGTTCTCCGTCAATGTTAGCCCGATTTCCCGGGCCTTTTTGCCCATGTTTTCCACCGAATATCCCAGGTACGCCAGCACTTCCTTCTGAGTTTCTCCGATGGTTGGGTCGCTGGACTCCAGTTTAAACCGAAAGTCTTCCCACCTTCCCCGGGAGACTTCCTTACCGGTTTCCGGATCGATGGCATACAGCACCAGGTAAATGTCCCTGGGGAAATTAGTAGAATCCCGTACCGTGGTCCATGCCCGACCATACACTTCCGGATAAATCTCAAATCCGTTAAAAATAGCCCCGAAACGATCCACCCGGAAGTTCATGTCCAGGTATTCCACCCGTCCGCGGGTGGATTCCACCTGCCCCAGCACCCGCAAACTTTCGTCCACCAGCCGGCCGGTGAATTCCAGGCCTCTGGAGGCTTCATCGATATTCAGGTCCAGATACACATCGTCCAGAAATGCAGGTACATCGGCAAAATAGCGGTTCCCCATTCCCGACTCAACCAGCACATCCCAATCGATATTCATTAAAAATTCGGTCACCACATCCGTTTCTTCTTCCTCTGTTGCAGCCGTTTCCAGAAACGGATAAGTTACCCGGCATTCGTACAGGGTTACCTTTCCGCGCACGTGGGGTAATTCCACCGGGCCGGCAAAATAAAACTTCTCTCCCGGTACTTTACCGGATACGGCAAAATATCCGATGTCGTTGGGCATCATCAATCCCGGAATGGACAGCGGAATTCCCCTGGGATCGGTTTCCATTACCAGAACACCAAAATTAAGCCCCAGGTCTTCAAAGAACCAGGGTTCCAGCTTTTTCCCGGCGGACACTTCCTGAGCGGTCAAATTGTAGATTTTTACATGGCGATTTAACAATTTCCCTTCCAGATTGTGGATATGGACAAAATGATCGCCTTCGCGCAGCTCAATATCGGCTTTGAGTCCGGTGAGCGGAGGAATGACCGAAGTAAATTTCATCGTTCCATTGTAGATCAGAAGCCGTCCTGCCTGCAGGTGAGGATTCTCCCGCGTACCGGTAATGTGCATGTCCAGTTCGCCCAGGCAATCCGGCTCCTGGAAAAAATCGATAATTGCCGGTAACTCTGCCAGCACATTTCCCTTGACGGACAGTTGCAAATCCAGCGGTGCACCGGCATCCACCGGCAGCAACCCTCCTCCTTCGATGCTGTATTCGTTGGGATCCACATAAATAAATTTTTGAATACGAAAAGCGTGCTCCTGAATTCGGGTAAGTGTGGAGGTGGGCGGAATGGAATCAGTAAAAATAATATTGATGGTATGGTACGGGCGCTCCAACACCAGGCCGTCCTTCAGAATAATTGTACCCCAGATTTCCGGATGCGCTACCGTTCCGTCCATGTTGACTTCGTACTCCAGTTCGCCACGGATCAGGTCGGGATTGTTGAAAATGGTGGTAGCCAGAAAATTGCTTTCGATGCCCTCTCCCCGGATATAGGCAGAAAGGTGATCGCGCAACAGATCCATGGAAAAATCTGCGGTAAGAATTGGTCGATTATTGTAGGTTACCTCAGCCTGCTGAAAAGTAAGTCGGGAATGGTTAAACTCCCCCCGGAAGTTTGCCGCATAATAGCCGTTCTGGTTCAAAATAAAGCCTTTTCCGTACAGTGTGAACTCAATACGCGGATCGCCAGTGGTGCCGGAAAAGATAGCTTTTCCGCCAATCTTTCCCTCGCTGATTGCTGTGTACAGGTCGGGAAAGTTCCCCACAAATTGCTTCAGGGCAATATCCTGCAACTCCATCTCTCCCTTTACCGGTCCGTCTTTCTGGTAGGAAATATCCGCCGTGAGGGTGAGTAAGCGATTGGCTTTTAACCGGGCATGAAGATAGTTCTTTTTATCCACAATGGCAAAATTGCCGTGAATTCGCTGGGGGGAGGTGCGCATGCTAAACCGCCCCTGAAATTTAAACGGTGGCTGAATAAGATTAACCGCATTGCCGATCAATGAGAAAAACACGTCTCCGCTGGTGCGACGAATAAAATTCACTTTAGCAGTGGGGAAATTAACCGGGCCGGAGAAATAGAAATCGGCGCGGAACCGCCGGGAAATGGTTTGCACCAGCGCAAAGGTGCTGAGTGAGTCCAGCGGCACATCACGCAGTTCCATGATCTGAAAAGTGGGGTCTTCCCACAGGTTGGTGATTCGCGCATCCACCTGCCAGTTACCCGGAGCTGTGCTCAGGGAATGCACTTCCAGGGAATCGTCCACCAATTTGTACGCCAGTAGCCCCCGTAGCACCGTATCCCCATCTTCCGTGGTAAACTGGCTGCGCATATTCCCTGAAAAAGTGAGTGAGTTGATATCCCCTTTCATGGTGGTATGGTAATGCATCAACGTCCGGTTCAGCCGATCCAGCACCGGCACCACTCCCCGATCAATCTGACGCTGGCTATCCAGAGTCAGGCGCATGGTCATGGTGTTAAAATCAAGCTGACCGTAACCGTGGTGATCCATTCCGATGGCATGGGAAACAATGCGATTCCACCGCCACAGTTTACTGGTGTTATTGTATAGAAAATCCAGCCGGGTGCGGTAAAACGGTACAAATGCGTAATACATTTCCGATGAATAAATAGAACCGCGGATGACCAGATTTTTAGGAGCACCAACCAGTTCCACATGTCCCTGCAGCTTACCACGGTTAAGCAATTCCAGAATGGGAACGGAAATAACCAGATTTTTTGCGGAATAATTATCGAAATCGACGGATAGATTCAGCTCAGGATGAAAAATGCTCCCCAGACTTCCGTGCATCACAAATCGACCATCCTGAGCGGTCCCGGCCACCGGCGAGAGCACCATCTCCTGTCCCTGGAAAATCAGGTAAAAATCCCGGGCATGAATCTGTTGCTCAAAGGAGGTGGCAAACATTCGGGACACGTGTAAACTTCCAGCCATGGCCAGGCTGCGCACGGAAAAATCCGGTGAGGAGAGATGCAGTTGCCCCTGAACATCTGCTTCCTTCAAAAAGAACGCCGGGGAATTGAGAATGGGCAAATGTTCCTGCACGTGAGTGCGGGCAATGTCCACATCAAAATCCCAGGTGCGTTTGCGAAAATCCAGCAAACCTCGGATATGCAAGTTGGGTTCGTCGCTGTTAAACACCCGGCCGGTTAGTACCAATTCTGCCTGCCTGGTGGGTTTTACCAGAATCATGCCGTTTAGCCCGGCAAAACCTGGGGTGGGCGGAACGCTGTCCCGCTGCCAGAACAACCTGCCATCCTGCACAAAAATACGGTCTATTTCCGCAAATTTTCGAAATCCCAGCAACAATCGGCCAATATCCACCGAATCGTCCGGAGTAGTACTGTTTCGATTTCGCTTATTTAGATAAACCAGCAAACGGGGATTTTTAAAGGTGACCGACTCAATCACCTGCAAGGGATCCAGATGGTGTAATAATAATTTATGAATGCTATAACCAATACGAACCTCATCCAGGTGCAGATTGTACTGATGATGATTGCCATTTACGGAAATATCGTAAAAGGAGATGTAACCAAATCCCAGGGAGAAATCGCTCATTTTAAACTGTTCACCTAAAAAAGGACGCAGGCGTTCCTCCAGGGAAAGCTGGATTTCATCCTTTATGGGAGTCAATCGCCAGACTAACTGAAAGGAAAGAATGGCGGTAAAAAGGATGATAAAAAAGTAAAATACCCAGTTATTCTTTTTCTTCATAAATCAACGCAATCTTCTCTAACAATTTGAACAGCACCTCAACACCCAGATTTTTAATCGATTGAAATTACATTTCGTTCCCGGTTCAGTCCAATTGCTCTGTTTTTACCTTTTTCCATCGAATTTTAAATAGCTTCGGAATTTAACTAATTTTGCAATTTTAAACAAATAAGTTGTTGGGCACTTTTCGATTTGAATTGTGTCCCGTCTCCGGCAAAGCAGGTTGTCCCTTGGGTGGTTTTTTAAATTTCTTTTTTAAGGAAACCATACCACCGACCTGAAGCCACAGTGTTAATGCCTAACGGATAAAAAGGATTGCAGTCTAATGAGATTCCTCCATTCCGCTCCTCACTCCGTTCGTCGCTCCAGTCGGAATGACAGATGGCTGGTGTGTCACGCCGGGCGGTGTCATTCTTTCCTTCTGTCACCCCGAGCGGAGCGCAGCGGAGTCGAGGGGTCTCAATCCCATACGGCTTGACCAGAAAAAAATTAGACAGGATGTACAGGATGGTGTTTTTTGAGATTCCTCCATTTCGCTCCTCACTTCGTTCGTCGCTCCAGTCGGAATGACACCTGTACACCATGTCACCCCGAGCGGAGCGATAGCGGAGTCGAGGGGTCTCAATCCCATCCGGCTTGACCAGAAAAAAAATTTTGACAGGATGTACAGGATGGAACAGGATTAGGAATTGACAATTTTACTGAGTTCAGAAGCCTGAACATTAATTAACACCGTGGCTTTAGCCCGGTGAAATAGCGAGTGGTGAGCGGTAAAGAAACCGTTTCAACGGTTTCTGGCAGAATGTTTGTGAGCATCTGCAGTTCGGACAAATTCAGGGTGGTAAAACGAGACGGGTTGCTAATCTTTAAACCGCTGAAGCGGTTTCCTCTTTGATGGATGTGGCTTTCCTTTCCACCGGGCTGAAGCCACGGTGTTAATGTTTACCGAATGAACTACAGTTAATGAGATTCCTCCATTCCGCTCCTCACTCCGTTCGTCGCTCCAGTCGGAATGACAGCGAGCTGCTGTGTCACACCCAGCGGAGCGCCAGCGGAGTCGAGGGGTCTCATCTTCGATCCGGCTTTTTCCTGAAAAGAATTTTTGGACAGGATAGACAGGATGAAACAGGATTAATTTTGAAAAGAATTAAAAGCAATATAGAATTGAAATCAATCAAACATAAAATCCATTCATCATCCTGAAAATCCTGTTCATCCTGTCAAAAAAAAATTTCAAGAGGGATGAACAGGTTGGTGTTCTTCAGAGATTCCTCCACTCCGCTCCTCACTTCGTTCGTCGCTCCAGTCGGAATGACAGCGAACTGCCGGGTCACCTCGAGCGGAGCGTCAGTGAAAATGAAAGGTTTTATAAAATTCCTCCAAATTAACCAGGGGATTTTAGCACGACTTTTCGTATATTATTATGTGGCACAATCGGATTCCAAAATAACATCCGGAGGTATCCATGCAAAAAC
>CAZBWV010000112.1:0-7473 GCA_964495805.1 uncultured Calditrichaceae bacterium
TTACATCCGAAATTTCAGGATAAACGCTGCCAGGGTCTGCACATCATCGTCACGGACCGGGATAAATTCAAACCGTATCTTACTGGCATCTACCTGGTGAACTGCCTTTACCGGCTGCATCCGGACAGTTTTCGCTGGAAATCCACCCATTTCGACCGGTTGTGCGGAACAGACCGCATCCGGAAAGCCATTACGAATTACCAGAACATCAAAAAACTGGAAGAAAGCTGGAAGGGAGAGCTGGAAGGGTTTATGGAAATGAGGGAGAAGTACCTGTTGTACTGACCCTTCCTAACAGCATTGAACTTCTTCGGAGGGAAGTAAAATACTATTGAAGAATTTTTCTATTGCATTCCCAATTAATATTAATAAATTAAAAATAAGCAAAAAATTTTGGCATAAATAAGGAAATTTTGGTGTGAATCCCGGATCAATTGTGCGCTGTCGTAACAGGGACTGGGTTTTGTTACCCGGAACAGACGACACCGTATATTTACTGCGCTCCCTTACCGGCACAGGTGATCAGGTTGTTGCCATTCACAAGGAGTTATCGAAACAAATTGGTTATTCCATACCGGAAGAACGAATACAACCTTCCCAATTCCCTTTACCCTCCGCAGACGACGTCTCCGATTCTGCCAGTGCCCATTTACTCTGGCAAGCTGCCCGATTAAGTTTGCGTGAAGGTGCTGCTCCTTTACGTTCCCCGGGCAAAATTTCCATTCGGCCCAGAGTTTACCAATTTGTACCCCTTCTCATGGCGCTTCGCCTGAATCCCATTCGCCTTTTCATTGCTGATGATGTAGGCGTTGGCAAAACAATTGAAGCATTATTAATTGCTCGCGAATTAATCGACCGCGGAGAAGTCCAACGAATGAGCGTATTGTGTCCGCCCTATTTATGCGAACAGTGGGAAAAAGAGCTCAAAGAAAAATTTAACCTCGATGCAGTGGTATTTCGATCTGGCACTATCAATCAATTGGAAAAACAGGTTCCACCGGGCAAAAGCATTTACCAACACTATCCCATCCAGGTAATTAGTATCGATTGGGTTAAAAGTGAACGGAATAAGTACCATTTTCTTCAATTCTGCCCGGAACTGGTAATTGTGGATGAAGTTCACGGTTCAGCGGAAGCCGGACCACAAAATAAAAACCAGCAGCAACGCCACAATCTGTTGAAAGAAATTGCTAAAAACCAACAGCGACATCTTATCTTGCTCACCGCAACACCTCATAGCGGGGTGGAAAAGGCTTTTCAGTCCCTTTTAGCATTATTAAAACCGGAATTCGCGGAATGGGAGGTAAGTGCACTTGATGAATCGCGCCGGGCGGAGCTGGCAAAGCATTTTGTACAGAGAACCCGCCGGGATATTCTCCACAATTGGGAAGGAGAGCATTGCTTTCCGGACAGGGAATCCTCCGATGTAACATATAATCTTTCCGATGATTACCTGAACCTTTTTATAAAAACATATCGTTTTTCATCCGAACTAATACGTTCCGGAGAACATCTGGAAAAACATAAACAACGGGTGCGCTACTGGGGCGCACTGGCTCTTCTCCGTTGCGTCATGTCAAGTCCCGCAGAAGCCATTGTAACGCTCGAAGCACGCATGAACCGCCTTGCAATGAACGAAAATGAGGAAGATTTCCATTCATTCGTTTTTGAATCCACAGATTTGAAAACGGACGACGACTCACCTGTTCCACCTATCGAAGCCATGAGAAAAACCCTGGCTGAATCCGAAAAACGAAAACTGCAGGAATTGACCCGCCTGGCAAGAAATATTTTTCATTCCGAAAATGACAACAAATTAAAGAAATGTGTGAAAATAACAGAAAATCTGTTATCAGAGAATTACCACCCCATCATCTGGTGTCGGTATGTTGCAACAGCAGAATATGTGGGTGAGAAACTCCGGGCAATCCTCCCCAGTGATGTCCAGGTTGTGGTAATCACCGGTCGAATAGGCGACGAACAAAGGCGCATCATGATCGATGAAATTTCCACGGATCGACCCCGGGTTCTGGTAGCTACCGATTGTCTGAGCGAGGGAATTAACCTCCAGGAAAAATTTACTGCAGTGATTCACTACGATCTACCCTGGAACCCCAATCGTTTGGAACAACGGGAAGGTCGGATCGACCGATACGGACAAACTGCCTCAAAAGTAAAAGCCATTCGTTTTTATGGACGGAATAATCCGGTGGATGGTGTGCTAATCGATGTGTTACTGAACAAAGCGAACGAAATCCATCGCACTCTCGGCACCTATGTACCCGTCCCGCAAGAAAGCGAAAGCGTTACCGAAGCGGTGCTGAATGCTCTCTTTTTGCGGAAGCCGCAATCTCGGGTGGGACAACTTGTGCTGGATTTCGGGGTTCCGGAGGTAATCCAATTGCACCGACGCTGGGAACAAGAAGCCGAACGCGAACGCATCAACCGAACCCGTTTTGCCCAGCGTGCTTTAAAACCCGAGGAAGTTAAACGGGAACTGGAGGCAACGGATGCCGTCCTGGGAGACCCCGGGGCAGTCAAAGAATTTGTTCTGACTGCAATGCAAAAGCTGGGAATTCAGATATTGCGCAATCAGCGGAACCCCGATATTTTTCACGTTCCGCTCTCTCCGCAAGTTTTATACGGACTTCCTGAAGTCCTGCGGTTCGTTTTACCGGGAAGCGATAGAAAATTCTGGAAAATAAGTTTTATTTCGCCCACTCCGGAAGGTGCAGAATATCTGGGGCGCAACCATCCTTTTGTGGCTACATTAGCACGCTTCCTTCTGGAAGAAGCGCTGGAAAAACACGGTCAAGCCACTGCCTCCCGATGCGGAGTTATTCGAACCAATGCCGTGCAATGGTTAACTACCTTGCTCCTGCTTCGCATCCGGTATCTGGTAGAGATTCCCAATTCTAACCCGCTTCTATCGGAAGAAGTGATGATTCTGGGTTACGATCGACTGGAAAACGGAATACCGCGATGGGTCCATGATGAGTTCGCTTTAGAACTCCTCTCCGGAGCTCAATCTGTATCCCATATTCCTATAGAGGAAAAGAAAGAGTTGATACAGGATGCACTAAATTCCTGGCCTGAGATTCAGCCTGCCATAACCCATCGAATTCACCAACGGGCCAGGGAACTGGAACATCGGCATAAACGCATCCGACAGGCTGTTTCGTTACGAATTCGGGAACTGAAGGTAATACCTCAATTCCCGGCTGATTTACTGGGAATTCTCATTCTTCAACCCCGGGTTTGAACAATTTAACCGGTGAAGAGGTCTGGTTAAACTAATCACCAATAGGGAGAAACAGGTGTGCGAATATTGCCGGCCATACGCATTGAAGGCGGATTTTTCTCACCTGATTTACCAGAGCAATTAAAACAGGAAGAACTACCCGGACAACATCCTGCAGATTTTGGTCTGGATGGGCGCCGACGTTTAACCGACGAAATAGCCGCCAATTTTACTGATGCCCGTTCCCTATGGGCTGTGTTTCAGCGACGGTTAAGCCGCCTGCCGGAAACCGACATGGCGACCTCCGTTACGCGTGACGGATGGATGATCCCTTTTCTTGGATTGTTGGACTATCAGCTTCGCTATAACCAACGAGCGTATATGGTGGAAGGATCATCTTTCGCCATTTCTCACCGCGCAGGAGAAGCCGAAAATGCACCTCCCATACATATTGTGGGATACCATCAGGAACTGGGCAAAGTGTCTCCCACTGGCCGCCCCCGAATGGCACCCCATTCCCTGATGCAGGAATTTTTGAACCGCACCGAACATCTGTGGGGCATTGTAACCAACGGACGCATCTTACGTGTGCTGCGAGATAGCACCTACATCCGGAAACAAGCATATATTGAATTCGACCTGGTAGAAATTCTGGAAGAACAGCGATTTGAAGATTTCGCGGTTTTATATCGACTTCTGCATCGCAGTAGACTTCCCAGAACGTATGAGGATGCCAGTCAATGTTTGCTGGAGCAATACTACCAGTATTCGGTGGAACAGGGAGGTCGGGTGCGCGAACATCTGCGGGAGGGAGTGGAAGCATGTATCCTTAAACTGGCCAATGGTTTTCTGCAACATCCAGACAATGTGCATTTGCGGCGTCAACTGGGTGTGGGAACTCAAACGGAAACCGAAGCATCTTCCTCGCCACAAGCAATAGTTCCTCTAACAGCTCAAGAATTATATCAGCACTTATTACACCTGGTTTATCGGTTTCTGTTTTTGCTGGTTTCGGAAGAGCGGGGATTGATTCGTGCCAATTCCATTTATCGCCAGCACTACGGGGTTTCCCGGTTACGTAATCTGGTGGACTCCCGCACCAATTACACCGATCACGAAGATATCTGGCACTCCCTGCGGGTGCTATGGAAAGTGCTTTCCGATGAAAAAATGGCTTCATTTCTTCAGGTAGCTCCACTCAACGGGGAATTATTTAAAGAAATAATTTTTGATTCCTGTAGCATACGAAACAGCGATTTTCTGGAAGCGTTCTGGCATCTGGTATATTATCAGGAGACACCCTCTGCCCCACCGCGAAAAGTAAACTATTCCGCCCTGGATGTGGAAGAACTGGGCAGTGTGTACGAGAGTTTACTGGAGTTTCATCCGCAAGTGATAGGTCAGGGACAAGTCCCCTTGTTTAAATTAATTCAACAAGGAAAGGAACGTCGCTCAACCGGTTCTCATTACACCCCTACTGAATTGGTCAAACCTTTAATCAAACATGCCCTGGAACCAATAATTGCAGAAAGATTGAGTAAAGCTACAACGAAACAAGAGAAAGAACAGGCCCTCCTTTCAATTAAAGTTTGTGATATGGCCGCCGGATCGGGACATTTCTTGTTAGCCGCGGCACGGCGGTTAGGAAAAGAATTAGCACGGGTACAAACCGGAGAGGAAGAACCTTCACCGGAAATTGAACGTGAGGCTATTCGTAATGTTATTGCTCACTGCATATATGGAGTGGATAAAAATCCGTTAGCTGTAGAACTCTGTAAAGTTGCCTTATGGATTGAGGCCCATTCTGGGGATAAACCACTTGCTTTTCTGGATCACCATATAAAATGTGGTGATTCTTTAGTAGGAGTTTATGATTTAGAAATAATTCATAAAGGAATTCCGGAGGCTGCATTTAAACCCTTAACCGGGGAGAACCGAAAAGTTGTAAATTATCTCAAGAGGAAAAATAAGTTCCAAAGGAACGCTCAGCACCGCACATTTTGGCAGTTTTTTAATGGAACCATCGATATTCAATCATTTAGCCAGATGGCCCAAGAGTTAGACCAAATCTCGGATGATTCACCTCAGGCTATTCGAAAGAAGAAAAGCCAGTATATGAAATTACAGCAAAAAATTGAGAGATACAGAACCGCATGTAATCTGTGGACAGCGGCTTTTTTTCAACACCGAAACGAATCCACGCCGGTAAACGCATATATTATTACCGATGTGCTATATAGTTATATAGAATACAGTGCTGCATCACCGCAGGCATTAGCTAGCGCCCAGGAGCTGGAAAATAAACACCGCTTTTTCCACTGGCCGCTGGAATTCCCCGAAGTGTTTGCGCCCAGCAGCGGGCATGGAGCAGCGAGCGGAGGAATTGCGGAAGCTTTAGCCACTGCTCACCATTCGCCGCTCGCCGCTCGCCAGTCGGGCTTTGATGTCATCATCGGCAATCCTCCCTTCATGGGCGGGCTAAAAATTAGCGGCGCTTACGGCGACCATTACCGGCGCTGGTTGCAGGTAGCCTTTGCCCCTTTCAGCGGTACCGCCGATCTGTGCGCAGCTTTTTTCCGGCAGGCGTTTCGGCTGCTCAAACCCGGCGGGCGCATTGGCATGATTGCCACCAATACACTAGGACAGGGCGACACCCGGGAAAGCGGGCTGGCGGTGATTTTAAAACAAGGCGGCGCCATTACCTTTGCCCGGCGGTTTGTGAAATGGCCCGGCCAGGCCAATGTGGAAGTGAACCTGGTGGCGATTCATAAGCGAGCAGAAAGCGGTGAGCAGGGAGTAGCAAGCAGGGAGCAGCGAGCAGTAATATCAAAACCGCTTGCCGCTCGCCATTCACCACTCGCCGTTTTAGACGATCAACCGGTGGATTTCATCTCCTCCCGCCTGGATGATATGCCGGAAGCCGAACCGCGGAGATTACGCCAGAACGGAGGGAAAGCATTTCAAGGCGATATCGTACGCGGGATTGGCTTTGTGCTGGAACCCTGGGAAGCGGAAGAACTGATTGCCAAAGATCCACGCAATGCGGAGTGCTTGTTTCTTTATCTGAACGGGCAGGATTTAAACAGCCACCCGGAGCAGAAGCCCTCCCGCTATGTGATTTGTTTCCATGATTGGCCTCTGGAAAAAGCGCAGGAGTATCCTGATTTGCTGCGGATTGTGGAAGAGCGGGTGAAACCGGAGCGGGAGCGGTTACGAGGCCCAGGAGACAAGCTTAATAAAGAATACTGGTGGAAATTTGGAGCTTACCGGCAAGAGATGCGACGAGCAATAACATCTCTTAATCGAGTTTTAATTCGGAGTAGAGTGAGTGAATTGCATTCATTAGTCTTCGTTCCAAAAGGAATGGTTTATACTGGTGAAACTGTAGTTTTCGCATTTGATGATAATTACCACTATACTCTGTTGCAATCCAATATCCATGAAGTCTGGCTTCGAAATCAATCTTCGAGTTTGAGAACTGATATTCGCTATACTCCCACAACTTGCTTTGAAACCTTCCCTTTTCCCCAGAATCCCCCGGCGGAAGCCAGAGCGCAGGCAGAGCAGGTGGGCGCGGAATACCACGAGCACCGCCGGCAGATCATGCTGGCCCGGCAGCTTGGGCTTACCAAAACCTACAACCTGTTCCACGACCCCGCCTGCACCGACGATGATATCCAACGCCTGCGGGAACTCCACGCCGAAATGGATCGGGCCATTGCCAGATGCTACGGCTGGGAGGAACTGGATTTGCAGCACGGATTTTATGAAAATGAGCGGGGCAAGACCCGTTTCACCATTTCACCGGAGGCACGGCGGGAAGTGCTGCGGAGGTTGGTGGAGTTGAATTTGGAGGTGGCGGAGAGGGAGAAAGGCGGTGCTTATGAGAACTCTCATTAACACCGTGGCTTTAGCCCGGTGTTAGGGAAACAAAAGCAGGAATAAACGTTACTTGCTCAGAAAGGGAATAATGATTAACTATCTGTTTTTACCAGAATCAGTTGACGAAATCTTAGAGAAACATCCACTCTTAGCAAAATACCTGGTCTCACCCTACAGAGAAGGGGAACCATCTTCTGGCTTTCCTAAAGCCCGAAAATCGCCGCGTCAGATATACAGGATTTTAGCGAATCAGCACTACCCACATTTGGTCGAATTGTTACAGGCGTTAGAGTATTGTTTAGCAAATGGCTATCAGATGCCTTCTCTGTTGCAAACTCGTGACCAAAGCC
>CAZBWV010000113.1:0-15004 GCA_964495805.1 uncultured Calditrichaceae bacterium
CTATGGTGAAAGCGGAAGAACCCAGCGAAATTCCCAAGCATTACGACCCCAAACAGGTGGAAGACCGCTGGTACGACTTCTGGGTTCAAGGCGGTTATTTTAACGCCGAGGTGAATCCCGATAAAACCCCCTATACCATTGTCATCCCTCCGCCCAATGTGACTGCGGCATTGCACATGGGCCACGCTTACAACAACACAATCCAGGATATTTATATTCGCTTTAAGCGAAAACAGGGCTACGAGACATTGTGGTTACCCGGTACCGACCATGCCGGCATTGCCACCCAGAACGTGGTAGAAAAAGAATTGCGTAAAGAGGGCAAAACCCGATTTGATCTGGGACGTGAAGCGTTTGTGAAACGGGTGTGGGAGTGGAAGGAAAAGTATGGGAATCGGATTATTTACCAGCTCAAAAAGATGGGGTCTTCCTGCGACTGGCGCCGCGAGCGCTTCACCATGGACGAAGGACTTTCCCGGGCTGTGCGAGAAGTGTTCATCCGACTGTACAATAAAGGCTGGATTTACCGGGGACAATACATCATTAACTGGTGTCCGCGCTGCGGTACTGCCCTTTCCGATGAAGAAGTGGAATACAAAGAACTAAGCGGGCATTTGTGGTACATCAAGTATCCGGTGAAGGGTACGGAGGATTACCTGGTGGTGGCTACTACCCGACCGGAAACCATGCTGGGCGACACCGCAGTCGCGGTGCATCCGGAAGACGAACGATATGCCCACCTGATTGGGAAGACGGTGATTTTACCACTGATGAATCGGGAAATTCCGGTCATTGCCGACCGGCAGGTGGACCCGGAATTCGGTACCGGAGCGGTGAAGGTGACGCCTGCACACGACCCCAACGACTTTCAAATCGCGCAACGGCATCATTTACCCCATGTGAATATTCTGAATAACGATGGTACGCTGAACGAGAATGCCGGAGCGTATGCCGGCATGGATCGTTTTGAAGCGCGCAAAAAGGTGGTGGCAGACCTGGAAGAACAGGGGCTGCTGCTGAAAATAGAAACTCATCAGCACAGTGTGGGGCATTGCCACCGCTGTGGAACGGTGATTGAACCCTGGCTCAGCGAGCAATGGTTTGTGAAAATGAAAGACCTGGCGCGTCCCGCCATGGAAGTGGTGAGAGACGGCCGGATTCAATTCCATCCCGCCGAACGCTGGCTGAAAACCTATCTGAACTGGCTGGAAAATATCCGGGATTGGTGTATCAGCCGACAATTGTGGTGGGGACACCGCATCCCGGTGTACTACTGCCAGGATTGCGGGCACACGGTAGCGGCGCACGAGATGCCGAAAAAGTGCGAAAAGTGCGGTGGTACCCACTTTAAACAGGATGACGATGTGCTGGACACCTGGTTCAGCTCCTGGCTCTGGCCTTTTTCCACATTGGGCTGGCCGGACGATACTCCGGAATTGAAATACTTCTATCCCACCGATCTGCTGGTCACCGGACCGGATATTATCTTCTTCTGGGTGGCACGCATGATTATGGCGGGAATGGAATTCATGAAAGATATCCCATTCAAGGATGTGTACCTCAACGGTATTGTGCGCGACCATCTGGGACGCAAAATGAGCAAGTCGCTGGGTAATGGCATCGATCCGGTGGAAATCATTGAAAAATACAGTGCCGATGCCATGCGCTTTACCCTGATCATGCTGAGCTCAGAGGGGCAGGACATCAATCTGGCGGAATCCCATTTCGAAATGGGGCGCAATTTCTCCAACAAAATCTGGAACGCTTATCGGTTCCTGGCTCTGAATCTGGAACAACCCCGGGACAATTTCCGCGATTACCAGAAATACTTTACCCTGGCCGATCACTGGATACTCAGCCGTTTGCAGCGTGCCATCGAAGGAGTGACCAGCAATCTGGAGAATTTCCGGGTGAACGATTCATTGAATGCAGTGTACCACTTTTTCTGGCACGAGTACTGCGACTGGTATCTGGAGCTGATTAAACCGCGTCTGGCGGCTGATGCCGATCCGATCGACCGGGAAACTGCGCGAACGGTGGCAGTACATGTGATGAAGACCGCCATGAGTTTACTGCACCCGTATATTCCGTTCATTACCGAGGAAATCTGGAATCGGTTGAAACATCCCGAAGAAGCACCGAATGTGGTGGCGCAATGGCCGCAAATGGACGAAAGCCTTATCTCCGATTCCGCTGAAGCCCAGATGAATTTTATTCAGGAATTTATCTCTGCCGTGCGAACGATCCGTTCGGAGATGAATGTACCACCGGCCAGTAAAGCGGATGTGAAATTCAAGACCGAAGACGAGAATTATCTGTATTTGATTGACACCTACGGGCATTACATTCAACGCCTGGCGCGGGTGGAAGCAATTGATCGGGTGCCACAAAGTGAGAAGGTACCCGCGGCGGCAGTAGCTGTGGTGGAAAAAGTGGAACTGTTTGTACCACTGGCCGGACTGATTGACCTGGAGGTGGAACGCCAGCGCCTGAATAAAGAAATCCAGCGGCTGGAAAAACAGATTGCCGGTCTGGAGAAAAAGCTGGCCAATGAGCAATTTCTTACCCGTGCTCCGGAACGCGTCGTGGAGCAGGAACGGAACAAATTAACCCGTTTCAAAGAAAAATTAGAAAAGTTGCGTCACAACATTCAGCAACTAAATGAATAGGAGAAATTATGAAGTCCTTTGTTTATTGGTGGTTCATCATATTAACGATTGGGGGAATTGTGCTTGCTGACGAAAATTATGTAACCGTGTACAATCAAAATCTGGCGCTGGTGAAACAGGTACGAACAGTGGAAATAACCCGTTCCAATCTTCCGTTAAAATTTACGGATGTGGCAGCTAAAATTATTCCCACTTCGGTGCATTTGCGAAATTTGAGCGGGAATCAAGACTTCACGATCCTGGAACAGAATTTTGAATATGACCTGGTGAGTGGCGAGAAAATTCTGGATAAGTACATCGATCACGAAGTGGAGATAATTACCGATAGGGGACAGCTGATTAGCGGAATATTGTTGAGTAAAAGTGGCAGGAGTCTGGTGCTTAAAACCGACGATGGCATACGTATTTTGCCCCTGAATGATAAGATGCAGATAAATGTGAAAGACCTGCCGGAAGGATTGATTACCCGGCCCACTTTAATCTGGGAAGTCGCCGGAGTGAAGAACGGTAAGGAAAAACTGGAAGTTAGCTACCTGACCGAAGGGATGAACTGGCACGCGGAATATGTGGGTGTGTTAAACGAAAATGCTACCCAATTGGGGCTGGATGCCTGGGTATCGGTGGAGAACCAGAGTGGTGCCACATTTCAGGATGCCAGATTGAAACTGGTGGCAGGGGAAATTCATCGGGCACCTTCGCCGCAAATTCAGGAATACGCTATGGAAGCCATGGCACCTGCGTACAAACGCACCGGCCGCCAGAAAGGTTTTCAGGAACGCTCTTTTTTTGAATATCATATTTATGAATTACAGCGTCCCACCACGTTGAAAAATAATCAGATCAAACAGATTTCCCTTTTCCCGGCCGCTACAGTGAAATGCCACAAAGAGTTTGTTTACTCCCCCTGGCGGGATTCGGAAAATATCTTTGTGAAGCTGGCTTTCGAGAATAAAAAGAGCCAGGGATTGGGAATCCCATTGCCGGCGGGAATTTTTCGCATCTATAAAAAGGATCAGGAAAGCCTGGAATTTATCGGAGAGGATCGCATCGACCACACACCACGTAACGAATCGGTAAAAGTGACCATGGGTAAGGCGTTCGATTTAAAGGCTGAACGGAAAGTGGTTACCACCACCAAAATTTCCGACCGTTCTCAGAAGATGACCGTAGAGATTGAATTGAGAAACCACAAGGAAAAGGAAGCGGTGACCATACTGGTGGACGAACGCATGCCCGCTATCCAGTGGAAGATTTCGGACAGTAACTTCTCTTATAAAAAAATTGATGTTACCCGGGTGGAATTTAACGTTCCCGTACCGGCAAACGATAAGGTTAAATTACGCTATACGGTGGTTTATTCCTGGTGAGGTTCCACATGAAGAAAAAGTTTCCCCTTTCGTATCGAACCATTCAGAAGATTAAAGCTGAGGAATGCGAGCGGTTTTTCTCTGAATTACCCGGGTATTACCTTTACATGAATCACCTGGGTGAGATTCGCTGGATGACCGAAGAGGAAGCCCTGAAACAGCACGAATATTTTTTGTACAGCGAATCTCTGATCCGTCGATGGCGTCGTCGCATTCGCACCCGCCGGAAGATTGATTTGAATAAACTCTCCGGCGCCGAAAGGGAATTGCGCCTTCGTATCCGGGCTTATCTGGAAAAACGATATCTGGGGAAGCTGCGTCCGGAAACGGAGCGAATGTTGCCGGATGAATGGGAGTACGACATCACCGATGAAGAAATTGAAAGCATTCCCATTTCCCTGGATGTGGGAAGCGAAGCGGTGTGGAAAAAACTGCTCTGGACGGTGGGGATTCTGGGGGTCCTGGCAATTGTGAGCTACATCTGGGTGTCCATGAACACGCGTCCGCTTACCGGCCAGTTGCTGGTACGGGGTGATATTCCCGGCGCCCGTGTTTATCTGGACGAAACCGATTTTATCGGCTATGTGAATCGGCCCATTACCAATGTGCCGGTCGGTTTACACCGCATCACCGTGATTAAGGAGGGGTATGTCACCATTCCGAAATATCACGAAATTGAAATTGTTCCGGATTCGCTCATCACCCTGGATTTTAAATTTAAGGTTTCCCGTCAGGAAAAAGAGGGATATTTGCGGCTGGTAACCGACCAGCCCAATTCCCGGGTGTTTATTGATGGGGACTATTATGGGATTTTAGAAGATGAACCGGTGGTCATTCTGGAAGAGGGGCAACACACGGTTCGGGTAAGCAAAAAAGGATACATTACCATTCCCGCAGAGAAAATTGTAAATATTTCGCCGGGAGATACTTCGCTGCTTATTTTTCATCAGGCTCCGGCCACCACTCAATCGACTCCCACTGAACACGCCCGACGTACCGGCATCGGCAGCATCGAAGTGAATTCCAATGTAAAGGGTGCACGCATCTTTTTAAATGGCAAAGATACCGAAGAAGAAACTGATTATGTATTTACCAAACTGGCATTTGGGGATTATGTGGTTCAGGTGCGCAAGGAAGGGTACACGGTTACTCCGGATAAAGTGGAATTAAAATTAACCGCAGCCAGTCCCACTGCGGTGGCAAATTTTAACCTGAAACGGGAATTCGAACGGGTACGCATTTCCACCAAACCGGCCAAAGGCCAGATTTTCGTGGATGGTGAGTTTAAGGGGGAAGGCAAGTTTGAAGGGGTACTGAAAATCGGTAAACACGTGGTTACCTTTGGTGATCTGGCCGGATTCAAAACGCCCAAAAAGCGAGAAATTGAAGTTCGTGCCGGAAAGGTGGTTCATCTGCATGTTAATTATTTCCCCATTATCCATATCATGGCTGAGATTGATAAAGATGGCAATGTCGTCACGGAAAACTGCGAAGTTCACCTGGGTTACACCTTTCGTAACCGGGCTTTTTCCACGGCCGAAAATGCCGGGCCGGAAATTGTGTATCATAAAAAATTGAAAGAATATCTGTGGAAATTAGGTTATGCCTTTCCCTATCGGAATCCCAAAGGGAACGATGCCCTGCGAGTTGTATTTAAATTACCCCGGGATATAGATTTAGGATTTGAACAACCGTTTACCGTACGTATGTGGGCTGCCAGCTCCCGGGAAGGATATCCTTTAAGTTTAACCACCAAAGTGGATATTAACGTGAAGTTCAATAACACCATTCTTAGCTACCGCTACAAACCGAAGTTCCTGGAAGATATTGGTGGGCTGGAATTGGTGGAATGGGATGTGTCCACAGCGTTACGACGGGGAACCAATATCTTTGAAGTGAGCACGACTGACAATAATAATCGCTATTTTTACATTAAACGGATTGAAATATTTAATTAGCGGAAGTGAACCAGGCTTCCCGGCAGGGTATCGAGTATGGATTTGTTTTCCCAATTATCCCAGGAAAAAAGTCAGGATGCTGGTTACACTCCGCTGGCGGAACGCACACGCCCAACCCGATTAGCCGATTTTGTGGGACACGAAGAGGTGGTAGGACCGGGGACGGTTCTGGAGAGGGAAATCCGCTCTTCCCGGGTTAAATCCATGATTTTGTGGGGTCCCCCGGGAGTGGGGAAAACCACCCTGGCACGAATCATCGCCAATGAGGTCAATGCCGCATTTCGTTCCATCAGCGCAGTAACTGCCGGGGTTAAGGAAGTGCGCCAGATTATCGAAGAAGCGACCCGCCTGAGGAAATATTCCGGCAAACGAACCATCCTTTTCATCGATGAAATTCATCGGTTTAATAAAGCCCAACAGGATGCCTTGCTCCATGCCGTGGAAAACGGTACCATTATTCTCATCGGAGCGACCACAGAGAATCCGTCGTTCGAGGTCATTGCCCCGTTACTCTCCCGGGCGCAGGTGTATCAGCTGAAACCCCTCACACAACAGGATATTCGTCGCATAGTGGAACGTGCTTTACAGGTGGATGAGCAACTGCGAGAGAAGAAAATTGTGGTGAAGGATTGGGAAGCGTTGTATCGGCTGGCCAATGGCGATGCCCGCCGGGCATTGAATATCATTGAAAAATCGCTGGAACTGGTGGACGAACATCAGCCGGAGATTGTGCTGGATGGTGAAATTTTTCAGAAAGCAGCCGTGCAAAAGCTGATTTATCATGACAAAAACGGGGAAGCCCACTACGATATCATCTCGGCATTCATTAAAAGCGTGCGCGGAAGCGATCCCGATGCAGCCATTTACTGGATGGCACGTTTGTTGGAAGCCGGGGAAAAACCGGAATTCATTGCCCGCCGTATGGTGATTCTGGCTGCTGAAGATATCGGAAACGCCGATCCCTTTGCTCTGGTACTGGCAACCAATTGTTTTACCGCCGTCCATTACGTGGGGATGCCCGAAGCGAAAATCATTCTCGCGCAAGTTGCTGCTTACCTGGCTACTACCCCCAAAAGCAATGCCGCAATTGTGGCGATTAATCGGGCTATTGAAGACGTAAAGAACTATCCCGATCTTCCCGTACCTCTACATCTTCGGAATGCCCCGACGTCTCTGCTAACAGACCTGGGGTACGGAAAGGAATACAGGTATGTGCACGACTATCCGGGGCATTTTGTTCAGGAAAATTATTTGCCCCCGGAATTAAAAAATCGTATATATTATAAGCCCGGTCGGGAAGGGAAGGAGGTAAATTTCCTGAATCGTCTGAAAAAACTGTGGCAGGGTAAAAAAAGGTATTGAGTGAAATAGGAAGCAAAACCATGGGAGTAAAGCACTGGCTAGCTCAAAAATATGTTTCGTGGAATACAAAAAAAGATCTGGATGAGCTGGAAACAATATCTGTTTCGGTGCCATTATCGCCCGGAAAGGTTAAAAGCGTGCTTATTGTACTTCCGCGCCAGATGGAATTGGTCGATGCGGCGGTGTCCTTGGTACATGATCTGAAAAAAGAATTTCCGGCATGGAGGTTTATGGTATTGGATATGGATAAAGTGCTCTCCCATAAATTAAACCGACTGGATTTACCCAATAATCAATTCATCCAGGAATTAAGTGACAATTCTTTCGACCTGGTGCTGGATTTGAATGATGGATATGATTTACGAGTTGCCTATTTGCTGGTAAAACTAAAAATTCCCTACCGATTACACTTGTCCGAGATTCCCAATAATTACTACAACATTTTCGTTCAATCCGGAGACAAAAACAGTCAGGATTTTACCTATGTGCTCCGGTATTTAAAGAAAATATTTGTGAATTAATTTTTTACAGTGGGATTTCGGTAGTCTGAACAACAACTTCGGGGAGTTGTTCCATTCGTGAGTTTCGTAACAAGTAAACACCGTAAATAAACGATACGATAAGGAGAAAGTATGAAACAACAATTCATAGTTTGGGTATTGTTAACGTTATCATGGGGCTTTCTCCTGGCCGAAGAAAAAGGTGTGGTGAAAGTGATTCCCGCACCGGATTTTCCCTACGGTCTGGCATTCGATGGCACATATCTCTGGGTGGGTACCTCCTACGCCAACTCCTCGGGCGATGCCATCTGGAAGGTGGACCCATCGGATGGTTCTGTAGTGGGAAGTATTCCCATCCCTTTTCCTTACCAGTTCTATAAGGTGAAAGCACTGGCCTATGATGGGCACTATTTATGGGTATTCGAAGATATTTCGGGTACGGATAAATTCTTCAAGGTCGATCCGGTGACCGGAGCGGTGCTGAAAAGTTTCGACAGTCCCGTGAACAATTATGTGGGCGGAATGGCTTATGCGGACGGCTATCTGTGGATCAGTCAATACTATGCTGCCTCACCACCCAGGGATATTTTGATTAAGATGGACACCACCGGGGTACCGGTGGATACCATTATGGCGGTAGGGGAGCAACCTATGGGGGTGGCATTCGACGGACAGTTCATCTGGTGTGCGGAAGATACCGGTTATGGTAGCAGTCGGCAGGAGATCTACCAGTATGATCCCGTGGCGGGTGTGTACACCGGTCAGTTTATCCGCAATCCGGACGATAGCCCCCGGGACATGGCCTGGGACGGACAGTACCTGTGGCTAATCGGTTACCATACCACCAACAGTAAAATTTATCAGATTGCCATTGCCGGGGGGACGCCGGACATCGAATTATCGGTCAGTTCGGTGGACTTCGGACTGGTGGCGGTAGGAGACACTGCCCATGTAACGCTAAATATCATGAACGTGGGTGATGACACCCTGGTGGTGGATAGCATGGTGTTCGACCAGGTGCTGTTCGGGATGCAGAATCCCACATTTCCCCTGTCCATTCCCGCTGGTCACAGTTATTCGGCCGATCTAATGTTCATTCCGGACACAATCGGACTCTTTCAGGGGAATTTACATATTTTTAGCAACGATCCCGATGAACCGGAAGTTACCGTTCCACTGATTGGTCAGGGGCAATTCATCGGGCCGCGCATCTGGCTTAGCGACACATTCCACGATTTTGGCAATGTGTGGGTGGGAATGGACGGAAAAGCGAAGTGGAAATTGCGAATTGCTAACGTGGGAAACCAGAATCTGGAAGTTGTGGATTTGATATTAACCCGGCCGCAGTTTTTTGTGGGGAATGTCAGTGCTTTTCCGGTTACCCTGGTACCCGGCGATACATTCGATCTGTGGGTGTACTTCCAACCTGACGATACGTTGCTGTATCGGGATTCTCTGGCAATTGCCTCCACCGATCCCAACGTACCGTTTGCCTTTGTTCAGTTGCAGGGACGTGGAGTGCACGAAAATTATTCCATGGGGTATTTGTTCTGGGATTACCAGGTACCGGAACATCCGAATGCGGGGAGTTATCAGGAATATGAGGTGGATGGTTTGCGCGCGATCAACGATATCGATGGAGATGGGGTTGCAGAAGTGATTGCTGCGACGGAAAACTACTGGATTTTGTGCCTGGATGGCGCGGGCAACGGAACCACCGATACACTCTGGAGTTTTAGCACCTATGTAAGCAATTACAGTGCCGGATCCATTGGTGGAACCAACGATTATGGAGTGCAGGATGCACTGGCAATTGCCAACGATTTGAACGGCGATGGGTATAACGATGTGGTGATTGCCACCGGCGGCGGCAACGAACATGTGTACGCACTGGATGGCACCAACGGAAACATCCTCTGGCAGTACGGAACAGATGATCCCGGTAGTTACGGACTGGGAGATTTTCAGTCCGTGGATGCCCGGCTCGATTTCAACAACGATGGAGTTCCGGATGTGCTGGCAATTGCCGATGGCAACAATCTGGGAACCGGATATCAGAAAGCATTTCTGTTCGACGGAAGCACCGGAACCATTCTGTGGACCTATTCATATCCCGGACCGAATCCTTCTTTCGGCAAATCGGTGAAAGCCATTGAAGATGTGACCGGAGATGGTGTACCGGATGCCATTATTGCGGTGGGAAATAATGGCAGCACGGATCTGGCAACCTATTGTCTGGATGGCACCAACGGTTCGGTGGTGTGGTATCGATCGGCTCTTCAGTACGAACCCAAAGAACTGGTGATTTTGCCTGTTCCCGGAGAAACACCGGATGTGGTGGTGGCAGAGTATTTCAGCACCATTCGCCGTCTGGACGGGGAAACCGGCAATGTGGTATGGAGCTATTTCTTTGGCGGGCTCTCCGGCATCATTCAGATGCACCGAATTCCCGATGTGGACGACGACGGGATTGATGATGTGGTGCTGGCTACCTTTACCAATATGACCGTCTGTTTAAGCGGTGCCACAGGGAATCCCATCTGGTCCCATTCCATGAATTTTCAGTACGATGTTGCAGTCACCAACGACTTAAACGGCGATGGCTATGCCGATGTAATTCTGGCTACCGGTACCAATAATCCCACGAACGGCACTTTTTACTGCCTGAGCGGTAAGGATGGACAGGCGTTGTGGAGTGTGAATCTGAATGGTGATCGGTTCAATACGGTGAGCAGTATGCCATCCATCGACGGGAATGCCTCCGATGAACTGCTAACTGCCACCAAGTATGGCCGAATTTTCTGCTATTCCGGAGGAGAGGTAAGCGCTTTGCCACATCATCGGGTAGAATACACCACCCCATTTTCATTTGAACTTAACCAGAATTACCCCAATCCGTTTAATCCAACCACCACCATTACCTTTACTTTACCGAAACAAAGTGTGGTCACGTTAAGGATTTACAATGTACTGGGGCAGGAAGTGGCAACATTAGTCGATCATCAGGTACTTGGTGCGGGACACCATCAGGTACAGTTCCGGGGGAAGTACCTACCTTCGGGAGTTTATATTTATCGGCTGGAAACGCCAACCGGCGTGCTGCAACGGAAGATGATTCTGATGAAGTAAAAAAGGATAAGCGTTGTATAGATCCGATATTCACCAATATAAAATCGGGGTAATAAGGGCAAAAACGTCCTTGCCACCCCGATTTTAAATTTGCGTGGTCTCTTACGGCAAGTTTTTGTACCCCAGCGTTTCGCCATCCACACGGAATTCCAGACGGACATACCGGGTACCACGTTTGATGGGAAATGTGACCACACCTTCTGTTTCTTCGTAAACCTTGAGCACTTTGCTTTTCAGGGGATTGGCAAATTGCGTGCTGGCTTTACCCGGGACCGCTTCCCCCTGATCGGTAACCAGATAAAAATTCCCGGCACTCACCGATAAATCTCCCTCCGTCTGGTTTTTTACCACTACCAGAAAAGCCAGATAGCCCTCCTTTTTTAACCGATCGGTAACGGCAATGGGTGCTTTCTGACCTGGATCCAGAATATTCAGATATTTCTGCCGAACTTTGCGCAGGGTTTTGCGTAAATTCTCATCTTCCGGTTTTAGCTTTAGAGCGCGGGAGAGATAATATTCTGCGGCAATGTAGTTAATCGGTTCCCGTTTAGCTTTTTTATAAAGGTTCATTCCCTTGTCGTACATCTCCTGGAAGCGCTCCTGCTGAAAAGCATGCATGTCTTCTGCTGCCAGTTTGTTTTCCGGATCGTATTGCAGTGCTTTCTCCAGATTTTCCAGCGTTTTGTTGAAGTACTCCAATCGCTGGTAATCATTTTCCGGTTTGGCATTTTTATAAGCCATGGCCAGTTGTCGATAGGTCTCGGATAGAATTTTCTTCAGTTCCGGTGTGGGGTTCTCGGAAATGTATTTTTCCGCCTTGAGAATCCGTGCTTCAAAAGCCCGGATAGACTTTGTTCGCTGGTAAATTTTTTGTCCCTGTTCCAGATAGGCACTGGCAATTTTGCTTTTTAACGCCGCGTTGTCCGGTTGTTGTTTCAGCGCTTCCAGATAGTACTGAAGCGCTTCTCCGTAATTACCTTGATCGAAAGCTTTGTCTCCCCTCGCAATTGGATCCTGAGCACAAAAAAATATCAATAATCCAAGGCTGAAAAAGAGAACGTATCGTTTCATAAAAACCTCCGGTTATTTCGGTTAATCTACATTGGCAAAAGTAATTTAATCATCAATTTGTTTATTTTGTAGAAAAAAGAAAAACAGTTATCTCAAAATTTTGCTGAATTGTGTGCCTTGGTTGGTAACCGTTATCAATTTGAGAGTACCGATGTGAATTTTATACTGTTTAGTCCGAATAGGATGACGAAAAGGTTCTGAAATACCTGGAAATATTCCGACAATTGGGTGATTAATTTTTTTATTTTCAATGGGATAAATGTTTTGGTTATTATCGGTAAAACAGGAGCGTTAAGTGGAAAAAACGAAAAGAACAGTTTAATAGTTTCCCATATTATTCATCTTCTTTCTTAAGTTTTTGCTGCGAATTCCGATATCGAGAAATAAGTAAAGGAATAATTAAAAGGGAAGTGCAATGGTCAACAAGAAATTTTTAATTGTTGAAGATTCTCCGACTATGCGGCGAATAATTGTTAATTCATTAAAACGGTTTGGGGTAAACAATGTGGCTGAGGCGGGAAATGGTGTCGAAGCGCTCAAAAAATTGGAAACCGATCGTTTTGATGTACTCATTACCGATTGGAATATGCCCGAAATGGATGGAAAGGACCTGGTGACTCATGTCCGACAGATGCCGCAATATAAATCTATACCTATTTTAATGATTACCACCCGGGGAATGGAGGAGGATGTGATCACCGCCATCAAGATAGGTGTTAACGGGTATGTCGTGAAACCATTTACTCCGGATATATTACGAAAAAAAATCCAGGACTTACTGGGTTAAACCGTTTGTTAAAGATTGTTTCGGGAAAAGAAAGGGAATGGTATGAGCGATGGAAATGGCTTCGATGAAGTGTTAAAAAAAATTGAAAAATTACAGGAATCCGTTCGAATTAGTGAGGAAGTATTACCCATTGTTAATGAATTATTCTATTTTGTGCGGGATATTATTCCCATTATGGTACAGGTGAATGCATTTATGAAATTAAGTACTGGCAAACTTCCCACAGCTAAAGAAAATATTGCGAATGTAACGAAAACGACGGAAAATGCTACGGCTCAGGTGCTGGATTCGCTGGATATGCTTTCGGAAAAATTGTTTGAACTTCGTCAATTAATTGAAAACGATACTAATAAAGAAAAACAACTTCAATTAGTGGATGAACTGTCCAATTCCATTGCCGATATGACCTTTGCCTTTCAGTTTCAGGATATAACTTCCCAGCAATTAAGTCATGTTAATCAGATATTAGAAGCCATATACGACCGATTTTTATCATTCTTTCAATCATCCCTCTCTCTGAAAGATCATTCCAGTTTGGGAGGTAGTGTTATTGAAGCGATTGAATATGAAATTCGGAAACAGATGAAATCCGATCAGGTGGAGCATTTCGAAAAAGAAACAGAAGATAAAATCCGTAAAACCGATATCACTCAGGAACAAATTGATAATTTTTTTGATCATTTGAAAAAGAAAAATGTTGCCGATACAGAATAATGATTGAACTGTGTTAACGTTAAGCATACATTGTTGTGTATAATATTACACTCCTGTTGTAAATTAAGAATACTATATTTTTTGTTTGAACGCTGTATATCGAATGTAATAACGATATTTATGGTGCTATCTGATCCCTACCGCTTTTTTTAGTTCAAAGTATAAAATTGTTAAAGACTCTATAAATTTCACCGATAATAATCGTTGAGCTTTTTTAATTGGAGATTATTAAGCGAAAAGGAAACCTAAGAAAGGGATTTCAATGGCTGATCGGGAATTTAAGCTGAACCAATCGATAACGCCAGAGAGTCTGCCTCAAGTCATTCAAACCATGTCCGAAACCCTGCAGCATGCCGATGAAAATGTTGTTATTGACTTAAATGGAATTAAGCAGCTGAATTACCTGGATGTGGCATTTTTAATTGCGACCTATCACACTGCTTCGGGACGGTCAATACCGGTATCTCTTTCCAATGTTTCCAAAGATATGAAAACGGAAATGGAATATCTCCGTCTTGACAATTATTTTGATATTCATTTTCAGAAATAAACCATGCTCATAACTGTAAATACGCTGAACGAAACCAAGGGATAGACCATGGCAACGGTGGAAGATCAGGAACTTTTGGAAATGTTTGTTGAAGAGTCCAGAGAACATCTGGATGGAATTGAAGCAGATTTTCTTCAGATAGAAGAAATGGGAGAAGATGTTGATGCCGAACTGGTGAATAATGTTTTCCGCGCTATTCATTCGGTAAAAGGCGGAGCAGGATTTCTGGGATTGGAAGTCATTAAAAATCTTGCTCACAGTATGGAAAATGTTTTAAATCTGGTTCGAAATCATCGGCTAATTCCTACTCCGGAGGTTGTTAATGTATTGCTGAATTCACTGGATGTTTTAAAAGAACTTATTGAGAATGTCGATTCCAGCGATCAAATAGATGTGAGCGAACAATTACGTGCGCTGGATGATGCCGTAGCGGCTCAGAACGGACAAACAGAAACGGCTCCGTCTGCTCAATCATCAGGAGCCGAATCTTCCTCTACTTCGGTGGCATCGGAGGATCAGTCTGACCAATCTCAATCGGAAGCTTCCACTGCAGAGACCCAATCGTCGCTGGAAGACCTTCCCCCAGATGGTCTGGTGGAATTGAAATTACCGAATGGGAGAATAATTTTTACCTTAACCCGCGAAAATTGGGAGAAAGCGTTAAAAGGGGGAAAATTTTTATATGTTGTTTTGTTCGATTGGCAAAATGATCTCGATCGGGATTTGCGATGTGTGGAAAAGAAGATCAACGATATTAAAACTACCGGAGCGTTTCTGGATAGCAAAATTGATGTGGAAGAAATACCCGACCTTGACAATTTAACTCCCGAAGTATTTGTTCCTTTTTATGTTCTGTTTGCCACCGTACTGGAACCATACATTATTCCCACACTGCTA
>CAZBWV010000114.1:0-22420 GCA_964495805.1 uncultured Calditrichaceae bacterium
TAAAAAATGCGGGATTCGGGCTGCAAAGATGATTTTTGGGGTTCGAACGCCCCCTTTCATCTGATTGTGTGTTTCGTCCTTAAATGGACATTTTTAACGCAGTCCCGAATCCCGCAAACCTGAGGAATCTGAATTACTCACGGCCTTTTAAGACTTCTACAAATTTACGCAATCCCTTAACGATTGCCGTTACCGTATTTAACGTTTCCACAACCGGTGGCTCAATTTCACTGCGCAATTCCCGCTCCAACCCCACCACATCATCCACCATATTTTGAATTTTCTCCACCGCTACCGAAAGTCCTTCCACCTGCGAGCGAATGCTCTGAGTGGTGCGGGTCAGATTGGTGGTAATTTCGTCCACATTGGTTAAAATCCCCGGCAAATTATGATTCAGCGTTCGGGAAGTTTGCTCCAGATGATGAGCCGTCCGCCTGACCTGCATGATTGTCGGAATACTAAACACCACCAGAAGAAAAAAGGCAATGGCAATTATGAATAAACTGATTTCCCAGAGCATGACGCGACTCCTTCCATATTATATAAGCCCGGCTTACGATTTTTTCTTCTTACCACCCTTTTCTTCCTTAAACGCTTCCACACCGGCATCCAGAGCTTTTTTCAGCCGGGTCTTACTCTCTTCCACCGTCTCTTTACCTTTGGTACCCAGCTCTTCCACTTTCTCTTCCACTTCTTCCAGTTTTTTCTTGGCCACCGTTTCCAGTTCCTTTAACTGCTGGATGGCTGCCTCGTAAGCCTTTCGCGTCTTCTCCAGGGTCACTTCGTACTCATCCTTGGCTTTACCAATCCATTCATCGGTTTTTTTGGTCAGATCCTCCCGGGTTTCTTTACCGCTTTTGGGTGCATACAAAATCGCAACCACAGCACCCACCATGCCACCAATTAAAAATCCTTTCAAAAATTCCACGGTTTTCCCGTTCTCCATGGTAGTACCTCCTTTTTTTAATTTTTTAGTTCTTTTATTCATTCATTTCAAACGCTCCGGGCGATAAAAAGATTCAGGAGTCAAAGTAATACAATCGAATTTCTTTTCCAATACCTTAGTGGAATGCTCTAAAAATCACTTTCTCCGCTATTCGATTCCGCTTTACACCCGAAAAAGGGAATTTCACTAAAATTCCGGCATGGTCTGCATCATCTGACTCAAAAACGTGTGAAAGAAGACAAATCCGCCCAGCAGGAACACCAGTTCCACTATGACCATAATGCCGGCAATAACAAAAAACAGGCGCAGTTTATCCATCATTACCACCAGTTCCATGGGGTTATTGGTAAGCCGGGCATTGGAGGCTTTACCGCCCGCCTGAAGCAACAACACCCCCAGCCAGATGGGAATCCAGGCCACAATGAGCCCCACAATACTCAGCGCCGTTAACGCGCCACTGATAATCATGACAATTCCCATAAACTTTAACCAGCCATTCATCCGAAAACTGATGTCCTGAATTCGCCGAATAATTTCTTCTCCCTGCGTGGATTCACGGGGAACCATGGTCTCTTCCATTATCTCTCTCCTGAATTTAGCATTGTTGGTCATTATCTGTTCGCTAATGGTTGCCGGGCTCCCGGTTCGTGGCGAGAAGAAAACCCGGCAAAAACCTGCGCGCGGCTCTTGGCCTTCATGGCTTTATCACCCCACACCGGAGGACCACCCGATGTTATCGAAACAGTTCCGCAACCAATGAAATTTAAAAAATCTTCATAAAAAATCAAAAATTGGGGGTAAATTTTATTGATAATAGCGTTTTCGAAATCCGACAAATTCCCCTTTACCCAGAATTACCCGATAAATAAAGTTTACGATAAATCCCAGCCCATATCCAATTATCTGAATGGGCATGATAATCGGTACCAGGTAGAGCATTCGCCAGTTTCGATATAACAGGGCAGCGTGAATTCCGGAAGCCAGCAGAACCCCCACTCCGGCGGCAAATAACCAGCGTGTCACATGCCATACCGGCGGCGATAGCAGGCTAACCAGAATAAGCACCAGCAAAAATAGTGTGGCAACCGCTGGTGCAGCGTGCAACGGTTCCAGCATGGCTTGGTCAATTTTGTACAGATTAATGCGCGCCACTCCCCAGTTAAACACCTGTCGGAAAAACTTCCGGATGCTGGTACGCCGTTTGTGGTACACCACCGCATCGTGGATGTAAATCACCTTTGCACCGCTGCGAATGATGCGATTGCTGTATTCAATATCTTGCCCGTGCCGCAAACTGCCAAATCCACCAATTTTTTGATACAATTCCCGCGAGAGCCCCATATTAAAGCTGCGCGGGTAAAACCTGGCCAGTTTTTTCCCTTTCCGTCCACGCAAACCTCCGGTGGTGATAAAAGAGGTCATGGAATAATTGATTGCCTTCAGCAGAGGTGGGAAGTCCGGACGAAACGTATCCCGTCCGCCGAACGCATCGGCTTGTTCGGCATGCAGCGCCCGGTCAATTTCCTCCAGCCAGTCCGGTGCAACCGTGCAATCGCTATCGATAAAAATGAAGAAATCGCCGCTGGCACGCTCCATGCCCATGTTGCGTGCCGCTCCGGGTCCCTGGTTCTGTTGATGGTAAAAATGCACCGGAAAAGGCAGTTTTTGCCGATAAGCCTCCACCACCTCCCGGGTTCGATCCGTAGAACCATCGTCCGCGATGATCAACTCCATCCGTTCCGCCGGAAAGCGTAACTCACGGAACGACTCCAGCATTTCGGCAATCTCTTCCTGCCGATTGTACGAAGGAACAATGATGCTGTATTTATGATAATGCTTGCTCATGGTCACCATTCAGGCTTTGTTGGGATGGGGTGTAGGGGAGTGAGGGATATAGGGGGAATAGGGGATATAAGGGATATAGGGGCGTAAGGGGTATGGGGAGTTTGGGAAGGGACATGGGTGGCACCTCATTCTATGCGTTCTTTAATGGAATATTCCACACCTTCGGCAAAGTTGGCGCTGAGCATTTCTCCCAGCAGACCAAACACGATAAATTGCACACCAACGATAATGGTCAGAATTCCGAAGAAAAACAGTGGTCGGTTCTTGATGCTTTCGCCCATAAACCAGCGAATGGTCAGATACAACTCAATGCCAAATCCCAGCAAAAAGGAGATAAGCCCCATCATACCAAAAATATGCAGCGGACTGGTTTTGTATCGGGTGATAAACAGCACGGTCATCAAATCGAAAAAACCGTTGAAAAATCGGGAGAGCCCGAATTTGGTTTTGCCATACTTACGCGGATGGTGTTTCACCACAATTTCGGACACCCGAAAACCATTCCAGTGTGCCAGCACGGGTAAAAAGCGATGAAGTTCTCCGTACACCTGCAGATCTTTCACCACATCCTGTCGATAAGCCTTCAGCCCGCAATTAAAATCGTGAATGCGAATGCCAGTAAGCCGGGAGGTTACAAAATTAAACAAGCGGGAGGGCACCGTTTTGGAAATGGGGTCGTGGCGTTTTTTCTTCCAGCCGGAGACCAGATCATAGCCCTCTTCCAATTTGGCAATCAGATTGGGAATCTCGTGGGGATCATCCTGTAAATCAGCATCCATGGTAATCACGTATCGGCCCTGTACTTCACGGAATCCTACGGACAGAGCAGCACTTTTGCCATAATTCCGCCGGAAACTGATGACTTTTAGCTGCGGATATTTTTGCTTTAATTGCCGCAGCACCGCCAGACTATCGTCATTACTCCCGTCATCCACCACAATAATTTCGTATTGCAAATTCATCGGTTCCACCGCTTCGCGAATCTGTTCCAGCAGTTCCGGAAATGATTCCGCTTCGTTGTAAGCGGGGATGACGATGGATAAATCCATTCCCATATTTTTGCCCCATCTTTTTTCATGAATCTCCGGAACAGCCGATTACCTGTTCACTGAATAATCAACTGTTCCACCCGGGGATCAATTTCAATCCGATATTTTTCCTGCGGAACCGGTTCATTCAGCCGAATATGCGTGTGCCGCACGGAAAATAATTCCCGCTTTGCGGGCAACAGTACACGCACAAATCCGGGAATCACCGTTCCGTCAATTCTGCGATAATTTTTAAATTCCTCCTGCAATACGACCTTTCCGCCGGAAATTATTTCACGCTTTTCCAGCAACCCCGTACGGGGATTGACCACCAACCGCCATTTGTTTCCGTCCACTCGTGCACCAAAGACCCCGTGCGCTTCATCCAGTAATTTAAGATTTTCCGGTAAACGAACAAAGCCCATTAAAACGTTCTTAATTTCCTGAAACGAAAAATCGGTTTGCAGAAATCGGCTGTAATAGGGATCGTCCAGCGAACCGGCAATAAACTGGTTGTTGTATTGGTTGTAGATGAGAAACCGTTCCCTTCCGATAAAAATTTTACCCACTTGAATGCCAAAGGGACCTTCGGCTTGCAGAAAGAGGGTATCCGGTGCAACGTACAGAAACTGCACGGTAAATCGGGTGGAGAGCTCAGGACTTTCGATATTAATTTGCGCTTTGCTTTGCAGGGTGCGGATGGCAGCGAAATTGTCCCGATACACAGCCGGCCATTCCGCTAATGTGGGAACTTCCAGTTTCGGCTCTTTTTTCATGGCAACAGGGGAACAGGAGGGGAACCACCAGGCCAGCAACAGAATCCCTAAAATGAAATATCTCATAATCCCTGAAGTTTCTTATTCAATTGTTCATTATCGGGGTCTTTTTCCAGTGCCTTTTGCCAGTACTCTCTGGCTTTGTCCGGCTGGTTAAGTTTGTAGTACACATCGCCGAGGTGTTCCAGCACTTCGGCGCTGTCTTCCCGCACCTGAACAGCCTCCTGAATGTACTGAAGTGCTTTCTGGTAATCTCCCAACTGAAAATAAATCCAGCCTATGGTATCCAGGTAAGCGCCATTATCCGGTTCCTGTTCCAGTGCCCGTTGTGCCATTTCCAGCGCCATATCCAGTTTTTCGCCACGTACGGATAGCGAATAGCTATAGTTGTTCAGCAGCAGTGCGTTATCGGGGAACTTTTCCAGCGCTGCTTGATAAAGGGAGTCGCACTTATCCCACATTTTCAGCTGGTCGTACAAATTGGCCAGTGCGGCGATGATGTCCACATCCTCCGGTGCCAGGCGATTGGCTTTTTCCAGCGGTTCCAGCGCTTCCTGCAAATTACCGGCCTGCATCAGCGTATTGCCATAAAGACTCAGGATGTCCGTATCGTCCGGTAATACAGATAATGCCTGGCGCAACACGTGGATGCTCCGGTCGTAGTGCTGCTGACGGTTGTACAGAATAGCCAGAAAGATCCAGCCAAACCGATTTTCGGGCTGCTCCCGGGTGAGCAGGGAGAAGTAGTTTTCCGCTTCCTCATATTTCTTTTGCTGAAAAGCCATCCGGCCAAGCATCTCCAGCGCTGTGGGCCGCAAATCTTTATCATCCAATACCGGTTCCAGCAGCACCCGCGCACTATCGAATTTTTCCTGAAAGAAATACGATTCAGCCAGAATCAGCCGCACCTGCACGTTGGTGGAATCCTGTTTCAGCAATTCGCCGTAAATTCTTTCGATGCTTGCCCAATCCTGCCGTTTGCGCAAATAGGAGTAAAGGTTCGTCAACGCTTCGTGGGAGTCCGGAGCAATTTTCAGGATTTTCTGGTAAATCTCAATCGCCTTCTCATCCTGTTTCTGCTTCTGATAAATACTGCCCAGTAAAAAATATGCTCCGATTCGAGAGGAATCCCGCTCAATCACCCGGTAAAGTGCTTTTTCGGCAGCCTTCAGGTCGCCCGCTTTAATCAGCGCCAGGGCATGCTGCATCACATATTCATCCTCTTCCGGATGTAGCTCCGCCAATCGCTGGTACAGACGAGCCAGCCGATCGTACATCTTCAAACTGTTATACAGAAAAATCAGATTATTTTGTACTGTTTCGTTTCCCGGAACCATCTCGAACAAGCGCTCGTAATAGGCTACCGCACGGTCAAACTCCTTCAGGTTGTAGTAACTCTCTCCCAGATAGTTTAAAATTTCCGGATCATCCGGATTGTATTTGTACGCTTTCTTCAAATAGCCGATGGCGCTTTGATATTCCTGCAAGCGCATCAGGTCACGGGCAATGGCTTTGTAGATCTGGGCAGATGTGGAATCGTACAGAAGCGCCTGGTAATATTCAATTAGCGCACGCTCGTATTCGTCCTGAAAATCGTACAGCGCACCTTCCAGATAGTGATTATATGCCTCCCGGTTGGTTACCTTCAGCGATCGGGAAGGAGCCCTTTTTTTCTGCACCGTGTGGGATGTGGTTGCACAGCCACCAACCAATAGCGCAAATGCTAAAATCAATAAAAGACAAATTCGTTTCATGGGAATTTATTCTTTCTCAATTTCCGGTCAAACAATTTTGCCGGGTCTGGATTCATGGAACCCGGCACATATCCTGGCAATTCTTTCAATTCCTGAACTCAACCAATACCTCCCGTTCCGTTCCGGCATTGTGCTGTTTCTATTAATTTTTAATATAATTGAACTTTTGCTGTTTGAACAAGTAAAATTTTGCGTTAAAAATAGCCGATATCGGTACAAGGAAAAATAACTTGATTTACTATACCGGTATCCATATTTTCTTACGCTTTAATATACATGAAAAAAGGACAAACAAGTTCCAGAAAATTTTATCTTTAAGCTATGACTGAATTTTACACGGACAAAATTTCGCTAAACAAATCCGAACCACCTTCTCAACCTTCTTCGGGCGGGTTCTGGAATAAGCTGCGCAGGCACAAAAAATTGCTGGCGTGGTCTTTTATTTTCCTTCTGGGAATCGCTTACCTGATTTACCTGATTAGCGGAATGCCCAGCCTGACCAAACTGGAAAACATTGAACCGGCGCTGGTAACCCGCATTTATTCCGAAGACGGTCAGGTGATTCACGAATTGTTCAAATTTAATCGGGTGTACATTCCCATCGAAAAAATTCCCGAACACACCATTCAAGCATTGCTCTCAACGGAAGACCGCCGTTTTTACGACCACTGGGGAATCGACATTCGCCGGATCCCCAAGGTGATTCTGGTGGACCTGCTCTCCATGAGCTTCCGGCAGGGATTTAGCACCATCACCATGCAGTTGGCGCGGAATCTTTACTTTGGGTTCGAAAAAACAATTAACCGAAAATTGCGGGAAATTTTAACCGCCTTGCAAATTGAACGCACCTACTCCAAGCAGGAAATCCTGGAGATGTACCTGAACGTGGCTTACTTTGGGCATGGTGTGTACGGTATTCAGGCGGCGGCTAAAAAATATTTCGACAAGGACGCCTCCGATTTAACCATTGAGGAAAGTGCCACGCTCATTCCCCTGCTGAAGGCGCCAGCGTACTATTCTCCCATCGTACACCCGGACCGGGCACTGAAGCGGCGAAATCTGGTGCTGAAAAACATGCTTACCATGGGTTATTTAACCCGGGCAGAATACGACAGCCTGCGTCAACTCCCCCTGAAGGTGAAACCGTTCCAGCAACAGGGCAAGATTGCACCTTACTTTACCGAATATGTGCGGCAAAAACTGAATGCCATCGGCGACTCTCTGGGAGTGAACGTGTACGAGGACGGATTGAACGTGTACACCACACTGAATACCCGGGTACAAGCGGCTATGGATTCTGCCATTGCCAAGTATCTGCCTCAATTGCAGGAACGGGTCGTCAAAAAATTGCAGCCCTGGAAAAAGAAAAACGAAATTCCCGACTCAGTATTCAATAAAAAAGCCATTGTTCAGATTGCGTTTGTGGCCATCGACCACCACAACGGGCATATTCTGGCCATGGTGGGCGGACGGGATTTCAAGGAGTCCAAGTACAACCGGGCGGTGCAGGCACCCCGGCAACCGGGCTCGGCCTTTAAACCGTTCTTGTACACCGCCGCCATCGACAATGGCTACACTACGGTGGATAAATTCCTGAACCAGCCGGTGGTGGTGATTAATCCCGATGGCACGCGCTGGGACCCGGAGAACTACGATCACACATTTGGTGGACTCACCACCCTGCGCGAAGCACTGCGCATGTCCATTAACCTGGTGGCGGTGCGACTGATTCAGGAAATAGGCCCGGCTGTGGTGGCTGAATATGCCCACCGGATGGGCATCACCACCCCGCTCCGGCCATTCCCCACCCTGGCACTGGGCAGTTCGGAAGTCATCCCCATCGAGCTGGTCTCTGCCTACGGAGTGTTTGCCAACCAGGGCGTGCGGGTCGAACCCATTGCCATCACCCGCATCGAAGACCGTTTTGGCAACATCATTTACGAAAAACATGCGCGCAAACACGAGGTGTTGAGCCGGGCCACCGCTTACATCATGACCAACATGCTGGAAACGGTGATCAATCGGGGGACCGGGGCTCGTGCACGCTGGATGTTCCACTTCACCCCGCCAGCCGCCGGTAAAACCGGTACCACCAACAATTTTACCGACGCCTGGTTTGTGGGATTCACCCCCGCATTTACCGCCGGTGTGTGGGTGGGGATGGACGATCCGCTGTACACCTTAGGACGCGGAGAATCCGGTGCCATTGCCGCCCTTCCCTTCTGGGCGGATTTTATGAAGCGGGTGTACGAGGAGCTGAAAATTCCCCACGAAGAATTTAAACAGCCACCGGACGTGATTCGACTGCAGGTGTGTGAAGAAAGCGGAAAATTAGCCACAAATTACTGCCCGAAAGTACTTAACGAAGTGTTCAACGTGAAGTACCATCCCACGGAAAAATGCGATATCCATCGCGGTCCCAACATACGAAAACGAAATCGGGGGCCCCTGTTCTAAATGGTGCAGAAAGCCGAGCATCCCATCGGGAAAGTGATTAAAGTTACCCGAAAAGAGTATCTGGTGAATCTGGACGGACGCACTATTGTGTGTGCGGTGCGAGGGAAGTTAGTGGGCGCACCGGATGGGAAAGCCTGGCAGGTAAAAGTAGGCGACAATGTGCGGATTCGTCTCATCGATGACCAGCAAGGCGTGATTGAGGAGATTCTGCCCCGGAAATCCCGGTTGAGCCGCACAGTGGAGGGAAAAGCGTACCGGGAGCACATCATCGCCACCAATATCGACCAGATGCTCATTGTTATGGCGGCACGGGAACCGCAGTTTAAATCCGGCTTGCTGGACCGCTATCTGGTAATTGCCGAGAAGAACCATCTGAAAGCGGTTGTTTGCATCAACAAAATTGATCTGGCCAGCCGGGAGGAATTTAACGACTATGCCACCTGGTATCCCAGGCTGGGATATCCGCTGTTTTTCACCAGTGCGATCACCGGCGAGGGGCTGGACGAATTAAAGAATCGTTTGCAGAACAACGTCACCGTACTGGTGGGGCATTCCGGGGTGGGCAAAAGCTCCTTGATTAAAGCGCTGGAACCTGGCCTGGACCTGAAGGTGGGACGAATCAGCGAAAAAACCGGCAAGGGACGGCACACCACCACCTACGTTCAGCTCTTTCCGCTCTCCTTTGGCGGTTACCTCATCGACACGCCGGGAATCCGGGAGCTGGGATTGTGGGACATATACCGGGACGAGCTGCGCCATTATTTTGTGGAATTCCGACAGTACCAGGATCAGTGCCAGTTTAGCGATTGCCGACATCTGCAGGAACCGGGATGTGCGGTGAAACAGGCCGTGGAAGAGGGAAATATCTTCCCCGAACGATACCAGAATTACCGAAATATTTATCTGACGCTTCGGGCTGCACCTTACGAACGCATCAAACCGCGTTCTCACAAAACCGGTTAAATACCAGCACACGCTTTCTGAAGAATCTTTTTGAAAGAAAAAGGATTCCCTATGACGCTGTTTTATTTTTTGATATACAACCTTCTGTTTGTACCGGTTCTGTTTTTGGCCAGTCATCTGGCAATGTTTTTTAACCAGAAACTTCGCCAGGGCGTGCTGGGGCGCTACCGGATTTTCGAGACGCTCCGGCGCAATGCCACACAGTATGCCTCCCACCCGGTGATGGTGGTGCATTGCGCTTCTCTGGGAGAATACGAGCACATCAAACCGTTTTTGCGGGAATTTAAACGGGTGCGTCCTGACTTTCGCACCATTGTGCTGTTTTTCTCACCATCCGGTTATCGCCATGCCCGGCCCTTCTCCGGCGTGGATCTGTTTCTGTATGCTCCCTTCGAATGGTTCCTTTCCCTATGGCGGTTCCATCGCATGGTTCGCCCTGCACTGTGGATCATTGCCAAACACGATGTGTGGCCCAATCAGGTGTGGATGGCTCACTGGTTAGGAGTTCCCATTTTCCTGATTAACGCCTCTCTGCACGACCAGAGCAGTCGGTTGCTGATCTACTCCCGTGCTTTCCATCGCAATATTTACCAGAAGTTTACCGCCATTCTGGCGGTGTCGGATGCCGACCGGAACAACTTCCTGAAACTGGCAGATGCCTCCCGGGTACAAACGGTGGGAGATACCAAATACGACCAGGTGTTTTATCGGCGGGATGAATCTCGTAAAAAGGCAGTGCTTCCCCTGGCCGTTATCCAGAACCGATGGATTTTTGTGGCAGGTAGCACCTGGCCGGAGGACCACCGGCACTTGCTGCCCGCAATCCGTTCCGTGATGGAAACCCATTCTGAGTTTCTGGCCATCATCTGTCCTCACGAACCCACCGACGCCCATCTTCGGGAGCTGCTGGAAGCTTTCCCTGAAGACCAGCGCATTTTGTATTCGGAGATGAATCAGTACCGGGAACAGTCCGTGATTATTGTGGATCAGGTGGGTATCCTGGCGAATCTGTACAGCGCCGGAAAAGTGGCGTATGTGGGGGGAAGTTTTAAGCAAAACATTCACAACGTGCTGGAGGCGGCGGTGTACGAGATTCCGGTGCTGTTCGGACCGGTCAATCAAAATTCCCACGAAGCCCAGTTGCTAAAAGCCAACGGTGGTGCCTACCAGGTGCACGATGCCCGGGAGATTGAACAATACCTGCGAAAATTCCTGACCAACGATATTTTCCGGCAGGAAGTGGGAAAACGCGCGTTCCAGGTGGTCCAACAAAACGCCGGCGCTACCCGACGAACGGTTGAGGTTATCCTTCAATCGCTACCGGACGCCTGACGCTGATGGGCCGCAAACGGTAACATTGTGAATACCCATTCGTTTTCCGCCATCCGCGGCACCATTTCGGTTCAAGTATATAGAAGAAACGGCTCATCGCCCATTCGGCGGTCCCGGATATCTGGCAACCAATCCTTATCATGGATCAATCGGAGAAGGGGGAAATCCGTATCGGATTCAGACTCCCGGACTACAGGACAATTGAAAAACAGGATAAATTCCGGGAAAAAATGCCGTTCATATAAACGAATCAGAAAATACGACACATAGGTAGGTTCCCTGGTATGCGACAGAAAACAGAAATTAGCTCCATGAATCGGAAAATTGTTCGCTTTTTACTCATTGCATTCGTGCTTTTTGTTCTGTACAACACGCTCATTCCGTTTCACTTTCAGATGCAGGGGAAGAGCTGGTCTGAGCTTTCCAGATCGTTTGAATGGGAATTGTTTCAGCACCGTGGTAAACGGACGCCACTTACCGACATTGCCGGAAATATTCTGCTGTTTATTCCGTTCGGTTTTCTCATGTTCACTTATCTGTGGCAGCGACGCATCCGGGGCGGCATTGTGATCTCAACGTTTCTGGGAGCGATGTTGAGCGTAACCATCGAAGTGTTGCAACTGTTTCTCATCAGTCGCAACTCCGCCATCACCGATGTGGTTAACAATACCCTGGGCAGTTTCATCGGTGCTTTCGTCGCATACCTGTACGTGCACACCATCGCCGATTTCACCGCCCGGCAGGTTCGTTATTTATTGAAAGAACAACCATTTACCCTGATTCTCATCACCTTTTTTCTGTTTCAAGCTTTTGCCGCCATTTTACCGTTTAATGTGTCCATTACCGTATCGGATTTAAAGCGAACGCTGAAAAATATCAATATCATTCCGTTTCAAAACGTAAGTCTGAGCAAACTGCTCTTACACCATCCCACCCGTCTGGACACCATGCCGTTCGATTGGTATGCCTTCTGGGAAAATGCATTATTCTGGTCAGGATTGGGTTACCTGGCCACGGTATGTTATTTTTATTACTGGCGGATGCGTCGGGGTGGTGGAATTCTCTGGCTGGCAGCTCTGGTTCTCCCGCCCGTACTTATCGAATTCCTGCAAATTTTCATCGTTTCCCGCTATGCCGATGTGAACGACATCCTTTCCGCCTGGATGGGTGTGTTAGGAGGAGCGGTGGTGTATTTTCTATGGCGTCCCCATCGTCACATCTCATCCTTGCGGGAGGTTTCCATTGTCCAGCCCGCAGTTGTGTTATATTTGCTATTTTTACTGTTTGCCGGACTCCAGCCATTCGATTTTCGTTCCCATCCTGCTCAGCCACTGGATTACCACGTTTTTGTGCCTTTTTACGCCTACTTCAAAAAAACCAGCATCTGGAACATTTACGACCTGATTAACTCCTTGCTTTATTTTGTTCCTGTCAGCTTATATTTAACCATTCGCGCTCGCAATCGGGGGGTAAATTGGTCGGGCATCTACTTCAAAAACATCCTTTCCGGTTTCCTGTTCGGTGTGGTGATCGAAACTTTTCAGGTTTTTTCCGAAACCCGCGTTTCGGAAATCACCGACACCATTTTATTCGGAATAGGCGGGTTTTTAGGGGTGTTTCTGGTTTATTACTATCAAAAAGAGATCGCGCCAACCCTGGGAACAGCGAAGTAAATCACTTTCGCTAAAATACTCAATTTTTCACCACCCCATACCTTGACATTTTTATATTTTTTTTGTAGTCTTATTAAAAGAAAATTCGCGGGAGGATCTATGTCACGCCATATTTTAATTGCGTTTTGGGCCGTATTTATTTTTCTTCTTTCCTGCTCATTAGACGAAAATATTACTTCCATACCTTCAGGTAATAATAAAGTAAATTCAGTTCGGTTATATTTCTCAAAACCATCTCAGTTAGACAGTTTAGTGGTTAATGCCCGCGCCATGGTGAGTGCACCGGATATGGACACAATCACTGCTGACCTAATTGTGTCAGCAGATCACGTAGAAGGAACAATTGAGAATATTCCAGCAGGTATTGGACGCAAATTCGAAATTTTTACCTATGATGCTGACACCAACTTAACCTACTATGGATCCACCATGGCGGACGTTCCTGCAGGACAGACCATCACACTACAAATTGTTTTATATCCGGTTGATACCACAGGCACTGTAATTATTGTGGGAACTTTTGCTCCATTTCCACCAACCGGGGGTAAAATAACATTCGAGGGAAACCAATTTGGAAATTTCGATATTTATTTGATGAACCCGGATGGAACTCAACTGGTTAGTTTAACTAATACTCCGGAAACGGACGAACTAAGGCCTCGCCTCTCATCAGATCACCAAAAAGTGCTTTTTACCCGCCGATATCCGGACGGAAGACATCGTCCGTTTATTCTGGATACTTCTACAGGAAATGAGCAAGAAGTGCCTGTGTTGCAAAACAATTCCAAAGTCGTTGCATATGACTGGTCACCCGATATGGAAAAAATTGTTCTATATGCATGGGTAGATGGAGACCCGGAAATTTTTACTTACAATTTAACAAGCGGTGAAACCGTTCAACTAACGGACAATGATGCCATAGATTGGGCTCCTCACTGGTCACCGGATGGACAGTGGATTGGATATCAATCAAATGAAAGTGGCATTTTTAAAATTTATCTCGTTCATCCCGATGGAACACAGAACCACATGGTCCTTCCAAACGACACCACCAGCTGGACAAGTATGATGTTCGAGCAAAAATATGCTGATTTTTCACCCGATGGCTCTGTTATCCTTTTCTATGGAAGACAGGCGAATGAAATTTTCTATGATTTGTATAAAGTAAACATCGATGGGTCTAATTTACAACAACTCACTTTTACACCTGGCATCAGCGAAATTCAGGGATGTTTCTCTCCAGATGGTCAAAAAATTGTATTTATTTTAAATCAAGGACCTCAATTCAACATTTTCATGATGAATCACAACGGAACAGGTATTTCCCCAGTTCTAATTACAAATTACAAAAAAGGATATCCACATTGGAAATAACCAATAGTTTTAACCATTATTCATAAAAATCTCCCTATCGGTAACGGGGAGATTTTTATTTTATTCCAGGTTTCCAGTACCGTATTCCCCCAGTTTTTTAATTACTTTTGCAGGAACTCCCCCAATAAGCACGTTTCCCTCAGGAAAAGAGCGAGTTACCACCGAACCAGCTGCCACCACTGTGTGATCTCCCAGTTCCACTCCAGCCGTGATAATTGCACCCGTAGCGATCCAGCAATTATTACCTATTCGAATCGGTTTTTCACGAACGTATTCCGTGTAATTGTAAATATTGTGATTCATACTAATGAGACTAACACGAGGACCAATCCAGGTATTATTTCCAATAATAATCCCATTGCGCCCATCCAGGTAGCACCAGGGAGACAAACCCGGACTCCGATTTCCGCGCTGAATGTTCTCTGGAGCCTTAACCACAGTGGTGGGGTGAACCGGCCATGGCACATGTCCATTAATACGGAATACCTTTTGAATAAAAAAATGCTTATAGAGGGTTTTTAAAGAAAATTGGCGATTGGCAAAGGCATCACCGGCTAAAATCCGGAGAATGCCGTAAAGAATCAAAGAAACGGTTTTCCTGATTCCTCTCATTTCAACCTCTTGATAAAGTAATAAATCGAATAGTTGTAGATAATGTAAAAAAGTCCTGCGGAAACAGACAAAGCCATTAACATCTGGTACGGAGTGGCTCGAAAAATATACATGGCGGTAAAACGAAATACCAGAGAAAAAGCTACCAGATAAAAACCAATTTCCTGACGGTTCATTATGGTAAATGAAGAACTAATGGGCATATTAATGAATTGAAAATAGACCCAGAACGTAATAATTTGCATAAACACCCCTGCTTCGCGCCACTCACTCCCTAAAAATATCTCCACTAAAGGTGGTGCAGCAATTAAAATGATAATTACCGGGAAAACAGCTATTAAGGCCAGTTTTTTCACTGTGTTTTTATAAATTTTCATCAGCTTTGCGCCACCTTCATGGTATGCTTCGGATGCCGATTGAAGATAAACCTGAGAGACAGAACGCCCCAGCAAATTTAGCGGAATATTTACCAGGCGATTGGCCACCATATACAAACCAACTATTTCTGAACTAAAATATTTTTTAAACATAAACACAGGTAATTGCAAGGACAGGGTATTCAAAAACACCAGAGAGGTGTTGACCAATGGGAATTTTTTATATTCAATGGCAAATCGAATCATTTCCTGTAAACGAAAATCTTTTATATCAAAATACCCTTTTACCAATACCAGCAAAGCAGCAACCAAAAATCCGATCAGTTGTGCAGAGAGTAAAGTAACGAAAGATGGGTAAAAAAATCCGAAACTGATGGCAATAGTTTGAGTAACCAAAATTTGAATCACTTTATTTCTGGCCAGTTCACCAAATTTCTTAAACCGCACCAGAACATATTGCATCACCTGCATTAAACCCATTAAAAATATGCCCAGACTGATAAAAAACATATAAGGTTTTAATTCTTCTGCGTTTAACAACCGTAAAAACGATTCTCCAAAAACAATAAACAGAGTTGTTACAATGGAAGAGAACAAAAGGAGCACCATAAGAGACAAAATAATCAGGTAGTTCCCTGCTCGCTTGTCTTTAGGTAACACAATAGCCAATTCATATTTCAGGGCACTCACCACTCCAAAAGTAGTAATGGTGGAAAGGAATAGTTGAAGATCTCCCAGAGCCTGTTTGGAATAAAGGCGGGTTAATACCGGTAATGCCAGAAAAGCAATGGCGTTTCCCAGAGCTGTCCCGGAAAACAGTTTCAATACATTTTTAGCAAATTCGGAACGAATATTCAGTTTATCCAGAATCTTTTTCATGCAAATTCTCTGGTTAGCTAAACAGATTTAGCAAAGAAAAAGGGAATTTTCTTTTATAAATAGAAAAGTACGGTTTTTGGTTTGCTCCAAACGCCCGGAAGAATCGTTCGATGGGTTCAATCATACTTCCTTCAAAATCGAACTTTTTGGTTACAGTGGCGGCAAATTGAATGGCAGTCCACATTAACAGAGAACTGGCACCGCTGCTACGCAGAGCCGGATCGGCTCCGCCAGCCAGATAGTACGCTGAATTTTCATCCCAGATTAAATACAATCCCGCATGAACAGTTTGATTGTTTTTATCACGTGCCAGATAGATTTTTCGCTGATCCCGGCGAACTAATTCCTGGTCCAACTTTTCCATCAGTTCCTGCGAAAAGGTAATCGTTTTGTTCTGGCGTTGAAATGTTCGGGTAGCCAGGCTAAAAAAAAGAGCAACATCTTCCGTTTCTTCCACCATCACTTTCTTTTCTGCTTTACGAATCTCCCGACGGATATTATCTCGAAAATCGCGAAAAATTTTACCCGGATCAGATAAATCTTCGATAACATAGGAATATCGCGTGGTTTGTCGAAAACCTTTCCAGTAAAAAGGCAGCCAGTTGGTCAGGGAATAGTGATATTTCTGATGAAAACTCACGGCATCGGGAAGTTGTTCTATAAGCTGGGTCAAAATTTTTTTCTGGAAAGCAAGACGCCTGGTATATTTCTGCTCAGCCGGGTAATTCAGATAAATGTATAACCAGGGGGTTAATCTGGGCATAGTAATAATCCGAAACCCTATTTTTTTACGAAATGTGTAAGGAAAACAACCCAACACTTCTCCGCTGTTTTCGACCATAACCACATCCCAATTTGCTTCCCCCGCAACTGAATCCAGCCACCAATCCCGGGAAAAAATGGGTATGGACGATTCCTGTAAACAAAGTTGGCGATATTTTTCCTTCAAATTCATTTTGCATCCCGGTGTTTTGAGTATAGATCCTGAAGTATTCGTTCCATTAAATCCAGGTCACTCCGGGAGACCCATTGGTTTTCACTGGCTTCTACTACCCGAAAAGTCACATCATCTAAACGGGATTTAACTCGTACCGACACCCCTTTCTTTTCCAGAAATTCGGAGATACCGGAAAGTGTTTCATTCGGATTCCGGCATAAATCTTCATAAGAGATGCGGATATATTGTTCCGGGAAAAAACGGCGCAGGTCCCGCTCAATATCTTTTTCCACCCAGAATACCTGGTGGCACACCTGTTCAATTTCAGGGAGAGATTTTATTCGATCAATCTCTTCTGGCATCACCGACCACCATTTTAACTGATTTTGACGCCGAATCCTTAAAATAGAAGCCGCAGCATGGAGTGGATTCCTTTGAATGTATAAAAAAATAGCTTCCGGGAAAATTTCGGAGACGGCCGGTATTCGTACGCTCATTTTTACATTTTTGGAAAGAAATGGTGCATGAAAAAGGCGTTCCAGATGAGTAATTAAGGAAAATATCTCCTTCCGGTCATTTTCATTCAAATATCCTTTTGGGGTATAATTGAACTTTTCTCGACCTTCGTGAGGAAACCATCGATTCCAGATATTACCCGCCTCACTGGGTGCCATACATCCTTTTTCGTACCCGAACCGGCTGGAAAAACTGCTTCGATACGTCGGACAAAAAAGAAATCCGATTTTCGTTGCGGTTAATGGACATCGATAAAACCAATTGGCAATATTGGGCAAATATGCGGTTTCGAAGGAATGTGTCAATACCTGATAGAATAGTGTGGTTCCCGATCTGGGAGCTCCCACGATAAAAATGGGAGGAAACATCAATTCTGGTGTTCCGGAAAAAAAAAGAAAATCGAATACAGATGTGGCGTTATGGAAAACTTGAACGCTCTGTTTCACCAGAATACGCGGTATTGTACTTTTCTTCTCTTTATACATTCTGTTCTTCCCACCACCTCCAAATTTCATCAGGTGAGGCCAGCCATCCGCTGTGTTCCCGGGTCCACTTCAGAATGCGACGATACACATCGGTGTAGCCGGTTTCGTCCTGCGGATGGATGTTGTTGTTATGCCAGTTAATCACCAGCAATCCGCCGGTTTGTCGAATTCGTTCCAATTCCTGCTCCACCAGCCTCCAGGCACTTCGGGCATCCAAATATAAATTATTTTCCAGCCACAATGTAGTATCCATTAAAATCATGGGAATTTCCACAAGGGGCATGGGGACACGCTGCTTCCGGTCGAAAGGATGATAGGGTAAAGCAGTGCCCGCCCGATATCCCGGCACCCGATCGAACCCGACCGTGGTATCATACCGAAACCCCGCCGCCTGCTGATATGTGAACGTAAAAGTTTCGTCAAAGCGCAGGTAGTGCTGCCGAATTCCCGGAACAGACCGGCCCACCGCTCTTTCCAGGCGCTCCTTCTCTTCCTGCAAATATTCCCGACTGTCGAAGGAATAAAAACTGCCGTGTAACCCCACAAAAAAGCGATGGCGCAAAATGGTGCGGATGCCCCGGCGAATGCGTCGGGAGCGCAGGGAATAAACCGGATCGCGTTCGCTGCGCCGACCGGCAACAAAATAAAAGGTCGAGCGGGCCTGGTGCTGCTCCTCCAATCTGACTATGTAGCGAAAGTTCCCACTCCAGTTGGCAGCACGCATCACGGAGAGAAAAGTCCGCACCCCCCTCACCGGTAGCCACCGACTCCTGGTCCCGTGCAAAATCGCCCGTTTAATCTTGGCGAAGGTCCAGCTCTGGAGTCTGTCCACATCATGGGAGAGTCCTACGGCAAATGCGGCACCTTTCGGCCAGCGGGGACGGAAGCGCAACCTCGTCCCTTGCTCCCGGGCCAGCATCTGCACCAGCCCCCGGAGCAGGCGTGTGTACTCATCCACCCAGGGAATCCGGTACACCTGGCTGCCCAGGGGACTGTACGCCTCCCGAAATCGCCCCAGCTCATCCCGACGGGAGGTTTGCCGCTCGTTTTCCAGAGTTAACCAATAGAAGGCCGAAGCAACAATATCCGCTGCCAGCACCACTCCGGCATCATTCCGCCACACAATCGCTGTCCGGTCCGTACGGCGCAGATAAAACGGCTCGCCCGCACCGGAAACAGAACAATGGTACAGGATCAGTAGTTCCTGCGGAAAATTTCCCTTTCCCTCATCGGCATCTGCCCGAACCGCTTCGGTGAGGGCGGGTGGGCGAACCTGGCCTGCGGAATCGTAGTAGTTTGCAGCGTGGATATGAACGGTGGCACCGCTCCGGCGCACCGGAACCGTCCCACGTCCGTAATACACACCCACAGGAGCCTCCGTCTCCCGGAATTCCTGCGCACTCATCCAGCGAACCGGGAGGCCCATATTCCGAAACAGCGTTTCCAGCACATACGCTGCCTCTTTATCGAAACTTGCCTCACAATTCACACAAACCGCTACCGTATCTGGCACTGCCATCCTTCTTTTGCCCTTCCGATGATCACCGGTTCAAAAATAACCACACAATTGCAGGAATCAAAGAAAGGAGTCAAGCAAGGGGTGAACCGGACACTTTTCAGCATCAAATTGTTTTTCCCCGCGGGCGGATTTAAATTTGGGCACGACGTTGGGATGGTGCGGATACAGGGGAAAGGAGCACCGGATGGAACAGAATAACAGCGCACATGATTTTGCCGACTTTGTCGAACAGGAAATCGACTTTATCGGGCAACTGTATGTGGAATATGAGCAGATGACCCGTTACGACGACATTTTAACTGCTCCGGATCAGATCCGCAGCCTGGCCAGCCTGTTTTATGACTTCGTGAACCGGATTTTCATGCTCCGGGAAAGCAGCGAAACGGTTTCGCTTCCGGAGGAGTTTTCGGTGGAACAAGCAAACTCCGGAGAGGTCTCCTGCGAGCTATTTTTCCTATCCCGGAACACCCTCAGTGTGCTGGGACCGTTTCTGGACTTCTACCGGGAATATCCAGACAAATATCCCGCTCACATCGATCCGAACACCGTGCGGATGCTGTACCACCTGTTTCCCGAAGCCACCCGTGAGGTGGCGGCGGACCTCCGACAGATCGCCAGAACGCTTCGAGGAGAAAACCATGCCGGGTAAGCTCCAAAAAGCCGCTTTTATGCTGCGCAAATTCTGGAAGGACATTACCCGCGACCGGCAGATTTACCGGTTAACCGATGATTTGCACAGCTCACGCCTGGGCGAATACTACTTTCTGATGACCGAAGAGCAGATGCGTTCCGGTCACAGCCAGCAATATCACTTCGATGACGAAGGCATTCCCATCATTCCCACCTATATCGATGTAGAAGAGCGGCGACTCATCTACTACCCCATATCCATCGGGCAGTATGGTCTGGCCATCTGGCACACCTATTTACAAACCGGAGCGGAGGCAGACAAAAACCGTTTTCTGAAAATTGCCGACTGGTTTTACCGGAATCGGGTGGAGGACAAACGGTTAGGTGCGTACTGGCTTACCGATGTGGACAAACCGGCTTATCGCATCCGCAAACCCTGGAAGTCCGCATTCTCCCAGGCGCGCGCCATTAACATTCTGCTGCGTGCGTACCAAATCACCGGCTGGGAACCGTACCGCGAAGTAGCCGAACAGGCACTCCAACCATTCCGCTATTCCGTGGCAGATGGCGGGGTGGCCACGTTTACTCAACACGGCCCTTTTTACGAAGAATATCCCGCTCAGGTACCGGTTCTGGTTTTAAATGGGATGATTTTTGCCCTGTGCGGCGTGTACGACTTTGTGCGCACCCATCCGGAACATGCCGAAGCCCGGGAGATTTTTGACCAGGGAGTGAAAACACTGGAAAACATCCTGCCCGAGTACGACATGGGTTTCTGGAGCAAATATTCCCTGTGTTCGGCAGATTTCCACCCCGAAGTGGACCCCGCTACTATTGGGTACCATCACCTGCACATCATTCAACTGGAACTTATGGAGCGCCTGACCGGACGCACAGTGTTCGGGGAATTCGCCCGACGCTGGAAGACCTATGCCCGTTTGAAAAATTACCTGCGTATGTATGCCATAAAATATAAAGCACTGAAAAAGATGAATCGCCTGTAAACAAAACCACCCGCTGTTTTCTACCGATGTATCTAACCTTTTTTCTCCCACATGTTCTCTCCGCAAAAAATTTTGGAACTGGATTGAATATTTTCCGGAGAAAGTGTAAAATATAGGTAGAACGACGAGGCGGAGGAGAACACCATGGCGTCAAAAAAATCAGAAAAAATTGTGCGGGAATTGTTAGAGATTGCCGGAATTACCGTAAACGGCGATAAACCTTACGACATTCAGGTACACAACAACAACCTGTACGACCGGGTATTACGGGACCATGCGCTGGGTCTGGGGGAATCGTACATGGACGGCTGGTGGGACTGCCAGGCGCTGGATCAATTTTTCGATCGCATCTTGCGCGCCCGACTGGATGAGGCAGTTAAAGGAAGCTGGAAGGTGAAACTGCACATCCTGCGCTCAAAACTGTTTAACCTGCAAGCCAAACACCGCGCTTTTGAAGTGGGCAAAAAGCACTACGATGTGGGCAACGATCTGTACACCCGAATGCTGGATAAACGCATGAACTACACCTGTGCTTACTGGAAAAATGCCAAAACACTGGACGAAGCACAGGAAGCGAAGCTGGACCTGGTGTGCCGAAAAATCGGGCTGGAACCGGGAATGACCGTACTGGAGTTAGGGTGTGGATGGGGCTCGTTTGCCATCTATGCGGCGGAAAAATACGGTGCACACGTCACCGGCGTAACCGTCTCCCGGGAACAGGTGGAACTGGGCACGGAAATGGCCAAAGGGTTACCGGTGGAATTAAAGCTGATGGATTACCGGGAAGTCACCGGCAAATACGATCGGGTGATTTCCATCGGAATCATGGAACACGTGGGATATAAAAACTACCGCACTTATATGGAGGTGGTGGACCGCACGCTGAAGGATGACGGTATCGCTTTCTTCCACACGATTGGCGGAAACGTAAGTACCACCACCGCCAATGCCTGGACCACCAAATATATTTTCCCCAACGGGATGTTGCCCTCCATCGCGCAATTGGGCAAGGCGATGGAAGGATTGTTTGTAATGGAGGACTGGCACAACATCGGTCCTCATTACGATCCCACCCTGATGGCGTGGTACCACAATTTCGAAGCAGCCTGGCCGGAGCTGAAGGATAAGTACGGTGAACGGTTCTACCGGATGTGGAAATATTATCTGCTCAGCTCTGCTGGTGGATTTCGCGCCCGCCAGACCCAACTCTGGCAGGTGGTAATGACCAAGCCGGGTCATCCTCAACCGGATTGTCGGTTGTCCTGAAAACTTCGTCTTTTCGATTTGTGCTACCAACAAAAAGGTGCGGGTAC
>CAZBWV010000115.1:0-12101 GCA_964495805.1 uncultured Calditrichaceae bacterium
CCGTTTCAACGGTTTCCGCCCGGAATGAATAGACTAACAATTGTGGACGTCCGAAGTTTAGGCGAAATTAGGATGGAAAAATACAGTGAGTTGACCATTGGTAAACCGCTGAAGCAGTTTTTTCATGTAGTCAGATTGCTGAGTTCCACCGGGCTGAAGCCACGGTGTGCATGTTTACCGGATGAACAGGACTATTTTTTCGAGATTCCTCCATTTCGCTCCTCACTCCGTTCGTCGCTCCAGTCGGAATGACAACAGGCTGCCCTGTCACCCCAAGCGGAGCATCAGCGGAGTCAAGGGGTCTCATCACCATTCGGCTTCTCCTGAAAAAAATAGACAGGATATACAGGATGAGACAGGATTCATTTAAAGACACAGATTTTTTAATGAGAATCCTCATTCCCCGCCTCACATCGTTCTTCGCTTCTTTGGGAATGGCAGAAGCAAATCATTTCATCCGCGCATCATGAAAATTCGGCAATTCACTTCAAAAAGCATCCCATTCAGCGGATTCAATAAATATCATTCCCGGGGAAAATGATCGCAATAAAAAAGGGGCCGAATCACTCCGGCCCCGTTTGAATTCCATCCGTTTCTTAACTGATGTTTATCAATTACACCAGACCCTGGTCCAGCATGGCGTCGGCTACTTTGATGAAACCGCCAATGTTGGCGCCTTTCATGTAATTCACGAAACCGCCATTTTCCCGTCCGTACTTCACGCAGGTGTTGTGGATGCTGGTCATAATTTCTTTCAGCTTGGCATCCACTTCTTCGCGAGTCCAGGACAGTCGGATGCTGTTCTGGGTCATCTCCAGACCGGAAACCGCCACACCGCCAGCATTGGCCGCTTTGCCCGGTCCGTACAAAATCTTGGCATCCATAAACACATCGATGGCTTCCGGCATGGAAGGCATGTTGGCACCTTCCGCCACACAGATGCAACCATTCTTCACCAGTGCTTTGGCATCTTCACCATCGATTTCGTTCTGGGTAGCGCAGGGTAACGCCACATCACATTTGACTTTGCGCCAGGGCCGCTCATTCTCCCAGTATTCCACACCATATTTTTCAGCATATTCGCGGATGCGGCCGCGTTTTACGTTCTTCAGCTCCATTACAAAGGCCAGCTTCTCTTTGTCGATGCCATCCGGATCGTAAACGGTGCCATTGGAATCGGACAGGGTAACCACTTTGCCGCCCAATTCAATCACTTTTTCCGTAGCATACTGTGCCACGTTTCCGGAACCGGAAATAGCTACCGTTTTGCCCTTGAAGGATTCCCCTTTGTCCATCAGCATCTGCTCGGCAAAGTACACCAGACCGTAACCGGTGGCTTCCGGACGAATCAGGCTACCACCCCAGTTCAGACCTTTACCCGTGAGTACGCCGGTGAATTCGTTACGCAGACGTTTGTACTGCCCGAACAGGAAGCCAATTTCGCGGCCACCCACACCAATATCGCCAGCCGGCACGTCGGTGTTGGGACCAATATGACGATACAGTTCGGTCATAAACGACTGGCAGAAGTTCATCACTTCCGTATCGGATTTGCCCTTGGGATCGAAATCCGAACCGCCCTTACCACCGCCCATGGGCAATGTGGTCAAACTGTTTTTAAATACCTGCTCAAAGCCCAGGAACTTCAAAATGCTCAGGTTCACCGAAGGATGGAAGCGCAAACCACCTTTGTACGGCCCAATGGCAGAGTTGAATTCCACCCGATAACCACGGTTCACATGGATGTCGCCACGGTCGTCGCGCCAGGGCACCCGAAACATAATCACTCGTTCCGGTTCCACCATGCGCTCTAAAATCCGCGCATGAATGTACTGGGGATTATCCTGCACAAAATCCCACAGCGTAATCAGTACTTCTTCCACAGCTTGATGGAACTCCTTTTCGCCAGGATTTTTGGCCTTCACCATTTCCATGAAAGCTTCCACCGAAGAATAAATCTTGTCCTGTGCCATACTTCCTCCACTTAAATTTTAGATGTTTGAACAATTGACCGGCCAAAACGTAACCGGATTGTTTATTTGATATCCATTCATAATGGCCAAACCTGCTCGGTTAATCCAGAGAGAATAAAATCGATAACGGTAGGCATTTAAACCGTTCAGGTGCTTCTCTTCACATCCGAACCAATGATATTCCCGCGCAAATAAATGACCGCTCAATCCTGCCTTTCCTTACTTAAAACAGCACACCCGAACCCTTACCGACGCACATGAACACATGGGTTCAACGTCGAATTACAACAAAATTCACAAGAAATTTATACCCCGTTCAAATTTTTGTCAAGCTATTTAAAAAATTATGTTAATTACAATATTAACAAATTGTTACATGATATGGAACTTCTCCGAAATATTCCGGTATTTAGTATAACATTACAACGATGAGCGGGGTTCTTTCGCAATTATGAATGAAGGCTGATTCAACAGCTCCTTTGTTTTGTTCGTTTGGGAACAAAATGGGAGGAACGATGGGAAGGAGGGAGAGAAAAACATCGGGAGACAGGGGAAATAGGGGCTATGGGGGTGATAAGGGGCCGGGAGTTAGCTTTGATTTGTGTCAACACAAATTGTTGATTATTTTTCCATGAACCAAAACCGGAATCGAAGCAATATGGATTTTTCACCCGATTTTGAACCGAAGTTTAGTGGTTTTCATGACCTGATGAAATTTCGCGTGCGGGAGATTTTGCTGGTTTCCAGCCTGTACGATGCGTTTGTGCTGGAAGAAGACGGCGGACTGGCTGAACGCATTTTTAGCGAATATGTGGACCTGAACCTGCACTTCATTCCACGCATCACCAAAGTCTCCTCTGCGGAAGAGGCGTTTCAGGCGCTGAAACGGCGTACCTTTGACCTGGTCATTACCATGTCCCGACTGTCCGATATGAATCCCATTGAGTTCGGCACGCGGGTGAAAAAAGACTATCCGGATATCATGGTAATTCTGCTGACCTACGACATCATCGATCCGCTGCTGCTCACTCAAATCCGCCGAACCCGCAGCATCGATAAAGTGTTTTATTGGTCCGGGGAATCACGCATCCTTCTTTCCATCATTAAATATGTGGAGGATTTAAAGAATGTCCAGGACGATGCCCGTGCGGGCGTACAGGTGATTTTGCTGATTGAGGATTCCCCCAAATTCTATTCCATCTTTCTGCCCATGATTTACACCATTCTTATGAACCAGACCCGACAGCTCATTGCCGATGGAGTGAACGATCTGCACCGTATGCTGCGCATGCGCGCACGTCCCAAAGTTCTGTTAACTGATAACTACGATGACGCCCTGCTTATCTACGAAAAATACAAACAGAATCTACTGGGCATTATCTCCGACGTTCGATTTCCCCGCCACGGGAAGATGGACAACGAAGCGGGATTTAAACTGGCGCGCAAAGTTAAAAAAGAAGTACCGGACCTGCCAATCCTGCTCCAGTCATCCAATCCGGAGAATTGTAAAAAAGCGTTTGAATGCGGGGCAGCATTTTTGAATAAAAATTCGGACAATCTCCTGTCCGAATTGCGCGGCTTCATTCTGTCCAATTTTGGATTTGGTGATTTTGTATTCCGCATGCCGGACGGACGGGAAATAGATCGGGCACGCAATTTACAGGAACTGGCCGAAGCCATTTTACGTATTCCTGCAGAAAGTCTGGAATTCCATGCCCGACGAAACCACATCTCTATCTGGTTACGCGCCCGTACGGAGTTCCAGTTAGCTGACGAATTACGCCCTAAAAAAGTCTCCGATTTCGATTCCATTGAAGCATTGCGCCATTATATTTATAATTCCGTACAAAATTTATTAAAACAACTTCAGGTAGGAGTAATTCGGGATATTATTCCCGGTTACCAGAATGTAGAAACAACATTTATCCGCATCGGGAATGGTTCGCTGGGAGGAAAAGGTCGTAGCATTGCTTTTTTAAGTGCACTATTAACAAACACCAAAGAGCTAAAAAAATATAATGATGTTCAGATTCAGACTCCTTATACATTTGTACTGGGCAGCGCAATTTATCAAGACTTTTTGGACCGAAACAACTTGCTGGACTTTGCCCTGAACACACATAATGATCAGCTTATTGCCAGTCGGTTCCTGCAATCGGATTTTCCCGAAGAGATCATCCAGGACCTGGAAAAAGTGCTGGAACGTTCCCATTTTCCCCTGGCGGTGCGTTCCTCCAGTATTCTGGAAGACTCCCAGTCCCTTCCTTTTGCCGGATTGTACCACACGTACATGCTACCCAACAATCACCCGGATCAGCAGGTGCGTTTGAAGCAGCTGATGGATGCCATTCGGCTGGTGTACGCTTCGGTATTCTTCCAGAGTCCCCGTGAATATGTCAAACACACCGATTACCGCATCGAAGAGGAAAAAATGGCGGTGATCATCGAACAGCTTATTGGTCGCCCATTCGGCGACATTTATTACCCGGTGCTCTCCGGAGTAGCTCAATCATTTAACTTCTATCCCATTTCCAGCATGGAACCGGAAGAAGGTATCGTGCACCTGGCTCTGGGATTGGGCAAAATTATTGTGGAGGGTGAACAGATTTACCGCTTTTCACCGCGATATCCCCGAGCCAATCCACCATATAGTTCTGCCTACGAAATTTACCGTAACTCCCAGAACCGGTTTTACGCATTGGACCTTTCCCGGCCGGATGTGCAGGTAAAACCCAACGAAGATTTCAGTTTGCGGAAGTTGCCCATCTCCCGTGCGGAAAAGGATGGCACCCTGTTTTTCGTGGGAAGTACTTACTCCCCGGAAAACGGTACGATTAAAGACACATTGAACATTTCCGGGCCACGGGTAATTACATTCGCCAATATTCTGAAATACCGGATTTTCCCCCTGGCAGAAATTTTAACTGATCTATTGGAAATGGGGAAAAAAGCATTTGGTACCCATGTGGAAATTGAATTTGCCGCCAATCTGTACCGCGAACGGAATCGAACCCCGGAATTCTACCTTTTACAAATCCGACCGCTGGTGACTGAGAATGAAGAGACGGTGTTTTTAGAAGAAGATATTCCCCGCGAGCGGTTTCTGTGTAAATCGGAATTTGCCATCGGGAACGGCATTTACCACGATCTGTACGATTTAATTTACGTGGATCCGGACGCATTCGATATCGCCCGAAGCCAGCAGATTGCACGGGAGCTGGAAAAGTTAAACGAAACGCTGCGACGAGAACATCGCCACTACATTCTCATCGGTTTCGGACGTTGGGGAACATCCGACCCATGGCTGGGCATTCCCGTGGAATGGCACCAGGTATCTCAGGCACGGGTGATTATCGAAACAACTCTGGGACGTTTTAAAGTGGATCCATCCCACGGAAGCCACTTCTTCCACAACCTGATTTCTCTGCGACTGGGATACTTTTTTGTGAAAAATCAGCAGAAAGAAGAATTTATCGATTGGGAATGGTTAAAACAGCAGAAACCAACCCAGCGCACCCAATTTTTACGACACGTTCGGTTTGCTCAACCACTGCTGGTAAAAGTGCACGGTAAAAGTACCCGGGGAGTTATTCTGAAGCCGGAAGCATAACCGGGTACTTATTTTCACGCGGGAAATATGAATAACCCCGGGGGCAAAACCAATAATCCCCCTCTAACTTTACATTCGAAACTTTCCCTTTCTCCAATTCCCCTAATCCCCCTCCCTTTTATGCCCGGTTCTTCCAAAAATCGTTTGTTTTAATTCCAAAATTCATTAATTTTTGCTGTGTTTCTTCCAACATATTCAGGAGCCTATCATGAAAACAAACCGACTATTCCTGTTTTTTTTTATTGTGGGGATGTTTTTTATTTTTTGCCACAAATCACCAAAAACCGAACCTGAGATTCCCTATTCAGATATTGCAAATGATCGATATCTGTTTTATTCCGGCCAAATCAGCGAACCATCTTACCTTCAACCATCCAATTTAGAAGAAGGAGAGTTGCCAATTATTTTTTACGGACCGGTTGGCCGGACGGACGGACGTGCCCAAATTCGGGTGGAATTTGCCGAACCGCTCATTCCACTTTCCGCAATAAACGATACCACCCGGCAGAACCGTTTGGGTCATTTTCGCCTGGAACCGTCGGTTCAAGGAAATTTCCGCTTCGTCTCCCCTTCCATCGTGGTTTTCGAGCCGGAACATCGTTTACCCCGGGCTACTCTATTTCGGGTAACCCTTACTGCGGGACTAAAGGATTTGAAAGGTCATCGACTGAGCAAAGATTTTAGTTGGGAATTTCAGACACCTCCAATCCGGCTTAATTTACACCCACCTCAGGATGCCACTCATGTTCGTGTGGACGTCACTCCCAGAATAGCCAGCAATGTTGCGTTAAATATCGAAAGTCTGCGCAGTCATATTCAATTTTACGAAACCACCAGCGGTGCGAAAATCCCTTTTGAGCTGAAACCATGGAAGAAAAATCCCGATCCCGCTCTGGATGTAGGTCGTGAAAAACCAGTGTATTACTATTTTCTGGAAACCAGCGGGTTAAAAAAGAACACCCAATACACTGTGAACGTTGCTCCCGGCGTTCTTCCTTTACAGGGAAATCTTCCCACAAAAGAAGCATTTTCAACAACTTTTCGTACTTATGAACCGTTCCGATTTGTAAAACTGGACTTTTGCGAAGAATGCGGGACACATCTGGTTACCTGGCCATTTCTTCAGTTTACCAATGATGTGGATTTTAGTTCGGCCAGTGAAAATATTATCATTGAACCGACCGTCAATCAATCTGTATTGGGCCGTTACAGTTGCGTAAGATACAGCATCTCCCTCATGGATCAATTTTTGAAGCCACACACCACCTATACCGTCACCCTCAAAAAAGGGTTAAAAGACGAATTCGGTCAAACACTGGAAAATCCGCAAAAATTCACCTTTACCACCGGTGAACTCACTCCGGAGCTACTGGGGCCAGACGGATTTCAAATTATCACTCCGCGAGTTCAACCGCGCATACAAATAAAAACCGCTAACATTTCCACATTAAAATACCGGCTTATTCCTATTTCCGCACAGGATTTATTTATTAAGCACCATCTTCAATATGGCTGGGGCATTGATGACTTCCTGGATGTGCTTCAATCCCCGGTTCAAGAGCTGGACATTCCCCTGGATTCTTCTGGTTACGGATTTAAAGAATTTGATCTGTCTTCCTTTTTAAGAGGGGGAAAATTTGGTGCAGTGGTGTATTCCTTTCAATCGCCCAGGGTAAACTGCTATCCTGACCCATTGAACCTGGATGGTGTACTGATACGAACGGATATCGGTCTCCATATGCAAATTTATCCCACCGAAGGACTGATTAAATTAAATCGATTAAGTGATGGCTCACCGATTGCCCACGCCAAAATCCAAATCTACCGGAGTGAGGAGTTTCCCTCTCTGGAGAAGCTCAAAAAAGAAGGAGTCAAACCGTCCAGCTATCCGTTTAAACCATGTTTGGTTCGGGAAACCGATGAAAACGGACTGGTGGTCCTGAGCATTCAGGATGTACAACGCTGTTTACTAAAAAAGGAGAAAATTCGGCGTCCTGCATTGTTAGGGGAGAATTTGCTGGAATTCCAAAAGCAGCTGGGATTCCCCCAAAGACCTTCACTTTTTGTTGTAGTGGAAAAAGATAGCGATTGGACGTTTTTGAAAGCGATTCCGTGGGGCAATCCTTCCACCTGGGAATTTGGAGTCCGCGAAGCGTGGGAAACGGAAAAGCCAGAAGCACGTGGAACCTTGTTCACAGAACATTATTTATATCATCCCGGAGATACCGTGCATGTAAAAGCTGTGATACGCTACCTGCAATTCGGGAAACTGCACCTCCCAAAGAACATTCGCTTTCGTATCGAGCTCATCGATCCCATGGGCAATCGCAAATCGCTGGGAAAGGTGACCTGTAACGAATTTGGCACCCTGCATTTTCCCGTTCCCACACGCAAGGATCAACCATTGGGCGTTTACCGCATTACCCTGACGCATCCCAAAAGCAAACTTCGCTATACGGGAAGTTTTAAACTGGCCGAGTTTCGCACTCCGGAATTTTTCGTTACCATGTCCGCCTCTCCCGAAATTGCCGTGATCAATCAACCGGTCACCGTTCGCTGGGAGGGTAAATACTATTTTGGCGCCCCTATGGCAAACGTCCGGAGCAATCTGCGGGTTACCCGCTGGGAGGTCGATTTTCATCCCTCCGGATGGGACGAATTCCAATTTAGTATTCCGCACGATTTACGCGAAAAACCAGTAAGCCTGTCCGGGGTCTATACTCAGGAAACAATCCGCCTGGACCAGTCCGGAAGCGCCACCCGCGAGTATTCATTTAAACCGGTGGATGCTCCCTTCCCCATGGCATATTTATTTGATGTAGAGGTGGAAGACGTGTCGCACCAGACCAGTTCGGCAAACAAACAGATTACTGTATTGCCGGATAAACAGATGGTGGGTCTTAAACTTTCGGACTGGATTGTAAGCAGCAAAAAGCCGTTCCAGGCTCAGGTGGTGGTTGTCTCTCCGGAGGGGCAGCTTATTCCGGATGTTCCCCTGCGGGTTAAACTAATCCGGCGGGAATACCACACCGTTCAAGTAGAAGCCCCCGACGGCAAGCACATGGAGGAAAATCTGGTGCAAAAAGAAGTGGCTGTTCAGGAAGTTACCAGCCAGAAAGAACCGGTTACCGTGAATTTTATACCACCCAAAGCCGGCACATATATGGTTCTGGCAGAACTGAAAAAATCCCCTCATCCAGGTAATTCAGCCGCTCAGGCGTTGTGGGTTTCCGGGCAAGACTATGTACCCTGGAAAGAACCTGGGGAGGATCGTCTGGAAATTATTATGAATAAAAAAGTTTACCAGGTGGGTGACACTGCTGTAGCGTTAATTCAATCACCATTTCCGGAGGCGGAACTTCTGGTCACTATTTCCCGGGAAAAGATTTATCACCGGGAAGTGCTACACATTCGGGGCAGTGCCTATTCCTACAAATTTGTGGTTACCAGGGAGATGTTACCCAACGCGTTTGTGGGTGGTGTTCTGCTCCGCCTGGGCAAACCACTGGTTCCGGTGCAGGAAGAAGAGGGGAAACATCTGGAACGCATCGGTTTTGTTCCCTTCTATGTATCGCTTCAGGAAAAATATCTGACCGTTGATGTGAAACCTTCCATGCCCAAATTGCCTCCCGGTAAAAAGCTCACCGTGCAGTTACATGCAAAGCGTTCCGACGGTGCCGGTCAGCCATGCGAGTTTACTGTGATGGTGGTGGACGAAGCGGTGCTGTCCCTTTCGAACTACCAGCTACCCGATCTGGTGAACACCATGTATCGGGAAGGGGGACTTTCCGTACAAGTCAATGATAACCGTCCGTTTGTTGTAAACGAGCGTGCGCTACTGCAAAAAGGTGGCGGATACGGTGGTGGATTACTCTCTGCCCTGGGTGGCCTCCAGGTACGTAAACGCTTTCGCAAAGTAGCGTATTACAATCCCCATCTGTTGAGCGATGCTCAGGGGAACGCTTCCTTTTCGGTGAACATGCCGGATAATTTAACCAGCTGGCGCATCCTGGTGGTAGCAGTGGATCGAGAAAATCGTTTCGGAAATGGTAGTGCCAGCGTCACAGTCACTCAGCCATTTATTTTACGAGCCGTGCAACCCCGTTTTGCCCGGCTGGACGACCGCTTTCAGGTTGGTGTGGCAATTAACAATTTGACAGAATCTGACGGGCAGGTGGAAATTTTAGCAGAATTGCCGGGCAACATGTTAACGCCGGAAGAATCTGCTCCGTTGCAGAAGACCGTTCAACTGAAAGCAGGAGAAACCCGTGCGGTGCTGTTTCCGGTTCGCGCCAGTAGAACCGGTAAGGCTACCCTGCGCTACCGTGCCCGTCTGACGGGAACCTACAACGGCAAAACGTTTCAGGAAACCGATGCCCTGGAATCCCATCTGAACGTGGAACAAGCCCTGATGACCGAATCGGTTGTAACTACCGGCGAAGTGGAAAAAGATTTTACCCAGAAGCTTACAATTGCCCCTGATGTCCGACCAGATGTAGGAGGATTGGAACTGCTGCTGGCCAGCACCGCTCTGATAAACCTTTCGGAAGGCACACGCTACTTAATTGATTATCCGTACGGATGCCTGGAACAGACGGTCAGCCGATTGAAAGCATTGATGGAGTTGAAATATCTGGCGAAGAAATACCACTTCACCCTTCCTACAGAAAAACCGTTGGAACAGGTAATTCAGGAAAATTTAAACAAAGTATTCCAGTTACGGAATTACGATGGCGGATTCAAATACTGGGCAAACGATGAGAACTCCGATCCGTTTATTTCGCCCGAAGTCGCACATCTCTTCCGCCGTGCCCGACAATTGGGATACATTATCCCCACAGATATCGAACAAGGATTACGTCAATATCTGAGCGAAATACTGCGCCAACCGCCCGACTCCCATTGGAACGCGGAGGAAAAAACAGAATTCCGCATCATCGTTCTGGGTGCCCTCCGAGCGCTGGGAGAAAATGACGAAAGTTTCTTTGAGGAATTTTTTAACCGGCGAAACAAGTTAAGCATATTGGCACGGATTCAACTGGCCGAATTAATGTATGCTTCACCGAACTGGCACCAGGAAGCACAGGTGCTTTTGCGGAACATTTCAAATCATCTGTTCATCTCTGCCCGTTCGGCACATTTAGAGAGTCCGGCTGCATTTCCTCCGGCATGGAATTACCTGAATTCCACACTGATTACCACTGCCCGCGCACTGAAACTGTACTTGAACATGGAACCCGATAACCATCTGATTCCACGGTTGGCACGGTACATTTTAGACGCCCGACATAACGGCCACTGGCGTAATACATACGAAAACGCCACCGCCATCGACGCTCTGACTGAATATTCCCTGAAAAAAGAATCGCAGTCGCCCCATTTTAAAGCAGAAGTCCGCCTGGCTGGCCAGAAGATTCTGGAACACCTTTTTTCGGAACAGGATTTTCGACCAATTCACCATTTCATTCCCATGAACCAATTACCCACCGGACATAACGAAATCACTTTGCACAAATCCGGAAATGGGACTCTATATTTCACCCTTTCTTACGCCTATCGGCTAAAAGGCTTACAACCTGCCCGCTGGGAAGGCTTTCGCGTGAAACGGAAGGTGCTGAATCACACGACGGGAGATTTATTGGGTGAATTTAGCGAGACGGCACCCAAGCAAATTACCGTAAAAGCAGGAGAAGTATTACGCATTGAACTGGAGGTGAATGTGCTGCAGGATGGTTATCATCTTGTAGTGGACGATCCGCTCCCCGCAGGACTCGAGGCAATTAACATGTCGCTGAAAAACGTCTCAGAGCGCTATCGCGACTCCGACCTGGTCATCAATCCGTTACCGGTGGTGCATCAGGAATTGCACGGGAATCGGGCGACATTTTTCTGCTATTATGCGAAAGCAGGGATTTACCGACATGTTTATCTGGTTAGAGCGACCACATCGGGAACGTTCCATTGGCCTGGGGCACACGTTTCGTTAATGTACGAACCGGAACAGTTCGGGCGCTGCGCGGAGGGAACAATTGAAGTGCAATGAGAATAGGAACATACGGGCATAGGGCATAAAGCATAGGGGACGGAAGGATAAGTGTATCGGTGTATCCTGACAAACGTTTACATTCACAACTGTTCTCCCTAATAGGAACAGTCAGGGATGAAATCGTCCACGACTTATCATCCCGAAAAAGAGGCAAACGTCCGTGCCTCTTCTTCGGGATTCAATCTAACATTCTGGAAAATCTAAATGATTTTTAATTTCAGATGAACCCATCTCAAATTTAATATGAAGCGTCTTATCTATATTTTCATTCCCCTGGTTTTATTTTTCACGTTGTTTCGATTGACTCCCTATCTTTTTCCGATCCATCGGGAGGACATCCGGACAACCAGATTCCACTCCGTGAAATTCTACGACCGGCACGGGAATTTGCTACAGGAAGTCCTTTCCGAAAGCTCCAACCGGGCGGTGTTTGTGCCGCTGGAAGAAGTTTCTCCCTATTTTATCCAAGCCA
>CAZBWV010000116.1:0-3352 GCA_964495805.1 uncultured Calditrichaceae bacterium
GCAATTTTAAACAGGTTCATCAAATTGCGTTTGTTCTCTTCTAATTTCAGATATTCAGAGGCGATGGTGTTGAACTGTTCATCGGTAAATTTCATCAGTGCTTCTTTCAGCCGGTAATAACGCTGATGACTTTTTCCTACCCGGCTATGCCATTGTTTAACGTAGGGTCGAAGTGCTTTTTCACTAACATTATTGTTGCGAATCGCATTTGCGGCAACTTCCCCGGCAATTTTGCCAGCAATCATCCCCGAAATGATGCCACCACCCGATATGGGATTGACCTGGTGAGCAGCATCCCCCACAATCATGAATCCATCGGCGGTAATTTGCTTGAGTGTACGATCTACAGGAACACCACCCACCGTCTTATGGATCAGGGACGCCCTGGGGAAGTAGCGATTCAGGAAAATTTCCAGGTACTCTTCCGGCGATTTATGGCGAGCATAATTGCCAGCAATTCCCAATCCCACATTGGCGGTGCCGTCACCTTTAGGGAAAACCCAGGCATACCCGCCGGGAGCAAAATCGCGGGAGAAATAAAAATCACATGTGGTGGGATCGATATCCAGCCCCGCCAGGGTGTATTGAGAGCAAGTTTCCATATCTTTCACTTTCACAGTGGAATCGATACCTGCCCACCGCGCGACACGGGATTCTACTCCGTCCGCAGCAATGACAATTTTTCCGTAGATTTCTACTTTCTCACCGTCCAGGTCCACCTGAACCCCAACTACCTGACCATTTTCCTTCAATACACCGTACACGTAGGCATGGGTTAGCAGTTGAGCACCTGCCTGGGTGGCGCGCAGCGCCAGATCGTAATCGAACAATCGGCGATGGAGCACATAGCCCACTTCGTCTATGTTTACCGAAACCGGCGTCCCATCCGGAGCAATCAGTCGAAAATTCTCAATGACCGAAGCAATCCAGTGAGACGGTGCGGGACCTTCAATCAGTTCCTCCAGCGCATTTTGGGCGACCCCTTCTGCGCAACGCACCGGGGTACCTACTTCGCGATCTTTCTCCAGCAAAATCACCCTGGCTCCCTTGCGAGCAGCCTGCCAGGCAGCCATGGAACCAGAAGGACCGGCTCCCACAACCACGACATCGTAAGGGTTATCTATTTGTTGAGTCAGGTACATGCTTATTCTCCTCGAAAATTCGGATAGTCAAACTGAAATCGTTCCCGATAGTAATACCGGGTTAAAAAGAAAATGCTGGCAACCAGCACAAAATAGAGCGGGAATTTAAAACAAATTAAAATGGAAAAAAAGAAAATAGCCATCTTTACTGTTTTGATCACAGCGGTTAAATCGCGTCGGATGGCCAGCATAATCATCCAGGGAAGGCTTAAAAGATCAATGGTTAATATCAGCGCATCCCGATTCCACCATGCCAGAATTAGCGAAAGGAAAAAGGAAATCTCGCAGGCCAGTATGGTGGTGGGAATCCCAAATCGCACCGGAAAGGTATGCTTCCCGGTGGAACGGTCACCGTCCATATCCGGAATAGTGGTTAAAAAATAAAGGCCGGTATTCAGAGTTAGATAAGGCAGGGAAAAGCGGAGAAACTCCAGGTTTAGCGGTTGAACCAGCACCCAGCCCAGAGCAAAGGCAATCCAGCCCATCAGCATGTTCAGGATAAGGCCCATGATGGCGGTGTTTTTATACTGGAAGGGCGGGTAATTGTATAGGTAACCTGTGATCAGAATAAAAAATGCAAGCAAAAAGAATGTGGACCAATTTAGTAAACTTCCCAGAATCAGTGCCAGTCCGATTAAAAAGAAGCTCTCTTTTATTGCATTGGACAGGGGAATGTGTTCTTCACCAATCAGAAACAGCTTGCGGTTTTTCCGATCCGATTCGACATCCTGTAGCTGATTTAAAATAAAACTGGCACCCATGGCTGCCATAAAAGCGAACATGGAAACAACAATTGCGCTGTTCCACCAGTGAAACTGAAAGAAAGTTTCGCTGTGCCACCAGGGCCATCGTGTTTCCCGGGTGCTCACCAGGAATCCTGCCAGCAGCGTGCTCCATCCCGGAAAAAACAAAATGGGACGGGTTACAAAAAAATAATCCAGATATTTAATCCAGTTTGTCGCCATCGTTTTCAATACGAATATGGTTTGAGATAATCCAGATGCGTCCTTTTCGATACACTTCCATTCGATAGATACCTGGTTCTTCGATGTCGAATTCGGCTCGTTTACCCTCCCGTTCGGCCGTAGGCCGTCCGTTGTGGATCAATCTCATCCGTGCCCGAACGGGAAGTTGAACCACCATGTTAGTTGGCTCAGAAAAAGGGAGCTGTTCCCCGATGTGAGCAATTCCCTGTTGGTTGATTGCTTTCATAGTGAATCCTCTGGCATCTCCCAGTGCATAGTTGGACACAAAAGCTCTGGCCTGCCGGAGTGCCTGGTAAATCTGCTCCTGAGATTGGTGCTTTTTCTCACCCGGTTTCAGCGGGTGGGAGAGTAAAAGATGCGTTCGGATTGTTTTGAACAGCACTTTGTAGGGAAACACCGTCACCTGAAACAGTCCTCCCATCAGCCGATGTTTGTGCGCATGCGCATCCACACCGCCGATTCCCACTACCCGACGATGCAGATTCGCTTCATCCCAGCGCTTCAGGGTACGCAAGTTGGGTCCTTCCACCGACCGTCTGGGATGAATGAAGCGCCAGAGCTGGTTCCATGGTTTTAGCCCTTCCATCCATTCGGACATCTGATTCCAGATTTCTATCCCCTGGTAATCATTGATATTCCAGGCCGTCCAGGGGTAGGGAGGGTGTTCAGGCATCACATCGCGCCGTTCGTCCGGATGAGCAATGATCCCCACACCACCTGCCTGTTTTACTGCACGGACATATTCCGGAGCACTCAGATGTCGCGGAACTTCTTCGCTCAGTCCCAGTGCCAGGTAGTGGTTGGCATTATCCACATCGTTGATTTCGTAACCTATGCAGACCAGTACCTTTCCGTACCAGCCATCTTCTTCATTTTGTAGAGCACGAAGATTATTATGGTCGGTAATGATAATATAGTTCAGTCCTACATCCTCAGCTGCCCGGGCAATTTCGGCAATACTCCCACTGCCATCTGAATAAGTGGAGTGAATATGAATGCAGCCGGTGATTTCATGGTAATGTGTATCGTTCATAAAATGATAGTTTTCGACAGATTCCGGGAACTCATTTTTTGAATATGTTAAAATAGAAACGCGTGGATTACAAGCGGATTTTTTTGTGGTGGCAGACAGGAACACCGGGTTATTGGGGACCGGTTGATTTTGCTTCAGAAGAATTACCTGTGAGCGAATTTCATTACGTTTTTTTGGGGAAATGTTTTTTT
>CAZBWV010000117.1:0-19063 GCA_964495805.1 uncultured Calditrichaceae bacterium
GGACACGCACTTTATAACAAACACACACCATAATGCAAAACCCAAAAAACCATTATTTTTCATCCGGACTCACTCACGGCAAATCTTCCGGAATCCCCAGGTAACACCACCTGTTCTTTTCGCTTACCTTTTTATCTTCTGATCCGGAAATACAGATGACCTCCGAAAACAATAACCTATCTGCGAAAATTGCCCTTGAGCAAATCCCCGCGCGATAAATAAATCGTCAGTAATTCTCTCAGGAAACAATTCCTTCCCCCTTTTTCCATCGTGTCAAGAAAATCCAGAATTAACCATCGTTTCATATGAAAATCCCCTTGCCTTCCCTTTTTCTGTTTCATAAATTTAGGTGAACTTTTGTTCATCTGTTTCGTTTAAAAAATGTGCAAACGAATCGTTTCGTGGTAACGGGGAGAATGGAATGAACACCGGCAGCACTCCATCTGCTCCGCAGCGCCTGATTGCCCACATCGATGCGGACGCGTTTTTTGCGTCGGTGGAGCAGGGATTTAATCCCCTGCTGCGGGGCAAACCGGTAATTGTGGGCGGCACGGAGAATCAGCGCGGCGTGGTACACACTGCCAGTTATGAGGCGCGGGCACGCGGGGTGCGTACCGGTATGCCGCTGGTGCAGGCCAAACAGCTCTGCCCGGAGGCGATTTTTCTGAAGGGCAATTTTCAGCACTATCAGGCTGCTTCGCTGATGATGCAGGCGATTTACCTGCGCTACACACCGGTGGTAGAGTTCACCTCCCTGGATGATGCTTACCTGGACCTGACCGGCACCCGCCATTTGCATCCCGAACCGGAGCAGCTGGCGCGTGTACTTCAGCAAACGGTGGAACGTGCCCTGCACATCAGTGTTTCCATCGGGATGGCCAGCAACAAAGTGGTGGCACGGATTGCCTCGGGCCTGAAGAAACCGCACGGGGTTGTGTATGTGCCTCCTGGTCGGGAACGGGAGTTTCTGGCTCCGCTGCCAGTGGACGAGCTGCCCGGGGTGGGACGGGTGGCAAAAGAGAAGTTAACCGAACTGGGGATTTTTACCATCGGACAGTTCGCAGCGCTTCCGAAAATTGCCGTAACTGAGCTGTTTGGCACAATGGGCCAGAAAATGTGGGAAATGGCCAACGGTTTGGATCGGCGGGAAGTGAAACCGCGCATTCTGCCCCGGCAAATCAGCCGCGAGACCACTTTTGAGGAGGACACCACCGAACGGGGAATGATCATGGGAACTCTGCAGTATCTCACCGAGCGCATTGCGGGCAAGCTGCGCCAGCAGGGCTTACACTGCCGGCGGATTGGTGTAAAAATCCGCTACTCGGACTTCACCCAGCATCAGCTGGCCCACACACTGCCCGCCCCCACCAGCAGCGCCACGGAACTGTTCGCCGAAGTGGAACGATTGGTACAGCGCATCCCTTTCCGGCGTTTGCGCATCCGCCACGTGGGGGTGCAGGTAAGTTATCTGGAATGGGCCAACTTTCAGATGAAGCTGTTTGATGAAACGACCCGGCAGGAACTGCTGGATGCTGCCATTGATCAGATCCGGGAAAAGTTCGGCTTCACAGCCATCCTGCCGGCGGACACCCTGGAGCTGCAACGCAAATATCGCATGGAAAAGAGCGGCTACGTGCTCCATTCGCCGGCGCTTACCCGGTAGCAAGAAATGTGCGATTCTCCGCGGCAACGCCCAGAAAATCGGGGATGTGCAAATCCGATCGGATGCACCGGATGCGATTCTGAAGTCCGAAACATCCGGTTCGTTCCGTCTTCCCAAGAATGGGAGTATGAATCCGTATTTGAAATTGGTTTGCAGGATTTGATAAGGAGTTTCTATAAAAACAGGCGGCGAAGCGAGGTCCGAACTCCACCGCCTGCCTGGAGTGAAATATGGGAAAAAGTACAGGATGATCAGCGAATACGTTTCCAGTGGCCCGGCACCCACACCCAGCCGCGGCGACGCTTGCTCCAATGTCCGGATACCCACACATAACCGGCCCGGGCACGCTGCCAGTGTCCCGCTACCCACACATAATGCCCGTTTCGCCATTGCCAGTGGCCGGGAATCCATATGGCGGTTTTATAAGGCGGTGCGGGTCGCACCTCCACACGAACCGGGGGCGGCGGCTTCTTCACATATACCACCCGACTGGCACATTGGGTGGTAACTCCGGAAATCAACAGAAAAAGCAGAATCCACAATCCGGTGCGAAATGTTGTTTTCATCACTCATTCCTCCTTGAATTTTGTCTGACGGAAACAGATGCGAATTGTATGCCAATGCAGTAAGTGCTTATTTTTCAATAGATAAGATGACCTTTTTCGGCGAAACCGTCCCGATTGGGACAACACCGTGTCCCCTCAGGTACACCTGATGAGAGGGGGTAACCATGTTTGTTCATCTTCACACACACAGCTATTACAGTTTGTTAGATGGCACCATTCCCGTCGAGGAGCTGGTGCAGCACGCTGTTGAACTGGGCTACCGCCATCTGGCACTTACGGATCACAATAGTCTGGCCGGCGCAGTGGAATTTTTTCGCCAGGCCAGCGAAGCGGGATTGCATCCCATCATCGGGGCGGAGGTGGAACTCACCAATCAGACGCGCCTGGTGCTTCTGGTACAAAATGAAATCGGTTACCGGAACCTGTGCACCATTTTAACAACCGGACATCTGCGCGGCGGACATCTTAAATTTCAGCTTCACCTGGAGGATATCGCCCGCTACCGCCCGGGGCTCATCGTGCTTTCCGGAGGTCAAAAAGGAGAACTCTGGCAGCTGGCTCGTCAACGCCGTATTCCTCAGGCGCAACAGTACCTTCGCCTGATGAAACGCCTTTTTGGCGAACATTTCTACGTAGAACTCCAGCATTTCGAAAGCAACGATATGCTTACCAATCTGCGGCTTCGTGATCTGGCAGCGGAATTCCGTTTGCCAATAGTTGCCACCAACGATGTCCACCTGCTCAGGCGAGCGGATCATTCCTTACGCCGGGTATTGCACGCCATTGACCAGAACAGCCTGCTGGACCGCATCACCACCGCCGGTTCTCCGGAACAATATCTCAAATCACCCCGGGAAATGCGTCAGCTCTTTCAGCACTTCCCGCAGGCGGTCCGTAACACCCTGCACATCGCCCGGCAATGTCAATTTCATTTCCGGTTGGGAAAACCCATTTTTCCCCGAATCGAACTCCCTGCGGGTGAAACCAGCGCTTCTCACCTGCGAAAGCAGGCTTTGCAGGGAGCCCGGGAACGCTATCAACCTCTCCCCCGCGCCGTTCGGGAACGGCTGGAATATGAGCTGAGCACCATCCAGCGACTGGGTTTCCCGGACTACTTTCTGATCGTGAAAGACATTGTGGATTTTTGCCATCGGGAACGTATTCCCTGCGTTGGGCGCGGCTCAGCTGGCGACAGTCTGGTCTCCTATGTACTGGGAATTACCCAGGTGGACCCCATTCGTTACCGGCTTTACTTCGAGCGTTTTCTGAATCCCCAGCGAAGCGATTCTCCGGACATTGATCTGGACATTTGCTGGAAGAATCGGGACCGGGTGCTGGAATATGTCTATCAGAAGTATGGTGCCGAACGGGTAGCCATGATTAGCACTTTCAACACATTTCAGCTGCGTTCTTCGCTGCGAGATGTCGCCCGGGCATTCGGATTTCCGGAAGAGGAAATTCGTGCCATCACCCGTTACCTGCCTCATTACGGCATCAAACAGCTTACCGGTGCCATCCAGCAGCTTCCGGAGTGTCGGGACCTGCAGCAGCGGCCGGAGATGTTCCGGCAGGTGGTGGAATTTGCCGAACGACTGGCCAGTTTCCCCCGGCACCAATCCATTCATCCCGGCGGCATTGTGATTGCGCCGGACCGCCTGACCCACTACACCCCGCTTCAGGTGGCAGGGAAAGGGCTGGTGGTCACCCAGTACGATATGTATTCCATTGAACCGTTGGGGCTGGTCAAAATTGATTTGTTAGGCGTTCGCTCCCTTACTATGATCACCGAAACACTCCAGCAGGTAGCCGCCCTTCACCGTCGGCTGGAGGGAGGGGAGCCAGCGACTTCAGCCGGGACAAAATCAAAATCCGCTTCTGCACCCGGGGAACCCGACCTGCCGTTGTTTACGGCTCAGCTCTCTTCTCCCCGATCCCCGACTCCGAAACCCGTTTCGCCACCCGACACCGTATTTCGCTTTGATCTCTCCCGGGGACGAATTGTGCCGGAGAAGGCGCGAAGATATCTTACGCCCGAACGCTTTCCATTTCTCAGCCAGGCGACCCGAAATCTTTCGCCTCTGGACCTGCGCGTCATTCCGGAGGACGATCCCAATGTGACCGCGCTCCTGCGTTCCGGTTTGAGTCTGGGCTGTTTCCAGACGGAAAGCCCGGGCATGCGCGGTTTGCTCAGAAAAATGCAGATTGAGGGAGTAGATGACGTCATAACAGCGGTGGCGCTGATTCGTCCCGGTGCGGCGAACAGCGGGATGAAGGAACAATACATTCGCCGGCGGGCGGGACTCACCCCGATCTCCTATCCTCATCCGGCGCTGAAACCGGTGCTGGCAGAGACTTACGGCAATATTATCTATCAGGAACAGGTGATGCAGGTGGCGGCGGAAATTGCCGGATTCACACTGGCGCAAGCGGACATTCTTCGCAAAGCCATGACCAAGTCCCGCGACCGCAAAATGCTACAAACACTGAAACAGGAGTTCATTGTCGGTGCCAGGAAGCGGGGAGTACCGGTTAATCAGGCAACCGCCATCTGGAAGTTTCTGGAGAATTTTGTCGGGTACGGATTTAACAAAGCACACTCTGCTACCTACGGTACTATTGCTTATCAGACCGCTTATTTAAAATACTACTTTCCGGTTCAATATATGACTGCCGTATTGAACAACCAGGGCGGCTTTTACTCCCGGGCAGCATATATCGAGGAATGCCGTCGAATGGGCATCCGGCTGCTGCCGCCGGATGTCAACACCCCGGCGCGGGAGTTCACCGCTCATCAGGATACCATTCGGGTGGGGCTGGAACCGGTGTATGAGTTGACCGAAACAACCCGTCAGAGAATCCTGCAGGAGCGAAACCGGGGTGCATTCCGCGATTTCTACGACTTTCTGCAGCGGGTTCGTCCCCGACAGGGCGAGGTGGAAAATCTGATCAAATGCGGTGCTTTGCGCTCTCTGCATCCCAGCGAACCGGAACTGCTGCTCAAAACACGCATTTACTACAAGCACCGGAGGAATCGCTCCGTAAGCGAGAGGTTAACCCGTTCCATTCACCTTCCACCGTACAACCTGCAACAACGCATCCTGTACGAAATGGAAATTCTGGGATTTGCCGTGAGCAACCACCCCCTTACCCTGTTCGCGCGAAAAATCGATTGGGCCGACGTGATTCCCTCATTTGAACTGGAACGCCACAAGGGGGAAACGGTCCGGTTTGTTGGCTGGTTGGTAACCAGTCGCCGCACCCGTACCAGCGGAGGAGAATACATGAAATTTCTTACCCTGGAAGATCGGTATGGTCTGTGCGAAGCAGTGATGTTCCCGGAAATATACCAGCGATACGGGCATCTGGTGAAAGGAAACGGCCCATATCAAATTACTGGAATCGTGCAATCACGCTTACCCGGTGAAGCGAATTTGCTGGTTCAAAACATTGAGCTCATTGAATTGACAAAAGAGGAACTGGAGAAGGAACTATCCCTATCTCCTTCCACAACAAAAATTACACAATAATCTAAACCACATTTGCGCAATAAATTATCCGGGCTATACTTCCTTAAATCGTAGAGGAATTCATTAAAGACCATGTGCTTGTTTAAATTCCAGGGTGAATACTAACTGCTGTTACCGGGAAATAAATTTTAATCCAAACAATCAATTTTTAATCCTGTTTTATAATATTTCTGTACACAATGCGGATTTTTTTCCAGGTGCAGAAGCTAAGGATAAGGAGAAGTCTATTTCTTATTCATTGAAAGTGAATATCTGTTGATACCAGTAACCTGGTCATTCAGGTCAGACGAATGATTCTAATGAAATAGTGTATTCCCCACGTGTACTTTATATTACGCGACGGGCTTTTTTCCTGGCTCGCCGCGTTTTTTTTCACAAATTCAGAAAGTGATTTATATCAACAAATTCATAAGACAATTTTTTTATTTAAATTATGTAAAAGAAAAGGATTTCGGTTCTAATTTAACATATCTCTTTTCCTGTCGATCATCTTATCATAACACTCAGCGCTCTGGAAAATATAACAATTCATTTCGCAATTATACTCATTGCTCCCGAATCATATGCTTTTTTTAATTCATATATTTTAATTCATAACGAAAGGAGAGCAGGATGAACAAATTGTTACGCACGACGGTTTTTATTTATTTCCTAATTTTTATATTCGGTGCATTTTCGTTTTCATTTTCCGATACGGTAACCGGTGCTGGTTCCAGCGCCTATTACTATTACGATTCAGGTTCAGCAAGCGGTACACTCGACTTGAATGGGGGTACAACCTGGACAGTGACTATTCAGGGACTTGATGGTTCCGCATTAACCGGAGATAAGATTTTTGATTTCATCATCGAAAACATCGAAGGTGGTTCTTCCACGGTGCTTCTTCCCTTACGTGTTTATCTGGATAATGCGGGTCCCGGCGCTCATCTGTTTCAGAGTGACGATAATGGCTATGTGGTTAAAAGCCAGCAACAACTTCTTTTTGGCATGGCACCGGATACATTCGATCTTCGCATTGTGCTCAACCAGCGCACGGACGGGCGCTGGAATGTAATGCCCTACTTTCGGATCTTACCACTTGGCTTCTGGACTCCCTTCAATGATGGGGCCTGGGTCTCGGATAATGCTTTCGATCTGGATCACGTCCGTCTGGTAGTCGCATTAACCAGTGGAACCAATGGAACGCTCACCTTTCACGCACCCAATGCAGTGAGCGGTGGAACGGTATTCGATAGTCACTTCCTGAATGCTACCGCCGAAGGGAAATTGTACGTCCATTATCTTATTCCGGGAAATCCCTCCTCCCAGCCTATTGGTCTGACCGCCAAAGGATTTTTCACATCAACCAATAACCCTTATATTCCCGATGCAGAAAACTACGGAATAGACGCATCTTTTTCCGTCAATCCACAGGGCGGTATTCCTCTGGTGGATGTAATGGATCATGGTGTGGTAACCAGTAAGGCAAATTGGGCAATTAGCTATTACAGCCCGGAACCAGCCAATCTCTGGAGCTCTCCCTGGCATTCGGTTTTATATGGTTCTCCCGGCCCATTTATGCGAACCTTCCATCCCGACAACGACGGCACCGGCGGAATTCCGGACATCATGTATGCCACCGGAGTCATGATTTATGATGGCATTTACCACAGCGTGAATCATGGCGATATTCCCACCGGAAGCAATACCATTTATTTCACTGGAATGTTGTACGAAGTTGGCATGAATTATCAGGGCCAGAATGTCTGGTCAACCCAGTGGGAACAGTCCTACGAAAATGCCGTTCTGGTAGCTGAAGAAGATATTAAAGTTAAATATGTCACTGCACTTTATGGAGATATCTGCACAAATGACGATATTTCCATTCGCAAAGGAAGTCCCAGTACCATTAACGGAAATTTAATTGCTCTGGATAAAATTAAGATCAGTAAAAACAATACAATAGTTGGAAATGTATATGCCGGGCACTCTTACTCCATCTCCAGCAGTTCCACCATTACCGGACGTGCGGTGGAAGATACCACGATGCCTCCGTTCATCATTCCAGAACCATCGTTTAATTGCGGCACAACCGATATTGACGTACCAACTGGTGGAACCCTGAATCTTCCTCCCGGTTCTTACGATTATGTTCATGTTCGGAAAAACGCTTCCATTACCTTTTCGAGCGGAACCTATTACATTCGCGAACTCCGTTTGGAAAAAGGAAGCACATTCACAGCCGACATCACCAACGGTGCGGTAAAATTAAACATCACCAAAAAATTGATGGTTCGGGATAATGTGGTGTTCAATATTACTCCTTCCAGTCCGGATTATACCCGCCAGCTCCAGATAGCTGTTAAAGGAAAGAACAAGATTCGTTTTGGAAGGAATTGTGTATTCCGGGGTGATCTGACCGCACCGAGACAGGTGGTAAGCATCAAAAGCGATTTCAAAATGAAAGGTGCCATTCGTGCATATCGGATTTCTATTGGTCGGCATGCCACCATCTACCATCATTCCGCCCCATACACCTTACCCAAAGTGGATCGTTCCGATCTGGCCACCGAAACATTAAATATGCCTATCCGTTTCGATCTGGCACAGAATTACCCCAACCCCTTTAACCCCACAACCACCATTGCTTATTCCCTACCCACGGACTGCCAGGTGCAGCTCCAGGTATTTGATATTTTAGGAAAAGAGGTGGCCACGCTGGTTAGCGAAAAAGTCGGTGCAGGACATCATCAGGTGGTATGGAACGGAAGGGACAAATTCAATCGCCCTGTTTCAAGTGGTATTTACCTGTATCGATTAACCGCAACACCAATTGGCGGGGCTCAAAACGCTCCATTTATCCAGACACGCCGCATGGTGTTCATGAAATAATCCCTTTTTTTCAACCAGATGCAGAAAAAGCGGTAGAATCATCTACCGCTTTTTCTTTAGTCATTTTTCCAGAGAATGGGCAAAATGCCTTTCCAGGACATCAGATATGTCGCCTTCATCAAAAATCATCCGGATTCCCCGAGCGTGTAACCGTAGTTGCCCTTTCCGACCGATTCGATATGAAACGAAAAGTGGACAGTCCCGAATAACCCGGTACACATCCAGCGTTTTGAGATGCTGAAGTGTTCTGGCGTAAGGATTCTCTCGCTGCTCCACCAAATGATATTCACCGGTAGAATCAATCTGGTAAATATGAAAGAACTTCGCCTGCCCTAACATTCCCCGAAAAACCGTCTTTCCATCTGAGGTTGCCACAGCAATTTTCTGAATACCCGGTCTGGCAACAATCAGAAAGTGGTAAGGATGTTCTTCGCTTTTTTGGATGGTCCACCCGGTGTGCTCCAGTAACATTTTAATTTCTTCCAGCGAAAAATATCGTTCCGGGATTCCAGTATCCGTGCCACTCTTCCAGTCCACAAGCACCAACTCTCCCTGCCATCCAGCGATCTGGAGTGCTTTACGAAAGAATTGCTTCACATCGCGAAAATGGTGCAGACTCATCACAGAAAAAATGGGCGAAAATCGCCCGTCCAGCACATCCACCTGTTCGGCGGCAAGCTGACGACATTGCCAGTTTTCTTCATCTCTTTCCGCCGTCCAGGGATCAATACCCACTCCCCTCACCTGATATTTCCTTACCAGGTCACGCAGCAGGGAACAGTCTCCGCTTCCCACCTCCAGCAAGTGGGATTCATCCGGTGTTACCCTCTCCCCCACCGCTTTCCGAATTAAGCGGTAACCCGCTTCTTCCATGGCCGAAAGTGAGATCATTTCACCAGCCGATTTACATCTCTTTCCATTGAATGGTCTTGTCCCGCAGGGAACGATTGAGCAATTCGGCATGTTCCACCGTTACGGGAAATTCAGCGATTCGGTGCAGGTGGAAATCTCCGGATGCTTCCACGTCAATCTCATTTAACAACAGATATCCGTTGTCAAAATCAACAGTGTAAACAAACAGATCGTTTTGTTTCAGGTAATTTCGTAAGGATTCATCTTTCAACGCTTCCTGGAGTCCACCTGCTGCAAAAATGCGCACATGCACAATCAGATCTTTATACAGTTCCGCCTGGCGCAGGGCTTTCAGAGTGTCCAGGAACAGTTTTTTGGTCTGCTCAATGGGTGTTTCGCCCCCGAACATGAGCACAACAGAATCCGGATGAAATTGAACCACCTCTTCTGCAATCACGTTTGCGTTACCATCTTCCACGACAAAATGGCCTGCCCGGCCACCAGTACGATCGGTAAACGTTGCCTGAGCCGCAGCGCTGATCGCACTGCAAATGGTATTTTTCGGTGCGATAATGGCCACTTTATTGTAACCGGCCAGGACATCGGATCCAATCATTTTACCGGTGAGTGCGCGTAAATAAATTTCTTCGGCAAATGTTGTTTTTGCCATGTTGGTTCCTCCAATTTTAAGATTTACACAGTTAAGATGAGTCGGGACGGGAAAGGTTACATGAGATTTATTCTCAACAACAGTCCTATTACTTTCTGTCACATCAAAGCGAAACATGACGAAATAAGAAGTTCTTTATCTTATCGTGGATTCTTTGGTCAAAATCTTCTTCGAATAAAAACAGTATCTACTCACCTGAAAACTGAATTCCCCATTTTCCATATTATTGGCTGGGAATCAATCACTCAGAAGCAAAATATTTCAAAAATTTTTAAAAATTTTTGAGATATTTCTTGCATCTTTATCAGAAAACCACTACCTTTGGTGGTCAATTAATGTCGCACAGTGAGAAACGTTGGATTCTGAGTCTGGCGGGTCGCACGAAGTGCAAAAGTTTAATTTTTTTAGTGAGGTAGTAGAAGTGGAAAAAGGTGTCGTGAAGTGGTTCAACAGCTCCAAAGGATACGGATTCATCAGCCGTGAGAATGGTGAAGACGTATTTGTCCATTACACCGCCATTGAATCCGAAGGATTCCGTTCTCTGGACGAAGGCGAAACAGTGGAATTTGAAGTAGCTGACGGACCCAAGGGGCTGCAGGCTGTGCAAGTACGCAAAGTATCTGCCTGAGCGTATTCGACTACAAACTGTGAGAAACCCCGACCCTACGGCCGGGGTTTTGTTTTTTCAGATCGAAAAGTCGGATGTTCCATAAAACTCTTTTCTCTAACTCTGATACCACAACACAATACTTCCCTTTGGCATGCCCACATGCCGGGCAATAACATGGCATTTCACCTGAAACATGAGAAAAATGGGTCGTGGAGCATCGGAGAGGGTTTCGTAATTGCCCTGTCCTTTGGCAATAACCACATCGCTGGTATGGAATAATTCCAGGAACTCCCTGTTGCATAAATTCAGTGGTGTTCCGGGAACCGGTGAACCGGAGGAAATAATCCGTGCCACCCGGTGCAGACCCGCTGCTTGCGCTTCTTCTCGCGTGGCATCGTTGATAATCGGTCTTTCCCGCACCGCAAAAACAGTCGGCTTCCCCATGGTTTCGATTAACACACGGTCAAACACCGTCTCCCCTGCATTGTCTCCAATATACAAAATCTGCTTTGCCTGCTCCACCTGCTCACGAAACGGTTCCACATCCAGTCGAGCAAAATCCTGTTGCAGAACTCTCTCCACATCTTTTTCCAGATCGAATCCCCGATTGGCTCCGTAATCGATGATGTTACCAGCAATGGCAATACGTACAGCCGTTAACAATGGGTCAGAGGCAGTTTCCACGCGCTCCTTCAAATATGGGTACAGTTCCAGCGCCTTTCGAGTATTTTCCTGCTTCACCTTGCGAAATAAATCCGGATTACCGGTTACCTGTGCCACATAATTGTACATCATCATCCCATTTTCCGGCGGCGTTCGTTCCAGTTTCACCTCACGCATCATAGGGAAGAAATCATCCATTTTCTGTTTTATCCACTGTTCATCGTCCGTATGGAGTTGCATGGTTTTGATGGCCTGATCCACAATACAGGTTAAACAATCCAGATAAGTGCGCATGGTTCGATCCGGGTTTCGTTAGTTGGATGGGTTAAAAAAACAAAAAGGATAAAGGGAATCGGAGGAATAAAGGATATAGGAGATATAATGGGAATAAGGGGCATAAATGCGGAATGTTGAAATATTCGGAGAAAACAAAAACCTTCGAATCCTTTTATTGGAATGAACTTGTTCGGAATTCCATTGGTGAAACGAATCAAAAAGCTGACAGAATGAAACGAAAGGTCAGCACGCAACATTTCTTTTTTCTCATTTAGTGCTGTTACGGATTATTTATTATCCCCGCAGGATAGAAAAAGCGGGAGATTGGGCGAACCCGCACTCCCGCAATTTGATATCCCATTCCCCTATCCCAGTAATTGTTTAATTTTGTTGCGAATGAAATCAGGGTTCCCCGCACCTACTTTAAAATCCACCAGAATGCCCTTTTTATTAATGAAAAACATGGTGGGAATTCCTTCGATATGATAATCGTTAAATGAGCGGTCGTCGGTGGCAATGGCAACGGGATAGTTCATCTTATGTCGCTTCACAAAATCCTTAATCAGTTTCACTTCTTCTTCCGCACTCACCTGCCCTTTGGTCTGGATATCGTCCCGATACTGACCGTACAATCGGGTGTAGCCAATTACCACCAGACCCTTTTTATGCAGCTTATCATACTCTTCCACCAATACGGGAATAACCGACCGGCAGGGTCCGCACCAGGTAGCCCAGAAATCGATAACCACCGCTTTTCCTTTCAGATGGCTTAATTTTAGCGGCCGGGAATTCACCCAGGTTTTAGCGAAGATTTCCTTGGCCGGTTTGCCCAGCATATTGGTAATTTCCAGCGTAGAATTTAAGCTTCCCACATTCCCGGTCGGTGCCAGCTTGTTAATACCTTCCTGCAAAATCTTTTTCGATTCTTCAATATCACCACGCTGACGAGCCAGACTGGCCAGATTCTCGTAAATGTAGGGTAAATACCGTTTCCATTGAATGGGAAGCTCGGGAGCTTCAATAATTTGCTTGCTGTATTTTTCTTTATCTTTGTCATCCGATGCACTGAAGGCAAAATTGAAGATAATATCATAATAATTTTTCCCCGGTTGAATGTTGGGTTCAATCTCTTTAAACAATTTCAGTGCTTCGTCCATCTTCTCAGTGCCCAGCAGGATGCGCACTTTTTCGAATTTTGCTTCGGTGGCCAGTGGCGAATTTTTAGCAATAAGTGCATCCACCTTTGCCTGAGCATCCACATAGCGGCGTAAATCAATCAAAATCCGGGCACGTTCCAGCTCCAGTGCATCGGACTCTTTCGCGTCCCGATATTTATCCAGCAAAGCGTTCAAATCATTCTGATACTTCCCCATTAACTGCTGATACTGCATTTGACTGCGAACACTTTGCAAATCTTTGTCGAATTTGTCGCTTAATGCCTGATATTCTTCATGCATTTTTTTGGCAGCATCCCCGGCGGACTGGCAGGCTGCCAGCATCATTAGAAAAACCATAAATAACACTACATACTTTTTCATCACATCTCCTCGCATTTAACGTTTACCTGATTATTGATTAAGTTTGAATCGTCTCTTTTTGGTTCCAGAATTAAGCCTATAATATAAAAGATGAATTTTCCATTACCAAATTATTTACACAGGAAAAATCCTGATCTGTTACAACGATTGATTTGAACGGAAAGTACACTATGATTTATCATATTCTTACTGGCAAAATTTGTTCCCCCGGAGGAATTTCTCAAGTAAAGTATTTCTCTCAATATCGGTTTACTGAAACGGCCATTCCCCCTCTCGTTTCAGCCGTTCGTCCAGTTTAAACTTCTTTAGCATTTCGGCAGTTTTCTCATCATTATACCGGGACAGGGAAAAATTCCGGTTATTTGCCAGTTTAAACACCAGCACGCTCACCACGGCGGCGGCTTCGGATAGGTATTTGCGATTCACCTTGTCAAAACTATCTCCCATAGAATGATAATAACGCCCCATATCGCTGTCCAGATGTGCGGTGAGTGTGAGCGTGGGAATTCCCCGAAGCATGAATGGCATATGATCGCTATTGGTCCAGGGTTGGTTAATCACCCCTCGTACCAGGTTAAATCCGGAAAATTCCGGTAACAGTTGCTCCAGAACGGGCACCAGGTCATCTCGTCCCATGGCATTAAAACCGGTGGGAGAACCGGTCATATCCAGGTTCAGCATCAACAAAATGTCGTCCTTTTTGTGCTGCTCCAGATATTTTTTGGAGCCCCAGAGTCCCAGTTCCTCACCGTTAAACCAGACAAGCTCCACTGTATAGTAATTATGTAAAGCGAATTGGTACAATAACCGCGCCACATCGAATAGGATGGCTGTACCCAGGCCGTTATCGATGCTCCCCTGCCCCAGGTCCCAGGAATCCAGGTGTGCACCGACTACTATTTTGCGGGCAACCTGCCCCGGGAAACGCACCACCACATTGGCTGTTTCCACCTCCTGACAGTGGGATTGTACTTCTATCTGCAACCGAACGGTTTCCTTATTCTGACACAATCTCCGTAACCAGGAACCCTCTTCGTAGGTTAAGCTAAAAGCGGGAATAGGTGTGGGATTGCCCTGGAAATTACCCACCCCCGCCAGATTAATCGTTCCCTTTTTACGATTAATAAACAAAACAGCCCGTGCACCCTGCTCGGCGGCGATTTGAATTACTTCCAGACGCATCAGCGGCGTTTTTCCTTTTGGTCGTTCGGAGGTAACCAGCACCACTTTACCCTTTGCCGACAGCGATTGGTAATCCTCCTGAAAACCGTATCCGGCATACACCACTTCCGCCTGGAATTCAGGTGTTTGAGGCGAATATCCCAACGCCACTGCTTTGAGTTTTCGCCGAACCGGCTCCACCATTTCGACCCGATCCTCCCCGCGTACCCATCCGGGCATGCGGAAGGGCTCCCGTTCCGAACGAACCCCCATTTTCCGGAGCTCTTCCTGTAAAATTTCCATCGCTTTTTCGTTATTGGGCGTTCCCACCAATCTGCCACCCGCTTTGTCACAAAGCGTTTGCAGAAATTGATAGGACTGATTCCCTAAAAATGCTGAGCCCACCAGCACCAGGTCTTCCCCTCCACGCTGGGCCAACAACAAATTCATGCTGAGTAGAATTGTCAGTAGTATAGGTAATATACGTTTCATGTTTTCTTCCCTTTTCTATCGGTTCCAAATACCTGACACAATTCACAAAGCTTTCTTTCCACCCCCTTACACATCCAGCAACAGGCGGGTGGGGTCTTCCAGCAATTCTTTTACTCGCACCAGAAAACTCACCGACTCTTTTCCATCGATAATTCGATGATCATAGGAAAGCGCCACATACATCATGGGACGAATCACCACCTGCCCGTTCAGAGCAATGGGACGTTCTTCCACTTTGTGCATACCCAGAATAGCGGTTTGTGGTGGGTTGATGATGGGTGTGGAAAGCAGGGAGCCAAACACTCCTCCGTTGGTAATGGAAAACGTTCCGCCAGTCATTTCCGGGATGGTCAGTTTTCCCTCACGAGCCTTTTGGGCCAGACGCGCCACTTCCGCTTCAATTTGCGCCAGATTCATCCGGTGAGCATTAAAAATTACCGGAACCACAAGTCCGCGTGGTGTAGAAACTGCAATGGAAATGTCGCAGTAATCGTGATATACGATGTCATCACCATCGATGGAGGCATTCACTTCCGGAAATTCCTGCAAGGCAACAGTACATGCTTTAACAAAAAAGGACATGAATCCCAGCTTAACGCCATGCTTTTCCAGAAACATCTCTTTGTACCGGCGCCGAATGTCCAGAATCGCGCTCATGTCCACTTCGTTGAAGGTGGTCAGCATGGCGGTTTCGTTTTTGGCAGCGACCAGACGTCGGGCAATAGTTTTACGAAGGGTGCTCATGGGAACTCTCCGCTCGGTTCGTTCCGCAGATGTAGCGGAGGTACGGGTGGTCGTGGTTCGCTCCGAAGTTGTGGCCTGCGGTTCGGATTCTTCAGCAGGAGGCGCCGATTCCCCGGAAGCTTGTGAAACCTCTGGGGTGGTTTGTTTCTGAATAGCCCGAAGCACATCTTCCTTGGTAATGCGCCCCCCGCTACCGGTACCCTGGATCTGTCGTTCGGTCAGACCGGCTTCCTGCATTAAACGAGTAGCAACCGGTGTGGCACGAAGCGTGGGCACTTCCGCGCTGTCCTCCGCCGTAATGGCAGGGGTGGTTTCCTTTTGTGCCTGCTCGGTAACCGATTCTTCCTTGTTTGCCTGCACCTCAATCTCAGCTATAACTTTTCCGATGGGGACCGTTTCCCCCTCTTCCACCAGGATGGTCAGAACACCGGATTGCTCGGCGGTAATTTCCAGAGTTGCCTTCTCCGATTCAATTTCGCATAAGATATCGTCCACCCGGACAAATTCCCCATTCTTCTTGAGCCATTGTCCGATGGTAACTTCATTTATCGATTCACCCACCTGGGGTACTTTTACCTGATATTTCATCGGGAAAACCCTCGTCTTTTCCTTTTTGTAAACGATTAGATTTTATTCGAATGCGCGCCGCAAAATATCCTGCTGTTCTCTGACGTGTTGCCGGTAGATTCCGGTCGCCGGGGTCGCACTTTCTTCCCGGGCAACAAATCGGAACGGAAAAGCTTTCAATTTACGCAGCAGGAAGGGTAACGCACCCATATTCTCCGGTTCCTCTTGCACCCACACAAATTCAGCATGGCGATAACGTCGGGCTATTTTTTTCAGTCCTTTTTCCGGAAGCGGATATAACTGCTCCAGCCGCACGATAGCCACATCATCCCGACCATCCTGCTCCTGTTTCTCTAACAATTCGTAATAAATTTTACCGGAACAAAGCAGAACCTTTTTCACCTTTGCAGGCTTCGTCCGGGAATCGTCAATTAGCGGTTGAAATCCCTGATCGGTAAATTCTTCGAATGAACTGATGCAGCGCGGATGGCGCAACAGGCTCTTGGGGGTAAAAATCACCAGCGGAATCCGAAAGGGAAGCTTCATATGGCGCCGGAGCAGATGAAAAAAGTTTGCCGGGGTGGTGCAATTAGCAACAACCATGTTATTGTGGGCACACAGGGTTAAATATCGCTCGATGCGTGCGGAAGAATGCTCCGGTCCCTGCCCTTCGTACCCATGAGGCAGATACAACACAATTCCATTCATGCGCTTCCATTTTGCCTCGGAACTGACAATAAACTGATCGATGACAATTTGCGCACCATTGGCAAAATCGCCAAACTGCGCTTCCCAGATGGTTAATCCCTGTGGGGTACTGCACGCATATCCGTACTCAAACCCCAGAACACCGTATTCCGAAAGTAGAGAGTTGTAAATCTGAAACCGGGCGTTTTCCCGCTCTGCCTGCCGCAACGGCACATATTTTTCTTCGGTTTCCTGGTCCAGCACCACCGCGTGACGGTGGGAGAAGGTCCCCCGCTCGGTATCCTGTCCGCATAAACGGATGGGAACCCCTTCGTCCAGCAAGGTGGCATAAGCCATGAACTCAGCAATTGCCCAATCCGCGACATGTTCCTGAATCCAGCGCTGTTTGCGGGATTCGTACAGCCTGCGTATTTTATTAAAAGCACGAAGTTCCTGGGGCAACGTGAATACTTTTTCTCCCAGTTCCAGCAACTTTTGTCGGGGAACCTGAGTGTTCGAAGCACTTTCGAAGTCGTACTCCCGGCGCTGGCTCTCGTCGCACACGTCGCGTTGCACATGCGAGGGAATCGGTTTTTTCTTTTCCTTTACTGTTTCCAGTTTCTCCTGCAACAGTTGTTTAAAATTGCGCTCCATCTCTTCGGCCAGTCCGCGCTCCAGTTCACCGGTTTCCTGCAATTTTCGAATGTAAATTTCCCGTGGATCCGGATGCCGGGCTATGATGCGATACAGCCTGGGTTGAGTAAAACGCGGCTCATCACTCTCATTATGCCCGTATTTGCGATAGCCCAACAAATCGATGAACACATCGGTGTGGAAGGTCTGCCGATATTCCATAGCCAGCTGGATGGTGTACACCACCGCTTCCACATCATCCGCATTGACATGGAAAACCGGCGAAAGGGTCACTTTTGCCACATCGGTGGAATAAGTGCTGGAGCGTCCATCCTGAAAATTAGTGGTAAAGCCCAACTGGTTGTTAATAATCAGGTGGATGGTGCCACCGGTATGGAACGCTTTAAGCAGGGACATCTGGATGACCTCATATACCACACCCTGTCCGGCCATGGCCGCATCCCCATGAATTAAAATGGGTACCACGCGCGATGCATCGCCCTGGTAGTTCTGATCAATTTTTGCTCTGGCCATCCCTTCCACCACCGGATCCACCGCTTCCAGATGGCTGGGATTGGGTGCCAGATGAAGGGTAACCTCATTCCCCTGCCGGGTTTTCACCCGGCTGGTGTAGCCCAGATGGTACTTTACATCCCCGGCAAATACGCTATCCGCATATACTTCACCTTCAAATTCGGAGAAAATTTCTTCGTACGTTTTTTTCAAAATATTAGCCAGCACATTCAGGCGCCCCCGGTGGGGCATCCCGATAACAAACTCGGCAATCCCCAGCCGGGAACCTTTTTCGATAATGGCATCCAGTCCCGGAATTAATGTTTCGTGTCCCTGAAGAGAAAAGCGTTTTTGCCCGACGTACCGGGAGTGTAAGAATTTTTCGAACACCACCGCCTGATTGAGCTTTTCCAGGATGTGCCGTTTTTCTTCGATGGAAAAATTCGGCGTATTTCGCGTGCTCTCCATGCGTCGTTTCAACCAGGCCAGTCGCGCTGGCTCCCGAATGAACATGAACTCCGCACCCACAGAGTGACAATAGGTTTGGTTCAGATGAGCCAGGATATCCCGTAAGGTCGCCGGTCCGATTCCAATTTCCTCACCGGCATGGAAAACGGTATCCAGGTCCTTTTCCTGCAATCCGAAATTTTCGATATCCAGAGTGGGACGGTATTGCCGGCGTGTGCGTACCGGGTTGGTTCGGGTAAACAGGTGTCCGCGCGTCCGGTACGCCTGAATGAGATTGAGCACCTTAATTTCTTTCTGAATGTGCTCCGTTCCATGGTCCGGGGCAATAGCCCCTTTTTCCTGAAGCGCAAATTCAAATCCTTCAAAAAACCGACGCCAGCCCGGTTCAACACGATCGGGGTCCTCCCGGTATTGCCGATAAAGCGTTTCGATATATTGAGGGTGGGATTGGGTGAGAAACGAAAACCGATCCATTTATCTAAATTTCCTTATGATTCAATTTATATACTTCAACGTACAAGTTTAATAATTTCAGATGTAAACGCAAACGATATGTTACATG
>CAZBWV010000118.1:0-10786 GCA_964495805.1 uncultured Calditrichaceae bacterium
TGAGTGCCGGTGAACATCAGGTGGAATTCGACGGCCAGAATCTGCCTTCCGGAACTTACTTCTACGAATTGAAGGTTGAGGGTCAATCTCAGGTTCGCATGATGAATTTGATGAAGTAATGCTCGTTTTGACCAATCTCCATCCCTCCCCGGATTCTCTATGGAGTTCGGGGAGGTTTTTTTGATCGAAAAAAATTTAAGCCTACCAGTTGATTTGATCTCTCCATAAGTTCCAGCAAATCAAATTGATTTTTGTCTGAACAATTTATCACTCAAAAAAGGGGGTCGTGTATGCACAGGAAACAGATGGTTTTATGGATGTTTATTTTGATTATAAATAGCGGGATGCTGTATGCTCAGAATTTGACGTATCAGACGTCCACGCTGTTTAGTGGATCCGGGAATTGTGCCATTTGTCATGCTCCGGGTTCTCCCAATACCCAGGCATTGCTGGATCCTCAGGGTCGGGATATTTCCCCCGTCACCATGTGGCGTTCCACCATGATGGCGAATGCTGCCACGGACCCGTTCTGGCAGGCAAAGGTAACTGCGGAGGTGACCGTGCATCCGCAATTCCAGCAGGTCATCGAAGATAAATGTACCACCTGCCACATGCCTCAGGGAAGAACCGAAGCAATTTATTTAGGGCAGCAATATTACAGCTTTCAGACCGGTTTAACGGACCCACTTTCCATGGAAGGAGTAAGTTGTACCGTATGCCATCAAATTAAGGATGTAAATCTGGGAACCGGTGCAAGCTTTTCCGGGCATTTTACGATTGGAAACGATCATGTTATTTACGGGCCTTACCAGAATCCCAATGGGAATGCTATGGTGAACATGACCGGTTACACCCCGGTGTATGGTGCTCATCTTCCCACTTCCGAACACTGTGCCACCTGCCACACGCTTTTTACCCCCACGGTGGACAATAACGGTCAGATTGTGGGAGAGATGCCGGAGCAAACAGCTTATCTGGAATGGCAAAATAGCATTTATGAAGGCCAGGGGGTGGAATGCCAGAGTTGCCATATGCCAGCTGTGGATTTTCCGGTGGTTATTTCTAATCGACCTCCGTTTTTGAGCGCGCGTTCACCTTTTTACAAACACTACTTTGCCGGCGGAAATATTTTTATGCTAAACATGCTCAGGGATAATGGAACCCAGCTGGGTGTTTTTGCTTCCCAGGCTCATTTCGATAGTACGCTGGCCCGTACTTATCGTTTGCTGCAACAGGAAACAGCCGATTTGACAGCTCAGTACTCCTGGCAGGGGAACGACACACTGCTGGTGAAAGTGGCGGTGCACAATAAAACGGGACACAAGCTGCCCACCGGTTATCCCAGCCGCCGATTGTGGATTTATATAAATGTAAGCGATTCGGGAGGTCAGTCGCTGTTTACCTCCGGAAGCTGGGATGCCCAAACCGGCGAAATTGCCCATTTAGATTCCACCTATGAACCACACTACGATGTGATTACCAGCCCGGAACAGGTTCAGATTTACCAGTCCGTGATGAAAGATGTGGATGGCCAGGTGAATTACACCTTGTTACGGGGTGCCGGTTATATCAAGGATAACCGCATTCCGCCGGAGGGATTTACTTCCACCGGGCCGCATTACGATACCACCCGGGTGATTGGCGCTGCTGAGATTGATCCCAACTTTAATCGTAGTGGTTCCACCGAAGGTACCGGAACCGATACGGTGACTTACAAAATTGGTGGATTGAATTCGGCTACAGATTATACCATTCAGGTAAAGCTTTATTACCAGACGCTGGAACCCCGCTTTGCCGAAGACCTTTTCCAGTACAGCACACCGCAGGTTCAGACGTTCCAGACCCTGTATCAGAATGCGGACAAGTCCCCGGTGTTAATCGCCAGTCGCGAACTGCAAACGGGAACGACGGGATTGGCAAATCCGCAGGTGAAGTTACCGGATTCCCCCTTGCTGGTAAATGCTTATCCCAACCCATTTAACCCGACAGTGACCATCACGGTGGAAAATCGCTTTGCCGGAAATTTAAGTGTAATCGTTTACGATCTGTTGGGTCGTCGGGTGGCCACTTTAACCAGCGGTTACTACCCAGCCGGGAAACATCGACTGGTTTGGAATGCTGCGGATGAACAGCTCCGGAAAGTGGCGACCGGAGAATACCTGGTACGGATTACTCTACGCAATCCCAACACCGGTCAGTACCATACCGTTACCCGAAAAATTGTGTACATGCGGTAGTGTGCTATATTAAATGGATCATTCAAAAAGGCAGGTTGTTCGACCTGCCTTTTTTGTTTAATTTTGCAGATCAGGAAACTTTTCGACTCCTGCGGTTTTAAACGTCCGGTACACGGAATCAGAAAAAACGAAGGAATGAGCATGTACCCTTATTTGTTTAAGATTGGTCCTTTTCAGGCAGGTAGTTACGGATTAATGATGGCCATTGCTTTTTTAACCACCATGTACCTGTTGCGCCGGGAACTCCGTCAGCATGGTTATGATGGCGATTTTGCCTACACGGTGATGTTTGCTGCTGCCATTGGCGGCATCGTGGGTGCCCGATTGTATTTTATTCTGGAGCACTTACCGGAGTTTAAAGCAGATCCGATAGGAATGATTTTCAGCGGAAGCGGGTTAACCTGGTACGGAGGGTTTATGGGAGGAATTCTGGCGGTGGTGTATGTGATTCGGCGTTTTCCTGCCCCCACCATGGTGATTGCCGACCTGATTGCTCCGTTGCTTTTGTTGGGATATGGAATTGGCCGCATCGGCTGTTTTCTGGCTGGCGATGGGGATTATGGCCCGCCGACTAATTTGCCCTGGGGAATGGCTTTTCCCAACGGTACCGTTCCGGTGGATGTACCGGTACATCCCACTCCGTTGTACGAAACGCTGTTGTCGTTCATTCTGTTTGCCATTTTGTGGAAGTTACGCAAACGTCCGCATCCCGCAGGGATGATGGTTGCAGGTATGCTTGTTTTTTATGGCATCGAACGGTTTGTCACGGAGTTCTGGCGCCTGACACCTAAAATTCTGTTCGGCTGGATGAGTATGGCGCAAATTTTAAGCATCGGTGCCATTGTGGCGGGAATTGTACTGGGCTGGTATGTGCGCAACCACCAGCAGGAGGTCGTGAGCTAACACCCGCAGGCTAATGGGGCGTCCGGTGCGTTTCTTTTGAGATGTGAAAAAGTTATGCTCAGGTTTTTAGCTTCTTTTTCTTCGCCGCCGGGAAGAGCACATTGTTCAAAATCAAACGGTACCCTGGTGAGTTTTTGTGCAGGCTCAAATCCGTAGGCGGATCGCCCACCGCGTGGGTGTAATCCTCCGGATCGTGTCCCCCGTAAAAAGTAAACGTCCCTTTCCCACAGTTGCCGTGGATATATTTCACTTCGTTGGTCCCTTCCACCTCCCCCATAATAATAACCGAAGGTTTAATTTTATCCCGGTTAAACATGGTGGTTTGCCCCATGAACCCTTTAATCACGTTTACATGGTTCTGGGTCAGCATGGTGGGAACCGGGTCGTATTTGGCGGAGAATTCAAACAGAGTGAAGTAATCGCTTTCCGGGTCGCGAATGCGCGGAGCAAAGCTGGGGGGAATGTCGATGTCAGAAAATTCGTACACATTGGGATTGGTGTACAGTTTAAAATTCTGGAATGCCAGGCATTTGCTGTAATCCAGTTTTTGCAGGTAGTTGGGGTCGGGTGGGGTACCGTCGTAAGGCACGTCCACAATATCCACCCCTTCGGCCGCCAGGGCAATATCCAGCGCATCGGTGGCAGAACACATGGCAAACAGAAAACCACCTTCCACCACATACTGTTTGATGGCACGTGCGACAGCCTTCTTTTCTTCCGATACAGAGGGATAGCCCAGTTTTGCTGCCAGTGCTTCGTTGACCTGAACCTCACGAATGTACCATGGGGCATTGCGAAAACTCCCGTAAAATTTGCCATACTGGCCGGTAAAATCTTCGTGGTGCAAATGCAACCAGTCGTAATCGCTTAATTTACCCGCCAGCACTTCTTCGTCATATACTTTGTCGTAGTCGATCTGAGCATAGGTAAGCGCCAGGGTGACTGCATCGTCCCAGGGTTGTTTATTGGGAGGGGTGTACACGGCAATTTTAGGTGCTTTTTCTAAAAGTACGCGTTCCATGTTTTCCTGCTCGATGGTGGCGTAAATCTGGTTTACCGTTGCTCCATCCACTTTTTCGAATTTGACTCCGCGAATCAGGCATTCCTGTTCCAGTGCCGGGAAGTCTTTCATTAAAAAAGAGCCGCCGCGGTAATTAAGCAACCATTCCACATTCACCCCGTTTTTAATCGTCCAGTACGCCACACCGTACGCTTTCAGGTGGTCGGTCTGGGTCAGGTCCATTGGGATTAACACATACTGTGCCCACAGAAAGCGGACAAATCCCAGCAGAAGCAAACTGGCGATGAGCAGGTGTTTCATGGAATTTCTTCCTCTATTTTGGTTCGTAAAGCTTTCAGTCGTTCCCGTGCCTGTTCTACGAACAAACTGTTGGGATAGTTCTGCAGCAGTGTCTGGTATGCTTTAAACGCATCCCGGGGGCGATGAGCCTGTTTTTCCAGGATTTCAGCCATCAGGAACAGGTGCCGGTCGGCGTAAAGGAGCTGGGTGGAGTCGTTCAGTGCCCGGGTGCACCACTCCAGGGCGGTGGGAATCTCCTTCAGCTCCACATTTAGCTGAACCACTTTCTGGTATATCTCTGCGCGAAGAGATGAGGGCAACTGACTGGTTTTCAACAGATTGGTGTACCGGCGCAGCGCTTCGCTTTTTTTGCGCTGGAACAACAGAAGGTCTGCCTCGGCGAATTGTTCCAGAATATCAGGCTGCGAACGCAAGCGGTCCATTTTCATCTGTAAAGCCAGGGCATCATTGGTCACTTCGGATTCCAGCCCCTCGCTGTGGAGAATTTCGTTTACCGCCTTCCGGGTGTTCTCCCAATCTTTCAGGTAGTAATATGTTTCCGCCTGGCGAAGCAAGCCCATGGCGCGTTCCCGGGTGTGCTGGAGTTGCTGAAATTCCCGGAGGGCTTTTTTTAGCTCCCCGCGGATCAGGTAGCATTCCCCCAACTTAAGCCGGGCACGGGCAGCAAAGCGCGGTTCCCGCTTTCCGTGCTGTACCACCTCCCGGAAAACGGTCATGGCTTTATCCACATCGAAGTAGTAATCCAGATAGATCTGGCCTTCCAGATAAATGAGACGTGCCAGCCTTCGCCAATCCGATTCCCGGGAGCGGATCTTCTCGATCATTTCCACTGCCTCCCGGGCATAGTGTGCCTGCCGGGTTTGACCCGCTAACTGGTACAGGCAGAGCACGGCTCCCTCGTACGCCTCGATGGGGACTTTTCCCCCTGCTTGTTGCTTCTGGATAACTTCCCGATATGCCTTCAGGGCAATCTGGTAGCTGGAATCCTGCCGGGCGGCACGGGCAAACCGTAGCAGATAGCTTCCATCACCTTTTACCTGCTCTAACCGACGGTAAATGCGATACGCTTTTTCGAACTCCCGGTCGCGCTGGTACAGTTGTGCCATCAGCAGGTACACTTTATTGGGGATGGAGGAGTGGCGGGCAAAATTTTCCAGAGCCTGGTAAAATGCGTCCCGGTCGTCCTCCATAACCCGGAAGGAGAGAATGCGGTTAAAAATGTACTGCTGCTGGGAAGGATTGCGTTCCAGATATTTCAGGTAGTATTCTGCCGCCCGGGCGTACATCAGGCGGCTCTGGTACAGGCTGGCAATGTTCTGTAAAAAGTAATCGGAATGGGGGATGCGTTCCAGTCCCAGCTGGTACACCCGAATGGCTTCATCCAGCAGGCGGTTTTGCAGCATGGCATTCGCCACCCGATTGTACATACCGGGGTCTTTCGGACGACGTTCCAGTACGCTGTTCCAGATGGCAATGGCTTCGTCCTTGCGATTCTCCCGGTACAGAACCATGGCGCGGTCCACTTCCAGCAGCAGGTCGCCGGGATTCCGCTGGAGCATCTGCTGAACCAGAGAATCGGCAGCAGCAATGTCGGAAATGGTCATGTACGCCCGGAGTAGCGTCTGGTAGTAGGAACGGTTTTCCGGATGGCGGCGCACCAGGTCTTCTAAAATAGGAATGGCTTTTTCATAGCGGCTCATGTTCAGGTAACTCTGAGCCAGGCGAAACATCTGCCGATCGCGTCGTTCCCGGGGTGTTTCTTTGGCAATAATTTTTTGATTCTGCAGAATCAGATCAGGAAAATTCTGAATGGGTTGGGCGGCGCGGTTTTGCGCCAGCACCACCAGCGGAAAAAGAAGAAAGATGAGTAAAATTTGTTTCATGCCATGTATCTCAAATTGAGTGAACTTCGGATTCACCCGATTGCCCACGGAGCCATCGGGCTGCTTGATATGTGCGCATAAATTTTATTGGACCGCGGAACCATGGCGGTTTGGTTCCACCCGAAAATAACTGGCGATTTCGTCGGCCAGCAACCAGCCCCGCTCGGTCAGGCGAACCCGCTCGTCGGCTACTTCCAGAAAACGGCTCGTGCGCAGCGATTCCAGAGCAGAGGCAAATTCCTGCAAAAAATGGGTGCCAAATCGCCGGGAATAATCCGTTAGCGAAATTCCTTCCCGCAGCCGCAAATGCAGAAAAATGTACTCGAACTTGCGTGTGTGCTCGCTCAAATTTTCCCTGTTCGCTACGGGAAGTTCACCGGCATTCAGCCGTTTGATATATTGACGAAGCGATCGAACGTTCCACCAGCGGCGGTTTCCTACAAAGGAATGGGCGGAAGGTCCCAGTCCTAAATATGGCTGGTGACGCCAGTATTTCAGGTTGTGCTGGCACTGCCAGCGGGATTCCCGGGCAAAGTTGGAAATTTCGTACGCCCGGTAACCGGCTTCGCTCAGCACCTGGTTGGTTAACTGATAAAATTGTGCTTCCGTTTCCTGGTCCATCGCCTGCATTTCTCCCGCCCGAAGCCGCCGGTAAAACGGGGTTCCCGGTTCGAAAATGAGCGTGTAACAGGAGATATGTTCGGGAGCCAGCTCCAGTGTATATTCCAGGGTAGCGTGGAACCGCTCCGGGGTAAGCCCGGGAAAAGCCGTGATAAGGTCCAGATTGATATTATCGAATCCCGCCCGACGTGCCTGCTGAAAACCGGAGTAAATCTCCTCCACTGTATGGATGCGTTCCAGGAACCGTAAATCCTCTTCAAAAAACGATTGAGCTCCCAGGCTGAGCCGATTCACCCCCATGGAGTGCAGGGCGCTGAGCAGGGAGAAACTCACCGTACCGGGATTGGCTTCCATGGTAAATTCCACCGCCGATGCGATGCGAAATTGCTGGTAGAGTTTCTCCCGGATTTGTTGCAACTGTTCCTGCGTCAGCACGGTGGGGGTGCCACCGCCAATAAAAATGGTGTCGAATTCCAGATGCCGGTAGTGCGGTGCGATCAGCTCCATTTCCCGCAGCAACGCCTGAACGAACGCCTCTCTGCGGGAGAGGCGGGTGATGGAATAGAAGTCGCAGTAACCGCATTTGCGCAGGCAGAAGGGGATATGGATGTACAGACCGGCCTGTTCCATGCCAGTTTACCGAATCACCCAGCCCAGGCGACTCCAGCGAATTTTGTGGGTTAACCGGTAGCCGGGCACCCGGGAGTCCCAGGAGAGGTAAATAATCAGCGGTCGTCCCACGATGTTTTCCGGCGGGACGAAGCCCCATTCCCGGCTGTCCGAACTGCGATCGCGGTTGTCGCCCATCATAAAGTAGTGACCCGGTGGAACCGTCACCGGACCGAAATTGTCCCGACTGCCCAGTCCGGGCCGAAAAGTGGGATAAAACGGATTATCCCGACTAAAGATGTTCGGGTCCACATGTTTCAACTTGGGCGGGTCGGGGAAGCGCTTTCCGTCCACAAATAGCTCTTTGTTGACGACTTTAACCGTCTGGCCTCCCACCGCCACGCAGCGTTTAATGTATTCCAGATGTGGGTCTCGCGGATAGCGAAACACCACAATATCGTTCTGTTTCACTTCGGCGATTTTGGGGAACCGAAACCAGGGAATGTTGAATCCGATTCGGGTAAAGGGAATTCCGATCCAGTTGGGGGTTTGCGCCCCGTAATAAAATTTGTTAACCAGTAAAAAGTCGCCGACCAGCAGGGTATCTTCCATGGAGCTGGTGGGAATTTTATAAGCTGCAATCACAAATTGCCGCAGCACCAGTGCTGCCAGCACGGCAATCAGAATGGCGCGAACCGATTCCCAGCGTTTCTTCTCGGGTTTCAAGCTATTTCCTCCTTCACTGTCGTTTTTAATGCTTACGGAACCAGGCTACATGGCTCCGCATTTTAGGTTTTATTTTACCAGCGTTTTGTAAAGATGTTTCATAAAAGAAGCATTTTCGGAGGGTGGTCGGAAGCTATTCTGCCGAAAGCACGGAGAGAAAAGCTTCCTGGGGAATTTCCACCCGTCCCACCTGCTTCATACGTTTTTTGCCTTCCTTCTGTTTCTCTAACAATTTACGCTTGCGGGTGACGTCGCCGCCGTAGCATTTTGCCAGTACGTTTTTGCGCAGCGGCTTCACCACTTCCCGGGCAATCACCCGATGACCAATCGCCGCCTGAATCACCACTTCGAACAGCTGGCGGGGAATCAGCTTGCGCAGTCGGGTGCATAACGCGCGACCTTTTTCGTAAGCCCGGTCCTTGTGCACAATAATGGACAGCGCATCCAATGGCTCGCCGTTAATTAAAATGTCCAGCCGTACCAGATCGCCTTCCCGATACCCGGCAAAGTCGTAGTCGAATGAGGCAAAACCGCGCGAAACGGACTTGAGTTTGTCGAAGAAGTCGAAAATCACCTCGGAGAGGGGAAATTCGTACTGAATATCCGCACGGGAGGGGTCGATGTACGAGGTGTTTTTCAGAATCCCGCGCCGTTCGTTGGCAATTTTCATGATGTTGCCAATGTACTCCGGCGGAGTGATAATCTGCGCCCGAATGTACGGCTCCTCAATTTTCTCGATTTTAACCGGATCGGGCATTTTAGACGGATTTTCAATCAGGTGGACTTCTCCGTCGGTGGTGGTGACCCGGTACACCACGTTGGGCGTGGTAACGATGATTTGCTGGCCAAACTCCCGTTCCAGGCGTTCCTGCACAATTTCCATGTGCAGCAGCCCCAGGAATCCGCAGCGAAAGCCAAACCCCAGTGCGGTGGAGGTTTCCGGTTCGTACTGGAGTGCGGCATCGTTTAGTGCCAGTTTGGCCAGCGCCATGCGCAGGTTTTCGAATTCCTGATTGACCACCGGGTAAATGCCGCTAAACACCATGGGTTTTACTGCGCGGTAGCCGGGCAGTGGTTTTTCGGCGGGACGTCGGGCATGGGTCACCGTATCCCCCACGCGGATGTCCCGCACGTCTTTGGCACCGCAAATCAGATAGCCGACCTCACCGGTGGTCAGTTTGCCGGTGCGCACCCGCTTCAGGCGTAAATAGCCCAGCTCTTCCACTTCGAATTCCTGACCTGTGGCAAAAAATTTTATTTTGTCGCCTTCTTTGATTTCACCGTTGAAAAGCCTGATGAGTGCCACCACACCGCGGTAGTTGTCGAAGCTGGAGTCGAAAATGAGTGCCTGCAGCGGGGCTGCGGGATCGCCCTGGGGCGGCGGGATGCGCTGGATGATAGCCTCCACCACTTCAGGAATGCCCTCCCCGGTTTTGGCACTGGTAAGCAAAATTTCCGATTCGTCGCACCCGATCAGTTCCATGATCTGGTGTTTTACCACCTCTACCTGGGCACTGGGCAGGTCTATTTTATTGATAACCGGCACAATGGTCAGGTCATTCTCCAGGGCGTGGTACAGATTGCTGATGGTCTGGGCTTCCACTCCCTGGGCAGCATCCACTAACAGCAGGGCTCCTTCGGCGGCAGCCAGACTGCGGGAGACCTCGTAGGAAAAGTCCACGTGTCCGGGAGTGTCAATCAGGTTAAACTCGTAGCGTTGTCCGTTGGGATGCTGGTAGTCCATGCGCACAAAGTGTGCTTTGATGGTGATGCCGCGTTCACGTTCCAGGTCCATGTTATCCAGTACCTGTTCCTTCAGCTGGCGCTGGTCCAGGGTGTGGGTATATTCCAGTAGTCGGTCGGCCAGGGTGGATTTACCGTGGTCGATGTGGGCGATAATGCAAAAATTTCGAATGTGGTCCATGGTCATAACAGATTCCGTCAGTCCGTGAAATTCTTAAAGTTAACTAATTTACGGCATTTCCTGTGGGATGTCAAACAGGGGTTGAAGATGATTGGGGTCGTTTGTTTGTGCGGTAAAATGTTTGAAAAAAGAAGAGTTTTTTCATATTTTGATTAAAGAAATATCGATGTTAAGAAATAAATTAAGCATAAATAGTTTGCTCGCAAGGCGTTAGAAGAAAACAGAATGGTTTGGTCTGTAAATATCTTTTCGGCTGGTACGCCGTGAGCGAAAGTGAGAGGTGGTGAATTCTAAACGCCTCCCGGTTTGGTGCGGTTACTCGGGGAGATTTTTGAAACTTATAATGATAGCGTGTATAGCGCATGGTGCAGATCGGGAGGGGTGTTTGTGCAGTCTCCTGAAAGTTCGTCAAGGAATCGTGGGGCAACCGGGATGATATTTCCATTTACGGAGCAGGAGTTCCACCCCACACCTGTCGGGTGGCGAAATGGTGTGCCCTTCCAACAGAAAATGGCTAAGCCAGCCGCGAAACAGGATGAAGCGTTCGCGGAGGCACACAAAT
>CAZBWV010000119.1:0-15906 GCA_964495805.1 uncultured Calditrichaceae bacterium
AAAACCGACCAGTGCGCTCATGATGTGAAAAAATGGATTCCTTACCAGACTGCGACACCAATGCAGGTCCAGTGAAATGCCCAGAACACTCCCGCCTATTAGAAAAATCACCCAGACTACAATGCGAATAGCGTTTTGAACCATTGTCGGTGCTGTTTTTGTTCAAACAAATTTATGACAGATAAAACAAAATTGCTGTATGAATTTTAAAATTCAACACTTTTCGAAAGGAAAATGGATTTTGCCAAAGGTATCGCTGGAAAACACCATCCCGTTCATCTCGTTTGTATTTTTTAGACAGGATGAACAGGATTTTCAGGATGATGAATGGATTTTGACGTTTGATTTATTCACAATTTTGCATTGTTTTTGATACTGTCGCATTCTGTCTATCCTGCCTAAAAATTCTCTTTTTAAGGGCAAGCTGAATAGAAGATTAGACCCCTCGACTCCGCTATCGCTCCGCTCGGGGTGACAGAGTATGTAGTTGTCATTCCGACTGGAGCGACGAACGGAGTGAGGATCGGAATGGAGGAATCTAATCAAAACACCATCCCGTTCATACTGCTTGAATTTTTTAAACAGGATGAACAGGATTTTCAGGATGATTAATGGATTTTATGTTTGATTGATTTCAATTCTATATTGCTTTTAATTCCTTTTTCAAAATGAATCCTGTTCCATCCTGTATATCCTGTCCAAAAATTCTTTTCAGGAAAAAGTCGGATGGATGATGAGACCCCTCGACTCCGCTGACGCTCCGCTCGGGGTGACAGAAGGAAAGAATGACGCCGCCCGGTGTGACACAGCAGCTCGCTGTTATTCCGACTGGAGCGACGAACGGAGTGAGGAGCGGAGTGGAGGAATCTCATTAACCGTCGTTCATCCTGTCAACATTAACATAGTGGATTTATTAATGAAGGGAATACCCGATTAAATCGTACATTTGCAATGATTGTCAAATCTTTCAACCATCATCCTGATTTATCCGGTTCAAAATTATCGACCGGGGATTTCAATTAAAGAAATGGGATTGTCTTTTACTGCGGTTTTTCTTCCTCCACCTCTTCTGTTTTCAGCTGCTCGAACAAATCCTGCAATAACTGGCTGTACCGTACCGGGTAGGGTTGATTGTTTTCGAAAGCCTTGAACGATTCGGGTAACCGGCGAAGGTTATCGCAGAAAAATTCCCGAATGCGTTCGATTCTGGGAAAATCGTACACCACTTCGCCCTTTTGCATCACCGGTACCAGCAAGGGAATATTGGGCTCATTGTACGATTCTTTCTCCAGCCCGATCAGATCGTGGTGGAACTGCCCGTTTTCGTCCACAAACCGAAACACCTGTTTTTTACCAGGATAGGTGGCTTTATTCCGGCTAAATTTTGCCCGATAGCGGATCTGACCATTTATTTCCTGTTCCACCAATTTGTAAATTCCCCCCAGCGAAGGGGCATCTTCGGAGGTGACCATCTGTGTTCCGACTCCAAAGCTATCGATCGGGGCACCGGCTTCCACTAATTTTTTGATTTTATATTCGTTCAAATCGCCGCTTACCACAATCATCACATGTTTCATGCCGGCATTGTCCAGAATCTGGCGTACCTTTTTGCTTTCTTCAAGCAGGTCTCCGCTATCGATGCGTACCCCTTTAATGCCGGGCCCAATTTCCACCGCGTGGTGTGCCCCTTGCTCAATATCGTATGTATCGATGAGTAAAATGGTACTTTCGGGAAAAACTTTGTAGTATGCCCGAAACGCATCCATCTCGCTGGGGAAAGCCATGGTCCAGCTGTGGGCAGCGGTACCGTACACGGGGATGCCAAAACGTTTACCGGCCAGCACATTGGAGGTACCAATGCAACCGGCAATATAAGCTGCCCGGGCGGCCAGAATACTGGCTTCCGGTCCGTGCGCGCGACGGGAACCAAACTCCATGATTCCGCGTTTTTTGCCATCCAGTTGAGCGGCCTGGACGACCCGCGCTGCTTTGCTGGCTATCAGCGTCTGGAAGTTGATCATGGACAGCAGAAACGTCTCGACAATCTGCGCTTCAATGATGGGAGCAGTAATTCGGACCAGCGGCTCACCGGGGAACACAATCTGCCCTTCGGGAATAGCCCACACATCGCCGGAAAAGCGGAACTGCCGTAAGTAATCCCAGAAGTCATTCTGCAACCGGGAAAAAGCAGGCAACGACTGCAAGTAGGCAATGTCATCCTCTTCGAATTTCAAATTCAGCAAGTATTCGGTAATCTGCTGTAAACCCGCCGCCACCATGTACGCCCGATTGCGAGGCATTTCCCGTACAAATACCTCGAAGGTGGAAAGATGATTGTACTGATTCTCAAAATACCCTGCCGCCATGGTTAATTCATATAAATCAACAATCAAACTCTGATTGTACAAAGGTTTCTGCAATGGAGAGGTCATCGTAATTTCCAGTATTTTTTTTAAATTTCTTATTTTATGAGCAACATGTCAAGAAGTAAAATATTTCTCATTTTTCCCAAAACCATAAAATATCTTTTTCACTTTTTACCAATTCTTTTTTCCTTCTTTTCCTGTTGCAATTCCGTATGATTTTTGTATTTTTCCCCCGCAAAATAAAAACCGATAGCAGATAATGAAGAAAAAGCAATTCATTACCATAAAAGGGGCGCGGGAGCACAATCTGAAGAACATTGATGTGCGGTTACCACGAGACAGGTTTGTGGTGATCACCGGTATTTCCGGTTCGGGCAAATCCAGCCTGGCATTCGATACCATCTATGCGGAAGGGCAACGCCGGTATGTGGAAAGCCTGAGCGCCTACGCCCGTCAGTTTTTAGGGCTGATGGAAAAACCGGATGTGGATTACATCGACGGACTATCGCCAGCCATCTCCATTGAGCAGAAAACCACCCACCGGAATCCCCGCTCCACAGTGGGTACGGTAACCGAAATTTACGACTACCTGCGTTTGCTGTTTGCCCGCATCGGACATCCCCATTGCTACAATTGTGGCGAACCCATTTCCCGCCAGACGCCGCAACAGATTGTGGACCAGATTCGGCAACTTCCGGAGGGAACCCGGGTGCAAATTCTGGCGCCGGTGGTAAGGGGACGCAAAGGGGAGTACCGGGAGCTATTGGAAGAAGTCCGTAAAGAGGGTTTTGTGCGGGTACGCATCGATGGTAAACTGCATCTGCTGGATGAAGAGATTCGTCTTCGGAAAAATGTGAAGCACAACATCGAAGTGGTAGTGGACCGCCTGAAGATTCGTCCGGACATCCGCCACAGGCTGGCTGAATCCGTGGAAGTGGCACTGAAACTGGGCAACGGTCTGGTAATTGCCGAAAATGTGGATGAAGCCAGCGAACAACTGTACAGCGAACAGTTCGCCTGCCTGAAGTGTGGCATCAGCTATGAAGAGATTGAACCCCGAATGTTCTCTTTTAACAGTCCTTACGGTGCCTGCCCCACCTGCGACGGACTTGGCACCCGATTGGAAATTGACGAACGATTGGTGATTCCCAACCCCAATCTGTCCATCGAAGAGGGAGCTATTGCCCCCATCGGGGAACGACGGCAAAGCTGGTACTTTGAGATGATTGAAGCGCTGGCAAAACAGTACCGCTTTAGCCTATCCACCCCGTGGAAGGAACTCCCCGAAGAAATCCGCAATCTGATTTTGTACGGCAGCAAAGAGAAAGTCCGTTTCATCTTCGATCGGGAAGATTCCCGCTTCGAATTTTCCTCCCGTTACGAGGGCATCATCAACAACCTGTACCGTCGCTACCGACAAACTAATTCTCAGCACATTCGGGAATGGATCGAAGGATTCATGAATCAGATTCCCTGCCCCACCTGTGGCGGTGCACGGTTACGCAAAGAAGCGCTGAGTGTTCGGGTCGGCGGTAAAAACATTGCCGAAGTCACCGCCATGAACATCAAGCAGGCCATTCGGTTTTTCCGGGAGCTTCGCCTGACTGAAAAAGAGCAACTCATCGCCCGGCAGATTCTCAAGGAGATTCAATCCCGTCTGCAGTTTTTGCAGGATGTGGGGCTGGAATACCTTACTCTGGATCGGGCAGCGGGGACGCTCTCCGGCGGCGAAGCCCAGCGCATCCGCCTGGCCACCCAGATCGGCTCCCGGTTAGTGGGTGTGCTGTACATCCTGGACGAACCCAGCATCGGTTTGCACCAGCGGGACAATACGCGCCTGATTCACACACTGCTCCGGCTGCGCGACCTGGGAAATACCGTGCTGGTGGTGGAACACGATCGGGAAACCATAGAACACGCCGACTACGTGGTGGACCTGGGTCCCGGCGCAGGGAAACACGGCGGATATGTGGTGGCGACCGGAACACCACAGGAGATTGAGCAGAATCCCCGCAGCCTGACCGGCCAGTTTCTGAGCTTCCGCAAATTCATCCCTATTCCGGAGAAACGGCGCTGCGGTAACGGACAATTTCTTGTGCTCAACGGAGCCCGTGGAAACAACCTGAAAAACATACAGGTACGCTTCCCCCTGGGAACGTTCATTTGTATTACCGGAGTGTCAGGTTCGGGCAAAAGCACCCTGCTTAACGAAACGCTCTATCCCATCCTTTCCCGCCACTTCCACAACAGCAAACTGATTCCCCTTCCCTACGATTCCATTGAAGGGCTGGAGTTTGTGGACAAGGTAATCGCTATTGATCAATCGCCTATCGGACGCACTCCACGCTCCAATCCCGCTACCTACACGGGCCTGTTTACCCTGATTCGGGATCTGTTTGCTCAGTTACCGGAATCAAAAATTCGGGGTTACGCTCCGGGACGCTTTTCGTTTAATGTAAAAGGCGGACGTTGCGAAGCCTGCCAGGGAGACGGGGTTAAGAAAATTGAAATGCACTTTCTGCCGGATGTGTACGTAACCTGCGAAGTGTGCAAGGGGAAGCGCTACAATCGGGAAACGCTGGAAATCCGGTACCGGGGGAAATCCATCGCCGATGTACTGGATATGACCGTTAACGAAGCACTGGAATTTTTCGACAAAATTCCTGCCATCAAACGAAAATTGCAAACGCTGCAAGAAGTGGGATTGGGTTACATCCATCTGGGGCAACCAGCCACTACCCTGAGTGGCGGGGAAGCTCAGCGCGTGAAACTTGCCACCGAACTGAGCCGGGTTAGCACCGGACGCACCATCTACATTTTAGACGAACCCACCACCGGACTCCACTTTGCGGACATCCACATGCTGCTTCAGGTGCTGCACCGGCTGGTGGAACGCGGTAACACAGTGATTGTGATTGAACATAATATGGATGTGATTAAAACCGCCGACTGGATTATTGATCTGGGTCCGGAAGGTGGAGACGCCGGTGGTTACGTGGTGGCAGAGGGTACTCCGGAAGAGCTCAGCAAAATGGAACAATCCCATACCGGAAGATTTCTGCAGGAAGAATTTTCCCGCTGGGAGGCATTCAGGAAGAAAAAAGCGGCAAACGACTAAATCAACCGTTTACCAGAAAAAGTTTTTGTTACAAGATGGAAATGGATGTCACGTTCCAGCTTTTTTATCGTTTGGCAGAAAAAACCACAGCACACCCCGTTTCTCCGCACAACCCGTTCCAAAACAAAAGGCGAATTCCGGTTCAACCCAGAATTCGCCATTTGACACATCTGAGGGGAAGCGTCACGAAACGCTTCCCTTTGTCGAACTTTATTGAATTGCAGGAGGCGCTTTGATGTTCATCCTTCCTACCGAAGAAATTTATTTCATCAGAATTACTTTCTGTACCTGCTGCACATCCGACGCTTTCAGCACTACATAGTACACACCGGAAGCCATCTGACCGGCATTCCATTGCAAGCGATGCATTCCCGCTTCCATCCGTCCTTTTTGGAGTACCGCCACTCGTTGTCCCAGATTATTGTACACCATCAGATGAACCTTTGTCGTTCGGGGCAAATAAAAGCGAATGGTGGTGGCAGGATTAAACGGATTGGGATAATTGGGATATAGCGTCACCTTACCGGGAACATGTTCGGTGTGATGTTCCAGACCAACTGTTTCGCTGGTGAGCAGATACACCACGCTGTTCTCAAGCAACTGACGCGCCACGGTAGTGTCCGTAATGCTGGTAAAGTCGAATGCCCAGTACACAATTTGTGCACTCAGGGGATTGCTATTGTCGTCGTAGATCAGAATGCCGGCGGTGCCCGGCTCGCTCTGAGGCTGGTAAACCAGATAGCTCTGGGCATCGGGAGTCATGGCGTCCTGGTCGTACCAGCCGCTAAAGGTGTTGTAAGTCAGCGAAATACTGGGCGGCAGGGAATTGGGTGTGGTCACCATAGGATGCTGGCTCTGGGTGGGAATTTGCTGCAGCGGTCCTTCATCGTCCCCCTGCCAGTCCGTTACATGCAGCACCTGAGCCGCAAATGTGGAATACCCAACTCCCGAAATAGCATCGTAACCTACTTCACCACCCTCAATCAGCAATTTTCCGCCATTTTGCACATGCTGAATCAGTGCCTGACGGTAAGCAGAATTCGCCACCGGCCCGGGATTTTCGCCCGAAGCGGAAATGACCAGGTTGTACTGACTCCAGGTTTGCGGATTGGTGGTACCGGGTGATTCGGTGGTCACCAGAAATCCCAATTGGGTCAGGTAATGTTGAATAAGCTGAGTGGAGGTGGTGGTCTGTTCCGGATGATACTCCACCAGCGTTCCCCGATCTGAGATGGTGCCCCGGCTGGAGCTCTCGTCATCAATCAACAGCACCAGTCCCCGGGTATCGATAACGGTAAACTGATGATAACCACTCTGCGGATGATACACCGAATTGGGGGTACCGGCCAGATCGCTGGCATGGATGCGGTATTCAATCACATCGCCCACATGCACCTGCGTGGTATCTTCGTTAAATACCCCCTCAAACACATCGCCCTGAACCCGGGTAAGAGGGAAATTGTTTTGCTGCACGCCGTTCTTTTTCCATTCCACATACACCTGCGCATCATCCACTCCCAGATTGTCTGAGATGGTGGCTCGCACCACCGCAGGCCAGATGTATAGCGCTACATTGCTAAGCGGTTGATGACCAATCACTGGCGGAACGGTATCGGTTCCCACGTGGAATGTGTACAGTTCCGTCGGCGCATGGGTTGGCGCATTGGCGGCAATTCCGCTATCGTTTACCGCATGGATGTAGTAGGACACATCGGTTTCGCTACCTGGCCCGGGTATTTGCGCCTGGTACAGGTTATTACCCATGGCCTGCAACGTCAGGGTGTGGAACGTTCCCTGTCCGTACCGATAAAACACCTGCAACGAATCGCCGGTAAGCGGAAAGTTGCTGGTGATCACGGCTTCCACCGTGTAGGGACCGGTCAGGTCTTCCGTATCGCTCAGGGGTGTGTGCTGAATTTGCGGGGTAAAATAAAAAGCCGCTGCGTAGGCATCAATCACTCCCCAGCCGTATTCGTTATTGGGATTACTGGCATGGTCGGCGGTGGCTTTCAGCGCCTGAATGATTTGCATATTGCTCAGGTAGGGATTGATCTGTAGAATCAGGGCTGAAGCACCGGCGGTGAGAGGGCAGGAAAAACTGGTACCATCCACAGAACTGTAGCCGGTGGTGGAGTACACGCTGGGAGCCACCACGCTGGAAGCCTGCGCCATCACATCCGGTTTGATTCGTCCGTCGGCGGTGGGACCCATGGAGCTAAAGTACACCCGATTACCGGTGCCATCGGTTCCACCCACAGCCAGCACACTATCGCCATCTGCCGGTGCAACCAGGGTGTTGGGATTGCTGGGTGTGGAAGAGCCTTCGTTTCCGGCAGAATTGACCACCAGAATTCCCCGGCTGGCAGCCAGGTCGGCTCCAATCGTTACAATAGTTGTATTGCCATCCATATCCTGCCAGGTGTAGCTGGTCTGCCCGGGGTCAAAATCCCGATATCCCAGCGAACTGCTGATAATATCCGCTCCCAGGCTGTCTGCCCATTCCGCACCCGCCACCCAGTGGTCTTCCTCAATATGCCGTTCGTAATCGGTGTTCTCTGTTTTGGCTAACAAAAAGCTGGCTCCGTAAGCAGGACCGATCAATTCTCCGGGTTGGTATCCGGCAATGGTACCCAGGGTGTAGGTTCCATGGTCGCCGTTGCCCATCTGACCCGGTTGGTCCCACACAATACTATCGTTGTTCACAAAATCCCAGGTGTGCAGAATATTCACCGAAGTCAGTGCCTGATGTTGCAGATTGTTAAAACCCGCATCCAGCATGCAAATAACCACGCCGCTGCCGTCATAGCCCAGGTCGTGCAACATCGGTACGTTAATTAAATTATTCTGCGTGAAAGAGGGACCGTAATCCAGTAAATGGTTGGCGGATTCCACAGGAACATTTCCGGTGGGAACCGGTTTTTCTTCGGGGACTTCGGGTCCACGGAAGCGGTGGATCACCTCAATTTGACGTACGAAGGGTAGCGTTTCCAGCTGACGGATTTGCTGTGCCGTAGCTTCCACCGAAACCGCATTGAGCCAGCGGCTTTTATGGCGGAGTCTTCGAACCATTGTGCGAATCTGCTGCACATACGGAGCGTACACTGGTACATCGTAAAAATCCACCAACTGGTCTGCGGGACGGTTACGTAACCGCCGGGCGCGGGCATGGGGCAACAATCGTTGTTCCACCACCGAAAGCTGCTGTTCCCAATCCGCTCCCTTGTCGGTTAAAAACACCCACACCGGAATTGCCTCATCCTGTCCGGCAACTTCCAGCTTATGCTGAAGGGTCAAGGTCACTTTGCGCCCCTCACGGGCAACGCTTAATGCGGTAAAGAGAAACAGAATCAATACAGAAAAATTAAACAAACGCTTCATCATCACTCCCGGAATATTTGGTTATTACCGTTTTTTGAAACACACGGGTGGAGTTTCCGGTGCAAAGGGAAGGAACAGAACCGTTTTTCCCCCGATTCTCCAAAAAAACACAGAGAGCCCACCCATTTTTCTACTTACCATTAGTACGGACGACCCACAGGAATTCCCTACTAATCCAGCCGCACGGAAACCACTTTGCTGACGCCCGGTTCTTCCATGGTAATCCCGTACATGGCCTGCGCAGCCTGCATGGTCATCTTGTTATGGGTTACCAGAATGAATTGCGTGTTGTTAGAAAATTCCTTTAAAGCGTGGGTGTAACGGGCAATGTTCACATCGTCCAGGGGAGCATCCACTTCATCCAGAATACAGAAAGGGCTGGGTTTAACCAGATAGATGGAGAAGAGCAGGGAAATAGCGGTGAGGGTTTTCTCCCCGGCACTCATCATGCTCAGGGTGGAAAGGTTCCGTCCCTTAATATGCACCCGGATGTCGATGTTGGCTTCCAGTGGATCATCGCTTTCCACCAGCCGCAGCTGGCCCTCTCCGTTTTCAAAGAATTTGCTGAATACGGTTTGAAAGTTCGCACTGATTTTTTCGAACGTTTCCAGGAACAGTGCCCGGGCGGTTTTGTTTAGTTTGCGGATGGTTTCCATCAGTTCACTTTTTGCCTTCAGTAAATCCTCCTGCTGATTCTTCAGAAAATCCAGCCGTTCTTTTTCCCGTTCGTACTCTTTTACCGCCAGCGGATTTACCTCACCCAGCGCTTCGATTTTTCGCCGCAGGGTGGCAATTTCCTCCTGAAGTTGCCCGGGGGTAGCGCCTTCCGGAATGGGGTGTTCCTCCAGAAACCGGCGAAGATCCTCCCCGTACTGTTCCTCCATCTGCTCCTGTAGCGTTTTCTGCTTCACTTCCAGTTCACGGATGTGCAGTTCCAGCTCCCGGAAGCGTTCCTGAGCCTGGTTCCAGCGACGGTGTAATTTTTTTGCCGCCTCCTCCCTGGCCATAATGAGCGATTTCAGTCCCTGGTACTGACTTTCCACTTCCTCCTTCTCCTTCTCAACAGCATCGCGCTGCTGGTACAGTTGTTCCAGTTCCTTGCGAAGGCGTGTGTTTTCTTCCCGAAAGCGGGTAATTTCTCCCTGAAACTCGGCAATTTCCTGGTGCAACTGTTCGATCCGCTGACGGGTTTCCTTCCGGCGCGTGTTCAGATATTCTTCCTTCCGTGCCAGTTCGTTCAGCCGGTTCTGCTTGCTGAGGTATTCCATCTGTAGCTTCTGTACCTGATGGGCGACCTGTCGGTATTCCCGTTCCGCTTCTTCTACCTGACGGTTCAATTGCTCCTCCGTTTCGCGATACTGCTGCTGTTTCAGGTCAGCCTGGTGGATCTGCGGTTTTAGCTTATCGGCTTTGCTGCGGAGTTGTTCCACCTCCTGCCGCAGCTGGTCGGTTTCGGTGCGGAGTTCTTCTAACCGTTCGTGCAGACGGCGGGTTTCGTATTGTTGCTGATGCCACCGCTGTTCCAGTTGACGTACATTGGTTTGCTGCTCTTCCAGCAAGCGGGTGAATTCCTGCAGTTTGTTCTCCCGTTCCTGGCTCTCCTGCCGCAACCGGGAGAGCTGTTCTTCCACCGTCTGGAATTGCTGCCGGAGCCGTTCATATTCTTCCTGCAGGCGGGCAAATTGTTGCTTGCGCCCAATCAGGTTTACGGAACGTCCCGATTCGCCGCCGGTGATATGCCCCCAATCACCAATGAATTCACCCTCCAGCGTCAGGTAATTGAATTCGGGATGCTTTTTGTACCAGCTCAAACCGCTTTCCATGTTCGGTACCACAATTACCCGGTCGAACAGGAAATTGAACAGCTTCTGGTACTGTTTATCGAAATTCACCACCTGCTTCAGGGGAACTGCTTTGCCGTTGAACACGGATGGGTCTGCGGCACCATTGCGGGCGGGATGCAACAGAGAAAGGGGCACCAGAGTCAGACGCCCTTTTTTATGATGGCGAATTTCCTGCAAAATTTCCCGTGCGGTATTTTCCTCTTCCACCACCAGGTAGTTGGCAATTTCCTGCAGATAGCTTTCCAGAGCGGGGCGGTATTTTTCGCTGGTGTCCACCAGATTGGCCAGCGTGTCGATGAGTCCGCCAAACTGTTTACGCCGGCTCATTACATATTGAACACTTTCGGAGAATCCTTCGTAGCTGGTAATCAGCCGTTCCAGGAATTCCCGGCGGCTTTTCACCTGTTCCAGTTTTCCCAGCAGCTGGTTTCGTTGTTCTTCCAGCCGGGAAATTTCCGCACTCAACGTTTTTAATCGGTTGCGCAGATTGTCCTGTTCCCGGCGGAAAAGCTCGGCATCGGCACGGGCGTTCTCCAGCTCTTCTTCCAGTTCACCCACCGTTGTTTCTTTCTCCTGATGTTGCCGGTGCACTTCCTGACGAATTTTCTCCAGTTTTTCCAGCCGTTCGGTCAGAGCATTCAGCCGAATGCTCAGGCGCTGGTACTCCTCCCGCTGGCTACTTAGCGCCTCCAGCAACGTCTGATTCTCCTCGCGGAAAGCACGGTACTTTTCCCGTGCCTGTTCCACCCGATTTTCCACCTCCAGCTGGTGGTTGGCTTGCTGCTGGTAAGCTTCTTTCAATTCACCGGCTTCCCGTTCCACCCGAACCTTTTCTGCTTTCAGCGCTTCAGCTTCCTGCTTTAACTTCTCAATGCTCTCCTGAAGCTGCAGGATTTCCTGCTCCCAGCGTCGGATGGCCTCCTGATGAGACTCGATGCGCTGATCGTTCAGGCGAACTTTTTCCTCCCGCTGGCGGATTTTCTCATCGTATTCATTCAGGCGTACGGCGACAGTGCGAAATTTCTGTTCCAGGTCCACTGCCCTTACCTGGAGTTTCTCCAGTTCCGCCTCGCTGCTGGCAACTTCTTTGCTCAAACGCTCCCGATTCTGGGCAATCTGATTGCGCTCCTCCAGCAGCGGTTCCAGTTGTGCCTGGTAATTTTGCAGGCGTAGCTGGAACAGGAAGATCTCCTTCTCCTTCAATTCTCCCTTAAACTGGTGATAGCGCCGGGCCTTTCCGACCTGGCGGGAAAGGGAGTTGACTGTTTTCTGCACTTCGGCGATGACATCGTTCAGGCGCACCAGTTCCTGCTCGGTGCTATCCAACCGGCGCAGGGCGGATTTTCGGCGCAATTTGTATTTCTTAATCCCCGCTGCTTCTTCGAACAACCGGCGCCGCTCCTCTGCGTTATCGCTGAGAATCTGTTCCACCATCTTCAGCTCAATCACCGAATAGGCATCGGCGCCCATGCCGGTATCCGCAAACAGATCGATGATGTCCTTTAACCGCACCGGACGGTTATTTAGCAAATATTCGCTTTCGCCGGAGCGGTACAAGCGACGGGTAATTTTAACTTCTGTATAGATGGAAGGCAGGATGTTTTTGTTGTTTTCGATGTAGAGGGAAACCTCGGCCATACTCAGTGGTTTGCGCGTAGCCGTACCGTTGAAGATAATGTTTTCCATACGGTCCAGTCGCAGTACGGAAGGCCGTTGCTCTCCCAACACCCAGCGTATGGCATCCACAATATTCGATTTTCCACAGCCATTGGGACCAATGATTGCTGTAATTCCATCTTCAAACCGAAAAACCGCTTTCTGAGCGAATGATTTAAATCCGAAAATTTCTAATTTTGATAAATACATTTGATTTTTTACTTCCCTATCAGGATAATCCCCGGTAAAGCTGTATTAAAAAGCGCACATGGTTTATCAGATGGGTGGTTTGCTGATAATACCAGAGCAATCCAGCAACTACCACCACCAGCAGCACGATAGCAAATAGAAAGACCCGCGTATAAGGCACATCTAACATTACGCGGGTACCGTTTATCCATCGCAAAACATACCAGGCGTGGAAATATAACAGAACGGCCATTAAAATCCAATAGGAATTCAACACAATCAGCAGGTTGTAAAAGAACATTCCGATGGGTAGCAGAATCAGAAATGGTGCCGCCGACCAGGCACTGACTGCCAGCGCCTGACGGGTGCGAATGCGCTCTTCCACCACAAAATCGGCCAGCCGAATGGGAAGGGCCATCAGCAAAAATAGCAGCATGTTCAACAAAGTTAGCAGAGGAACCATTAAAATCGGTTTCCAGATAAGAGAACTGATCAGGTATTTGAGATGTGCATTCGGAACAATGAGTGAGAGGAAGTAATCCACAAACAGATTGTTGCGAAAGAAATAGAAAATGCCCTCCTGCATCAGAGCACCGCTCAATGCAATGGTGAAAATCAGGTAGAAGTTTTCGCCATAGGAGATGATGCGTCGTTCGTGCAGATCGGTGAAAAAACCGTGCGGTTTGCGGATGGAACGGTGAACGTTCTGGCGAAACTCGTATAATCCCCGGTAAACCACCATGAAGACCAGAAAGTTAATTAATCCCACCAGAATAAAAATCACTGTTCCGAAATTTTTTCGTTCGGAAGCGGGTTTTACCTGTTTCAGTTCTGCGGGATGCATTTGCAGGATTCGGCGGGCTTCCGGTTTCAGGTTCCGCTGCAGAGTAAACAACCCCAGGGAGTTAATACGAAAATCGTTTTGCGGACCGGCCTGGAGCGAGGGTGTTTCCAGCACGTAATCGGAATAGGTGAGAACAAACTGTCCGGCCAGGCGGTGCCGAAATTGCCGCTGTTTCAGCCGAACAAACAACTCGGCAGTCTGCCGCATATCATCTGTAATGGCTGTGGTATCCACCCGGTAGGAGATGGCTTTGGAAAGACCGGAAAACATCACCGCATTGTCGGGATGCATCAGGCGAAAATACAGCGGCAGAGTACCCACCAGATAGTTTCGGGACAGTACTTCCAGCATCAACGGACGGGGAATGGGTTGACCAAGCGCCTGCGGAAACGGTGTATCCAGATAGGCAATCTTTCCGTGTGATTCCACCAGCCCCATTAGCTCCTGACAAAAGGGATGGTTCCGCAGGGAATCTACTGCAAATGGACAGGGTAAACCAATTCCCACCACCGAAGGATGCCCTTCCACCATTTGAATAAACGTTTGCAGGTAAGAATAGAGACTTTTCTGAAACAACGAATCGCGAAAAATATTCGGACCCAATCCGGTAAACGGCATATCCTGAAAACACAGAATTCCCAGCGAATCGGTAAGCTGGTAAAATGCTTCGGGCATGGGATAAAAGCCCACCCGCACGGAATTAAAGCCTTTTTCCCGAATGCGAAGCAAATCCCGGCGCATGAGTCCTACATCGGGCAAACGCACCCCCTCCGGATTCTGAAAAATGTAGTTTATTCCATTTAGATAAATGAGCGTATCGTTTAGGTAAAAATGTTTCTGGCGTACCTGAGCGGTACGAAGTGCCCAGGGGCGCCACACTTCGTCGCGTAATTGTCCATCCTGCCATACCTGAAGAATCACCTGGTACAAAGCAGGCCGTCGCGGGCTCCAGGGGTGTGGTGCGGGAAATTGCACCTGAAAATCGAAACTGGCGCTGCGACGCAGAGTGTCCATCGTTTCCGGGAAGGTTTGCTGAAACAGAAGACGATTTTGACCGGTAACCAGCAGACGAAACTCAAGTTGCGCCGGTAAAGATTCACTGGATTTAACCTCTGCCCTACCGCTTAAAAAGATAGAATCGTTTTTTGCTTCCGTATGGAATTGAAAGCCAGGCAGGAAAAGCTCCGGTAGCTCTTCGAGATATACCACGTCCCATACTCCCGGATCCACTGCGGGCAGATTCACCGGGATCCAGAGTGGAAATTCCCCGGCTTTTCGCTGATAAGGTTCGACCTGGATGCTCAGAACGTTTGTGCTATCCTGAAGCATCTCGGCCGGTACGTATAAAGTGAGCGGTAAAAAATTCTGTGAGCCTTGAAATAAAATTTTATTGTTTAATTGCACCAGGCAGTTTCCGTTCAAACCGGTGAGATGCAAATAATAGTGTCGGCTGGAGATGGGGAACCGGGGAAAGGTTTTGCGGAAGATCAATGGCTTTTTCCAGTGAAATACCATGGGGACACTTACAGAAGTAACCGGTTCCCGGTGGTTTTCTTCAAAAACCTGGTACTTTCCGGTTAAAGGGATGACTTTTCGAGTCGCAGGTAATTTGTTGTGTATTTCGGAAAAGCGCTTTTGCACCATCTGCGGAGAGGAAGAATAAAAAATCAGTTGTTCCGCTCCCATCACCACTCCACTTCCCACCAACATCCCGAGCCAGACCAGCCAAACATTCACCAGGTTTCTCATTCGCTTCTCCAGATTTTTGGAAATAATAATAAAATTCCCGCAATAAAGCAAAAACAGTTCAAAGTACATGGAAGGCATTGTTTGTGAAAAGGGAAATCAATCAATTGGATTCTATCCATTGATTTGAAATATTTTGTTTTGATGAATAGAATGAAACGGGATGACGTTTTAATGAGATTCCTCCACTCCGCTCCTCACTCCGTTCGTCGCTCCAGTCGGAATGACAGCGAACTCTTGTGTCACCCCGAGCGGTGCGCCAGCGGAGTCGAGGGGACTCATCTCCTATCCGTTTTGCAACTGAAAAAAATTAGACAGGATAAACAGGATGGAACAGGATTAATTTGTAAAAAGAATTTAAAAGCAATATAGTATTGAAATCAATCAAACATAAAATCCATTCATCATCCTGAAAATTCTGTTCATCCTGTCAAAAAAAAATTTCAAGAGGGATGAACAGGATGGTGCTCTTCAGAGATTCCTCCATTCCGCTCCTCACTCCGTTCGTCGCTCCAGTCGGAATGACAGCGAACTGCCGGGTCACACCCAGCAGAGCGAAAGCGGAGTCGAGGGGTCTCATCTTCGATCCGGCTTTTTCCTGAAAAGAATTTTTGGACAGGATATACAGGATGAGACAGGATTAATTTTAAAAAAAAGGAAGTAGAAGCAATATAGAGTTGACATCAATCACACATTAGAATCCATTGATCATCCTGAAAATCCTGTTCATCCTGTCTAAAAAAATTAAAGCTGGATGAACTGAAT